>NZ_JBHXSL010000058.1:0-45232 GCF_042714725.1 Streptomyces sp. NPDC058685
GTCCCCGGGGGGACCCCCCCCACACCGGCGCCCGCCCGGTTCAGCGGGAGAAGCGCGCGATCGGGTTCTCCAGGGTGCCGATCAGCTGGAGCGCCCCCGCCGGGTCGGCGAGGTCGACCATCTCCTTGTTGTTGCGCAGCTGGAGGCGGTTGAGGCAGGAGAGCGCGAACTCGTCGGTGAACATGTCGTACTCGCGGAACTTGTCCGCGAGGTGCGGCACCGACTCCTGGTAGGCGCGCACACAGTCCGCGACCGCCCGCCAGAACGTCTCCTCGTCCAGCCGCCCCTCCGACACCAGCGCCGGCGCCAGGAAGCGCAGGAAGCAGTCGAAGACGTCCGTGAAGATGGAGAGCAGCTTCATGTCGTCCGGGACGTCCGCGCGGATGCGCTCGACCGCCGGCGGCAGCACCGCGTCCGGGTCCATCACCGCGATCTCCTCGGCGATGTCCTTGAAGACCGCGCGCTGCACGGCGCCCTTCTCGTCGAGGACGAGGATGACGTTCTCGCCGTGCGGCATGTAGACCAGGTCGTAGGCGTAGAAGCTGTGCAGCACGGGCGTGAGGTACGCGTGCAGATAGCCGCGCAGCCACTCCGCGGGCGCGAGGCCCGACTCGTCCATCAGCGTGCCCGCGAAGCTCGCGCCGTCGTGGTCGACATGGAGCAGGGAGGCCATGGTGGCCACCCGCTCGCCGTCCCGCAGCGTCGGCACCGGGCTCTCGCGCCACAGCGCGGCGAGCATCTTGCGGTACGGGGAGTACCGGTTCGTCGCCCGCTCGTACTGGCGGTGGTGGTACCCGATCGCCGCCCGCTCCCTGATGATCGAGAAGCGCGCCGCCTTGAGGACGTCGTCGCTGTCGACCAGGTGCGCGAGCCAGTCGTTGATCGCCGGGGTCGCCTCCATGTACGCCGCCGAAAGGCCGCGCATGAAGCCCATGTTGAGCACGGAGAGCGAGGTTTTCACATAGTGCTTGGCCGGCGAGGTCACGTTGAAGAACGTGCGGATCGACTGCTGGGCCAGATACGCGTCGTCGCCGTTGCCGAGGCACACCAGCCGCTGCTGGGCGATCTCGGCGGCGAAGGTGACGGAGAGCTTGTTCCACCACTGCCACGGGTGCACGGGCAGCAGGAGGTAGTCGGCCATGTCGAGACCGAGGGAGTCCAGCCGCGCGGCGAAACGGGCGAGCTGGGCCTCACCGAGTTCGTCGCGCACCAGGGTCTCGTAGTCGAGCCCGGCGCCGGCCGTGAAGGTGGCGTGGTCGCGGCGGGCCGCGAGCCAGACCAGACGGACCTCGCTCGCGGTCTCCGGGGCGTACGAGAGGTACTCGTGCACACCGAAGCCGAGCCGGCCGTTGTTGGCCACGAAGCAGGGGTGGCCCTCGGTCATGCCCGTCTCGATCGCCTGGAACCCGGCGCCCGTCAGCTCGGCGGAGGTCATCGGCTTCTTGGCGAGCTTGTACGCGGTCCCGGAGAGCGTGGAGGAGATCTCCTCCAGATACACCGGGAGGATCTCGTCGCTGAGCCCCAGCGAGGCGCGCAGCTCGATGAAGAACTCCAGCGCGTCCAGCGGCTGTTCGGTCCCGTCGCGGTGGCGGGTGATCGAGTCGGCGCGGACCTGCCAGTGGTCGAGGGCGAACCGGCGTGCGGCGAAGCGGTACTCGGTCGCGGAGTCGTCGCTCAGGACCCGGTAGCGGCGCTCGCCCGCGCCCTCGGCCCCGCCGTCGAGCGCCTCGGGCGTCAGCAGCCGCTCGTGCGAGAACTCCGCGAGCGCCTTGCGGACGAGCTGCCGGTTCGCCTCTTCCCACAGTTCGGGCGTCAGATGTGCCACGGCGTCGGACAGGGTCATACCGTCACTCCTCGTGCAGCCAGGAACTGGTCGCGGGTGCAGAAACTCAGCAGCGCGTCCTTCTCCGGCTTCTTGATCTCTCGTACGGGTACGAAACCGACGGCTTCGTTGAGCGCGTGCACGGCCGTGTTGCGCACGTCCGGTTCGACGACCACGCGCCGGGTCGACGGGTCCGCGAACAGCGTCTCCATCACCGCGGTGATCACGGCGCGGGTGAAGCCGTGCACCGGTGTGTCGGTCGGCGCGACCAGGAAGTGCATGCCCACATCGCCCGGCTCGGCCTCGTACAGGCCCTGGAGCTCCACGTACCGCGGGTCGTAGCGCTCCATCAGGAAGACGGGTTCGCCGTCGCTCAGCCCGATGAAGGCGTCGTGGTGCTCATGGGCGGCTATCGCCATGTACTCGCGCTCGACGTCCTGAAGTCTGGCGTCCTGCATCATCCAGTAGGCGGCCTTGGGATGGGTCACCCAGCCGTGCACCAGTTCGGCGTCGGCGAAAGGATCGAGCGGGCGGACGGTGAACGTCATACGGAGAACTCCTGGAACGCGATGGACTTTTCGACGGGGTAGTACTCGGACCCGAGCATCTCGCCGATGATGTAGGCGTTGCGGTACGCGCCCATGCCCAGGTCGGGCGAGGTGATCGAGTGCGTGTGCACGGCGGCGTTCTGGAGGAAGATCTCGCGGCCGGCGGTGTCGACCGAGTAGTTGCGGGCCACGTCGAAGCGGCCCTGCCCGTCCCTGCGGATGCGGTCGGAGACCGGGCCGAGGAACGCGGGCTGGACGTACTGGTAGCCCGTGGCCAGGACCAGGCCCTCGGTGTGCAGGTCGTAGTCCTTGCCCTGCTCCTCCTGACGCAGTCCCAGGGTGTAGACGCCGTTCTCGTAGGAGGCACGGTGCAGGGCCGAGTTGGTCAGCAGTCGCGTCTGGACCGGGCCCGCCAGGTTCTTCTGGTAGAGCAGGTCGAAGATCGCGTCGATCAGCTCGCCGTCGATGCCCTTGAACAGCCCCTTCTGCTGGGACTCCAGGCGGTAGCGGGTGGCCTCGGGCAGCGCGTGGAAGTAGTCGATGTACTCCGGGGAGGTCATCTCCAGCGTCAGCTTGGTGTACTCCAGCGGGAAGAACCGCGGGGAGCGCGTGACCCAGTTGAGCCGGTAGCCGTGCACGTCGATCTCGGAGAGCAGGTCGTAGTAGATCTCCGCGGCGCTCTGGCCGCTGCCGACCAGCGTGATCGACTCCTTGCGCTGGAGCGCTTCCTTGTGGTCGAGATAGCGCGAGTTGTGCAGCAGGTCGCCGTCCAGGCCCTGGCAGGGCTCGGGGATGTACGGCGGGGTGCCGGTGCCCAGCACGATGCGGCGGGTGTACAGCCGCTCACCGGCGTCGGTGTGGACGACGTACAGCCCGTCCTCGTGCTCCACACGGGTCACGGTGGTGCTGAAGCGGATGCTGCTCAGCTGGGCCGCGGCCCAGCGGCAGTAGTCGTTGTACTCGGTGCGCAGCGGATAGAAGTTCTCGCGGATGTAGAAGGAGTACAGCCGTCCCTTGTCCTTCAGGTAGTTCAGGAAGGAGTAGCGGGAGGTCGGGTCCGCGAGGGTCACCAGGTCCGACATGAACGGCGTCTGGAGGTGGGCGCCTTCGAGGAACATCCCCGAGTGCCACTCGAAGTCCGGCTTGGACTCCAGGAACAGGCCGTTGAGCTCGTCGATCGGCTCGGTCAGGCAGGCGAGGCCGAGGTTGAAGGGCCCGAGCCCGATGCCGATGAAATCGTGGGGCTCACGGGACTCATGGGGCTCACGAGACACGGACAAGGTTTTCTCCCAGGTACTGCTCGGCGTGGCCGGCGATCAGGTCGAGTACGGCGGCGATGTCGTCGGCCGTCGTCTCGGGGTTGAGCAGGGTGAACTTGAGGTACTGGCGGCCGTTGACCTTCGTGCCCGCGACCACGGCCTCGCCGGAGGCGAACAGCGCCTTGCGGGCGTAGAGGTTGGCGCGGTCGATCTCGGTGGGGCTGGTGACGGCCTCGGGGATGTAGCGGTAGACCAGGGTCGAGAGCTGCGGCTGGACGACGACGTCGTAGCGCGGGTCGGCGGCGAGGATCTCCCAGCCGGTCGCGGCGAGGTCGCAGACCTCGTCGAAGAGCGAGCCCACGCCGTCGGCGCCCATCACGCGCAGGGTCATCCACAGCTTGAGCGCGTCGAAACGGCGCGTGGTCTGGAGGGACTTGTCGACCTGGTTCGGGATCCTCTCCTCGACGGTGCGCCGGGGGTTGAGGTAGTCCGCGTGGTACGTGGCGTGGCTGAGCGTGGCCGCGTCCCGGACCAGCACCGCGGACGAACTCACGGGCTGGAAGAAGGACTTGTGGTAGTCGACGGTGACGGAGTCGGCGTGCTCGATGCCGTCCAGCAGGTGGCGCCGGGTGGGGGAGGCCAGCAGGCCGCAGCCGTACGCCGCGTCCACATGCATCCAGGTGCTGTACTGCTGGGCCAGCTCGGCGATCTCGGGCAGCGGGTCGATGGAGCCGAAGTCGGTGGTGCCGGCGGTGGCGACGATCGCCATGGGGACCAGTCCCTCGCGGGCGCAGCGCTCCAGTTCGGCGGCGAGGAAGAACGTCTGCATGCGCTTGTCGCGGTCGACGGGGACCGAGACGACGGCCTCGGGGCCGAGCCCGAGGAGCGTCGCGGACTTCTGCACGCTGAAGTGGCTGCACTCGGAGGCGAAGATGCGCAGCCGCTCCAGGTCCGTGGTCTTGGCCTCCTGGCGGGCGAGCAGCAGTGCCTGGAGGTTGGACTGGGTACCGCCGCTGGTGAAGACGCCGTCGGCGGCCTCACCGAGGCCTATGCGCTGGGCGGTCCAGTCGATGAGACGGCGCTCGATCAGCGTGCCGCCCGCGCTCTGGTCCCAGGTGTCCAGCGAGGAGTTGACGGCCGAGAGCACGGCCTCGCCGAGGACGGCCGGGATGACGACGGGGCAGTTGAGGTGTCCGAGGTAGCGCGGGTGGTGGAAGTACACCGCGTCCCGCAGGTAGACCTGCTCCAGCTCGTCCAGGGCCGCGGAGGTGTCGCCGAGCGGCCGGTCGAGGTCGACGGCCGCGATCACCGGGGCGAGTTCGTCGGGTGAGACTCCGCTGAACGGCTGCCGGGTTCTTGCCAGTCGGCTCGCAACCCGGTCGACTCCTTCGGTGACCGAGAGCCGGTAGCTCTCGGCTGTCGCGTCGTTGAGCAGGTGCGAGCGCATGCAATGTCCTTCTGGATGCGGGGACTTGGTCACCCCTCGGAACGGGCGAGGGGGGCGAGTGGGCGACGTCGAAGTAAGGTTAGCCTAACCTAACTTCAGACACCAACCGACCCGCCCCCCTCAGGGGCCCCGCCCGTTATGGCGTTGCTCACGCCTCGTCGGCTGCCTCGGCGGGCTCCTCGCGCAGCCCGTCCTCGCTCACGCCGCGGCGCCAGTAGCCGACGAACGTCACCCGGCGGCGGTCCATCCCGCGCTCGCCCACCAGGTGGCGGCGCAGCGCCTTGACGCTGCCCGACTCCCCGGCGATCCATGCGTAGCCGGCGCCGTCGGGGAGTTCGGCCGCGCGGACCGCCTCCACGGCGGTCGGAGCGTTCTCCTCCCGCACCAGCCAGGTGATCTCGGCGTCCGCCGCGGTGGTGAGGTCCAAGCGGTCGCCCGCGTGCGGAACCTCCAGCCAGACGTGCGCCCGGGTGCCGGCAGGCAGCCATTCGAGGATCGCCGCCGCGGCCGGCAGGGCCGTCTCGTCGCCCCAGATCAGCACCCAGTCGGTGTCCTGCGGCGGACGGCAGCGCACCGAGGTGTTGTCGGCGACCGCCGGGCCCAGCACCATCACCTTCTGTCCGGGCGTGGCCTGTTCGGCCCACCGGCAGGCCGGGCCGCCGTCCTCGTGGACGGCGAAGTCGATGTCGACCTCGCTGCTGCCGTCGCCCGCCCGGCGCTGCTCGCGCACCGTGTACGAGCGCATCACCGCGCGCACGTCGTCCGGCAGGGCGCGCCAGGCCGCGAACACCGCACTGCCGTCCCCCGCGTCGACCGGTACGACCGGGGCGTCCTGCCCCGGGTGCGGAAGGAAGAGGGACAGCGACTGGTCGCGGCCCCCGGCGGCGAAGTCCCTGAGTTCCTCGCCGCCGAAGGTGACGCGGACCAGGGACGGGCCGAGCCGCCTCGTTCCGGTCACCTCCATCGGGAAGAAGCGGAACGGGGCGGTCTCGGCCGTCGTCGTCATGGTCAGGCGACCTTCTTCGCGTTCTCGATGGCCTTGGCGAGTTCTTCCAGGACCGGCGCGCACTTGTCGTAGGAGTAGATCGGCTCCGTGACGCGCGGGATCACCTGGTTCGCCTTGACGGCGGGCAGCTTGGCCCAGGTCGGCTTCGCGGCGAGCGCGGCCGGCTGGAGGGCGGAGGAACGGTTGTCCAGCATGATGATGTCGGCGCCGTACTTGTCGGCGTTCTCCCAGCTGAGCTCCTCGAAGAAGCCCTGGGCGTTCGCCTTGGGCTCGATGAACTTCACGCCCAGCTCCTGGAAGTACAGGGTGTCCGCGCTCGTCTTCGGGACCGAGACGTAGAACAGCTCGGCGCTGCCGGAGCCGATCAGGACCTTGATGCCGGGCTTCGACTTGGCGGCGGCGCGCAGCCGGGCCGCGGCCTTCTCGAAGCGGGTCTTGGCGGCGGCGGCCTTCGGGCCGGTGGTGTCACCGCCGAGGGACTTCGCGAGCTCCGCGTGCCGCTCCAGCGCCTTCTGCATGGTGGTCTCGGCCGCCCACAGCAGCACGCTGGGGGCCACCTTCATGATCTTGTCCTTGGACTGCGGCGGCACGTACCACGGGTCGTCCTTGGCCCACATGTTGGTGATGAGCACCTCGGGCGCGAGGGCCGCGTACTGCTCGATGTTGAACTCGCCGTAGACGTTGCCGATGACCTTGACCTTGTTCACATCGAGGTCGCCGGCCTGGACGTCGGCCTTGCCGTCCTTGGTCTTCGTCGGGCCGAACACGCCCTTGACCTCGACGCCGTAGTCGTGGAGCGCGGCGGCGGTGCCGGTGAAGGCGACGATGTTCTTCGGAACGGCCTTCAGCTCCACCTTGGTGCCGCGGTCGTCCGTGAAGGTCCAGGGGCCGGACTTCTCGGCGGCCTTGCCCGACGCGTCCGACGAGTCGTCGCCGCCACAGGCGACGAGCGCGGCGCCGAGCCCGATGGCGCCACCCGCGGCGAGGACTCCACGACGGGAGAGGTGAGAAGCTCGGGCGTTGGGCATGATGGTGTCGCTTTCGTATGTGCCGATCCGGCCTTGGTCAGTTCGAGGGTAGGTTAGCCTAACCTCACAAGCTGTCCAGAGGCGGGTCCGGCCGACGACGGCGAACAGCCCTGCGGCGGGCCGACTCCTCGGCCCGGGCATGGAGCGGCCTCCTCGCCCCGGAGGAACGGGGGAGGAGGCCGGAGTCCGTGCGTCAGCCCGTCAGGCCCAACTCCCGTGCGATCAGCATCCGCTGGACCTCGCTCGTGCCCTCGCCGATCTCCAGGATCTTCGAGTCACGCCACATCCTGGCCACCGGGTACTCGTTCATGAAGCCGTAGCCGCCGTGGATCTGCGTCGCCTCGCGGGCGTTGTCCACCGCGACCGTCGAGGAGTACAGCTTCGCCAGCGCCGCCTCCTTCTTGAACGGCTCGCCCAGCACCAGCCGGGAGGCCGCGTCGCGCCAGCCGACGCGGGCCATGTGCGCCCGCATCTCCATGTCGGCGATCTTGAACTGGATCGCCTGGTTGGCGCCGATCGGGCGGCCGAAGGCGTGCCGCTCCCTGGCGTACTTCACCGACTCGTCCACACAGCCCTGGGCAAGGCCCGTCGCCAGCGCGGAGATGGCGATGCGGCCCTCGTCGAGGATGCGCAGGAACTGCGCGTAGCCGCGGCCCTCCTCGCCCAACAGGTTCGCCAGCGGCACCCGGACGTTGTCGAAGGACAGCTCGCGGGTGTCCGAGGCGTTCCAGCCGACCTTGGAGTAGGCCGGGGCGACCGTGAAGCCGGGTGTGCCGGACGGGACGATGATCGAGGAGATCTGCGGCTTGCCCTCCGGGCTGCGGCCGGTGACCGCGGTGACGGTGACCAGACCCGTGATGTCCGTACCGGAGTTGGTGATGAAGCACTTGGAGCCGTTGATCACCCACTCGTCGCCCTCGCGGACGGCCGTCGTGCGGGTGCCGCCCGCGTCCGAGCCGGCGCCGGGCTCGGTCAGACCGAACGCGCCGAGCATCTCGCCCGCGCACAGACGCGGCAGCCACTCCTGCTTCTGCTCCTCGGTGCCGAAGCGGTAGACGGGCATCGCGCCGAGCGACACCCCCGCCTCCAGGGTGATCGCGACGGAGGAGTCGACGCGGGCCAGCTCCTCCAGGGCGATGCCGAGGGCGAGATAGTCGCCGCCCATGCCGCCGTACTCCTCGGGGAAGGGCAGCCCGAACAGGCCCATACGGCCCATCTCGCGGACGATCTCGTACGGGAACTCGTGGCGCTCGTAGAAGTCGCCGATCTTGGGCGCGATCACGTCGTGCGCGAACTGCTCGACGGTACGGCGGAGTTCCTCGTGCTCGGCGGTGAGCCGGTGGTCCAGGGACATGGGTGTCACTCCTTGTGGGAGAGGGCGCGAACGGTGCGGGACGGACTGGGACGGCCCAGCCGTTCGGCCATCCACACGCTCGTGGCGGTGAGCAGGCCGAGATCGACCCCGGTTTCGATGCCGAGGCCGTGAAGCATCCATACGAGGTCTTCGGTGGCGAGGTTTCCGGTGGCGCTCTTCGCGTAGGGGCAGCCGCCGAGGCCGCCCGCGGACGCGTCGACGGTGGTCACGCCGTGCTGGAGCGCGGCGAGGGTGTTGGCCAGCGCCTGGCCGTAGGTGTCGTGGAAGTGCACGCCGATCGCGGAGGTGGGCACACCCTCCTCGTTGAGCTGGGCGAGCAGGGCCTGCACATGGCCCGGGGTCGCGACGCCGATGGTGTCGCCGAGGGACAACTCGTCGCAGCCCAGGTCCATCAGCGCCTTCGCCACCCGCACGACCTGGTGGACGGGGACCGGCCCCTCCCAGGGGTCGCCGAAGCACATGGAGAGATAGCCGCGGACATGGACCTTGTCGTCCTTGGCGCGGGCGACGACCGGCTCGAACATGGCGAGCGACTCGTCGACAGTGCGGTTGAGGTTCCTGCGCGCGAAGGTCTCCGTCGCCGAGCCGAACACGGCGATACGACGGGCGCCGAGGGCGACGGCCCGGTCGAGACCGCGTTCGTTGGGGACGAGGACGGGCAGCGCGACGCCCGCGCTCCGGACGTCCTCAAGCTGCGGGAACAGCTGCTCCGCGTCGGCGAGTTGGGGGACCCACTTCGGGTGGACGAAGCTCGTCGCCTCGATCGTGGTGAGGCCGGCGGCGGCGAGACGGTGGACGAACTCCGCCTTCACCTCGGTCGGCACGACCGTCTTCTCGTTCTGCAGTCCGTCGCGCGCGCCCACCTCGTGGATGCGCACCCGCGGCGGCAGATCCTGCGCGGGGACCTCCATGGGCAGTCCGTCAGCCATGGACGGCCTCCTCTCCGGCCTGCTCGGCGTCCTCGTGCGGGGCGACCACGGCCAGCAACTGGTCCATGGCCACGGTGGTCCCGGGGGTGACGTCCAGTTCGGTGACGATGCCCGCGTGCGGGGCGGAGATGACGTGCTCCATCTTCATGGCCTCGACGACGAGCAGACTCTGGCCCGCGGCGACCTCGTCCCCGACGGCCACCTTCACCACCGTGACCGTCCCCGGCATGGGGGCGGCGAGGGTGTCGGCGCCCGCGTGCGCGGCGCCGCTGAGGGAGGCCGCGACGGGGTCGTGGTCCTGGACGTGCCAGGAGTCGCCGTCCCGCCCGAGCCAGACACCGTCCGGCGTTACGGCGAAGCCGAAGGTGTGGGTGACGCCGTCCAGTTCCACCGTGACGCGGTCCGGCGCACGGGACACGATCCGGGCGGACCGTCCGGCCGGCTCGTCGTCCAGCGCGATCTCCGTGCCCGTGCCGGACCCGCGGGTGCGGATGCGGACCGGCTCGTGGCCCGGGAGACGGAAGTGGTGGACGGTCCAGGCGGGTACACCGCCCAGACGCCAGCCGTCGGGGACACCGAACGGATCCACCCAGCCCGCCGCGGTCGGCGCCGGTCCGGGGGCCGCCGACAGCAGTGCCGCGGCCGCGCAGACCTCGTCCGGCACGCCCTCGGGAAGCAGCGTGGCGAGATCGCGCTCCACCAGGCCCGTGTCCAGGTCGCCGGAGACCACCGAGGGGTGGGCCAGCAGCCGGCGCAGGAAACCGGTGTTGGTGGGGACGCCGAGGATGACCGTGTCCGCGAGGGCACGGCGCAGCCGCGCGAGGGCCTCGGCCCGGTCGCGGCCGTGCACGATCACCTTCGACAGCATCGGGTCGTACGTGCTGCCCACGTCCGTCCCGGCGGTCAGACCGGAGTCGGTGCGCACACCGTCGCCGTGCGGTTCCTCCAGCGCCACCACGGTGCCGCCGGAGGGGAGGAAGCCGCGCGAGGGGTCCTCGGCGCAGATCCGCGCCTCCAGGGCGTGCCCGGTGAGGGTGATGTCCTTCTGCTCGTACGGCAGGTGTTCGCCGGCCGCGACCCGCAGCTGCCACTCCACCAGGTCCAGCCCGGTGATGAGCTCGGTGACCGGGTGCTCGACCTGGAGACGGGTGTTCATCTCCATGAAGTAGTACGAGGACGGGTCGTTGCCCGGGACGATGAACTCGACCGTGCCCGCGCCCCGGTAGCCGCACGAGCGGGCCGCCTGGACGGCCGCCTCTCCCATGGCCGAGCGGGTCTCCTCGTCGAGCAGGACGCTCGGCGCCTCCTCGATGATCTTCTGGTGGCGCCGTTGCAGGGAGCACTCCCGCTCGCCCAGGTGGATCACCCGGCCGTGGCCGTCCGCGAGGACCTGGATCTCGATGTGGCGGGGCCGGTCGATCCACCGCTCCACCAGGAGCGTGTCGTCGCCGAAGGAGGAGCGGGCCTCCCGCCGGGCCGCCGCGATCTCCTCGGCCAGCTGTGCCGCGTCGCGCACCAGCCGCATGCCCTTGCCGCCGCCGCCCGCGGAGGGCTTCAGCAGGACGGGCATACCGATCTCGCGTGCCGCGTCGGCCAGTTGATCATCCGTCAGACCGGACCCGGACGAGCCGGGCACGACGGGGACACCCGCCGTCCGTACCGTCTCCTTGGCCCGGATCTTGTCTCCCATCAGGGAGATGGCCGAGGCCGGCGGACCGATGAAGACGAGGCCCGCGTCCTCGCACGCCTGGGCGAAGCCCGCGTTCTCGGCGAGGAAGCCGTACCCCGGGTGGACCGCCTGCGCACCGGTGCGCGCGGCGGCCTCCAGCAGTCGCTCCACGGACAGATAGCTCTCGGCGGCGGCCGCCGGGCCGATACGGACCGCCGTGTCCGCCTCCCGCACATGGCGGGCGTCCGCGTCCGCGTCGCTGAAGACGGCGACCGAGCGCACGCCCATGGCGCGCAGGGTGCGGATGACCCGGACCGCGATCTCGCCCCGGTTGGCCACAAGGACTGTGTCGAACATCGTGTGGGGTCCCCTCACATCCGGAAGACGCCGAAGCCGGACTGGGTGCCGTCGTTGCGGTCCAGCGGGGCGTTGGCACAGGCGGTCAGGGCGAGTCCGAGCACCTGACGGGTCTCGAGCGGGTCGATCACGCCGTCGTCCCACAGCCGGGCCGTCGCGTAGTAGGCGTTGCCCTGCTGGTCGTACTGGGCGCGGATCGGGTCCTTGAACGCTTCCTCGTCCTCGGCCGGCCACTGTTCGCCGCGGCCCTCCAACTGGTCGCGCTTGACGGTCGCGAGGACCGACGCGGCCTGCTCGCCGCCCATGACCGAGATCTTGGCGTTGGGCCACATCCACAGGAAACGGGGGGAGTAGGCGCGGCCGCACATCGAGTAGTTGCCCGCTCCGTACGAACCGCCGACGACGACCGTCAGCTTCGGCACCCGGGTGCAGGCGACGGCCATCACCATCTTGGCGCCGTGCTTGGCGATGCCGCCCGCCTCGTACTCGCGGCCGACCATGAAGCCGGAGATGTTCTGGAGGAACACCAGCGGGATGCCGCGCTGGTCGCACAGCTCGATGAAGTGCGCGCCCTTCTGGGCGGACTCGGAGAAGAGGATGCCGTTGTTGGCGATGATGCCGACCGGGTGACCGTGGATCCGTGCGAAGCCGGTGACCAGCGTCTGCCCGAACTCGGCCTTGAACTCCTGGAACCGGGAGCCGTCCACGAGCCGGGCGATGATCTCGCGCGCGTCGTAGGGAGTGCGGGAGTCGACCGGCACCGCGCCGTACAGCCCGGCCGGGTCGGCCTTCGGCTCCTCGGCCGGTTCGACCGACCAGGGCAGCGGGCCGCGCTCGGGGAGGGTGGCCACGATGTTCCGCACGATCCGCAGCGCGTGCGCGTCGTCCTCGGCGAGATGGTCGGTGACTCCGGAGACGCGGGAGTGCACCTCGCCGCCGCCGAGCTCCTCGGCCGTGACGACCTCGCCGGTCGCGGCCTTCACCAGCGGCGGGCCGCCGAGGAAGATCGTCCCCTGGTTGCGGACGATCACGGCTTCGTCGCTCATCGCCGGGACGTACGCGCCGCCGGCCGTGCAGGAGCCGAGGACGGCGGCGATCTGCGGGATGCCGGCGCCGGACAGGCGGGCCTGGTTGTAGAAGATCCGCCCGAAGTGCTCGCGGTCGGGGAAGACCTCGTCCTGCATGGGCAGGAAGGCGCCTCCGGAGTCCACGAGGTAGACGCAGGGCAGACGGTTCTCCAGCGCCACTTCCTGCGCGCGGAGGTGCTTCTTGACCGTCATCGGGTAGTAGGTGCCGCCCTTGACGGTGGCGTCGTTGGCGACGATCACCACCTCGCGGCCGCTGACGCGGCCGATACCGGCGATGACACCGGCGGCCGGTGCCTGCCCGTCGTACATCCCGTCGGCGGCGAGCGGAGCGATCTCCAGGAAGGGCGAACCCGGGTCGAGGAGGGTGTCCACGCGGTCCCGCGGCAACAGCTTGCCGCGGGCGGTGTGCCGGGCGCGGGCCTTCTCCCCGCCGCCGAGGCGGGCCGCGGCCAGCTTGGCGCGCAGGGCGTCGGCGAGCTCCTGATGTGCGACCTCATTGGCCTGCCAGGCCGGTGATGCGGGGTCTGCCGTGCTGGTCAGCACGGGTGCCTGCTGCATCGTGTCGAGCCCCCTTGCCCGTACGACTTTCGGTTAATGAGCGTTAACGCGTTTCCCTCAGGTTAACGAGCGCTAACTGTGTTGTCTAGAATCGGCTGCATGAGCACCAGGACGGATGCGCCGACCCGCCGCGAGCAGATCCTCAAAGAGGCCGCTCGCCTCTTCGCCGAGCGCGGGTTCCACGGCGTGGGGGTCGACGAGATAGGGGCGGCGGTCGGCATCAGCGGCCCCGGCCTGTACCGCCACTTCCCGGGCAAGGACGCCATGCTCGCCGAGCTCCTGGTGGGCATCAGCGAGCGGCTGCTGAGCGGGGGACGGCTACGGGTCGAGGAGTCGCCGGCGGACCCCGAGGTGCTGCTGGCCGCGCTGATCGACGGCCATATCGACTTCGCACTGGACGACCGCCCGCTGATCACCCTCCACGACCGCGAACTGGACCGGCTGCGCGACAGCGACCGCAAGCTGGTGCGGCAGTTGCAGCGGCAGTACGTGGAGCTGTGGGTGACGGCCGTGCGCGAACTGCACCCGGAGGTGGCCGAGTCGGAGGCGCGCGCCGCGGTCCACGCGGTCTTCGGCCTGCTCAACTCGACGCCGCACCTCGGGTCGTACGGCAGCGGTCTGCCGGGCCGGGCCGCGACCGAGACCCTGCTGCGGCGCCTCGCGCACGGAGCCTTCGCCTCGCTCACGGCCTGACGCGCGGGGCGCCCCGGCCGTCCGGGGTACGGGACGGCCCGCGCGGCGACGGCGGCTGACGGCACAATGGGAGGTATGCCGATACCCAGCCGTGCCGCCCTTGTCGACCATCTCGTCCGCACCCGTATCGCCGGAGACGTCGCCACACCGCGCGACAACAACCTCTCCCACTACCGCAAGCTCGCCAACGGCGACCGTCACTACTGGCTGGGTCTCGAGCTCGGCGACCGCTGGACGGACGAGCAGGACGTGCTGGCCGTCATGGCCGAGCGGTGCGGTGTCAACGACGATCCGCAGTACCGGGTCGGGCAGGACACCATCGACCCGGAGCTGACCGTCGACGCCCTGGACCGGATGGCCGGGCGGCTGCGCAAGGCCGTCGCCGGGCAGGAGCGCGTCCTGTTCGCGACCGGGCACCCGGGCGGGCTGCTCGATGTGCACCGGAGAACCGCGGACGCACTGCGGGCGGCCGGCTGCGAGATCGTCCGGATTCCGGGCGGGCTCACCGCGGACGAGGGCATGGTCTTCCAGTTCGCCGACGTCGCCATGCTGGAGCGCGGGGCCACGCTGTGGCACACCCACTCCCCGGCGCCGATGGCCGCCATCCTCGACGGCCTGGAGCGCGAGGGCAGCCCGCAGCCCGACCTCGTCGTCGCCGACCACGGCTGGGCCGGCTGCGCGGGCCAGCGGGGGCTCGACTCCGTCGGGTACGCGGACTGCAACGACCCCGCGCTGTTCATCGGGGAGGCCGAGGGCACCCTCCAGGTGACCGTCCCGCTGGACGACCACGTCACGGACCCGCGGTTCTACGACCCGATGACCGAGTACCTGCTGGACGCCGCGGGGCTGGCGGGCCGGTAGGCACCGCGCCGCCGCCCTGCTCGGCCCCGCCTCACCCGCGCTTCACGCACAGCGCCGTCTCGCCGAGGGAATGGGTCCGCCAGCGGGCCGGATCGCCCAGGTGACGGCCCACCGCGGGCGACGGTCCGAGGATCAGATTGCCCGCGAGCAGCGTGCCGCCGGGGCGCAGCAGCCGGTGCAGCTGCCCGACGACCTCCACGGTCGGGGTGAACCCGTCGAAGAAGGCCAGGTCGTAGCCGTCGGACGGGAGACCGGGCAGCAGGCTCTCGGCGGTGCCGTGCAGGACGTCGACGCGGTCGGCGCACCCGCGGCCGGCGATCTGGTCCCGGGCGAGGCGGACGTGTTCCGCGTCGCTCTCGATGGTCTCCACCCGCGCGTGCGGTGCCGCGTGCGCCATGGCCAGGGCGGTGTACCCGAGCGCGGTGCCCACCTCCACGATCCGGCGGGCGCCGACCGCCGCCGCGACCGTCGCCGGCAGCGATCCCTCGCCGTACGCGTACGCGCCGCAGCGGTGCGCGCGCCGGTGCCGCCGGGTCGCCTCCTGGACGTCGGCGAACTCGTCGGCCACGTCCAGCGGGTGCCGCAGGGCGGCGATCGCCGCGACGGCCACGCCGCGCATCCGGTTCGTCCGTGTCGTCATCATCCGCTCCCTCGGCCCGGGGCCCGCGAGTTACGCCCCGGTGCCGCCCGTCCGCGTACCGTGGCACCTGAAGCTCACTTCAAGTCAACCGGGAGAGGGCGGTGCGCACACCGATGGACGGGCGGCGGGGCGGGGACGGGCCCGAGGAGGGCGGACTTCTCGACATCGCCGAGGTGGCACGGGCCACGGGCGTGGCGCCGTCCGCCCTGCGCTACTACGAGCGGCTCGGCCTGGTCGAGCCGGCCGGGCGCCACGGCCTGCGCCGGACGTACCGGCCCGAGGTCCTCGACCGGGTGGCGCTGATCGTGGGCGCCCGGGCCACCGGCTTCTCGCTGGCCGAGCTCTCCGAGCTGCTGGCCGGGCCGCCGGTGGAGGTCCGGGTGCGCCTCGCGGGGAAGGTCGACGAGATCGACCGGCGCATCGAGGAGATGCGCACGGCGCGGGCGCGCATCGGCCACGCCCTGACCTGCCGGCACCCCACCCTGCTGGACTGCCCGACCTTCCGGGCCGGTCTGCGGGAGCTGCTGCCCGAGGTCAGCGGGGGACCCGCACCACGCCTTCCTGGATGACGGAGATGGCCAGCTGCCCGTCCTGGGTGTAGATCCGGGCCTGGCCGAGGCCCCGGCCGCCGGATGCCGACGGGGACTCCTGGTCGTACAGGAGCCATTCGTCGGCGCGGAAGGGCCGGTGGAACCACATCGCGTGGTCCAGCGAGGCGCCGACCACGTCGCCGACCGCCCAGCCGCCGCGGCCGTGCGCCAGCAGCACCGAGTCGAGCAGCGTCATGTCGGAGACGTAGGTCGCGAGGCAGACGTGCAGCAGAGGGTCGTCGGCCAGCTTGCCGTTGGCACGGAACCACACCTGGGAACGGGGCTTCCTCGGCTTGCCCACGCTGCCGTACGGCGGCGCGTCGACATAGCGCAGATCGACCGCGGCCCGTGCCTCCAGCATCCGCTCGACGATGCCGGGGTCGACGAAGTGCTCCGCGTACGCGGGCATGATCTCGGCTGCCGTCGGCAGCGTCTCGGGCGCGGGCGCGTCCGGCATCTCCGACTGGTGGTCGAGGCCCTCCTCGTACGTCTGGAAGGAGGCCGACAGATGGAAGATCGGCTGGCCGTGCTGGACGGCCACGACCCGGCGCGTGGTGAAGGAACGGCCGTCACGGATGCGGTCGACCGTGTAGACGATCGGTGCGCCGGGGTCGCCCATCCGCAGGAAGTACGCGTGCAGGGAGTGCGCGGTGCGGTCGTCGGGGACGGTGCGGCCCGCGGCGACGAGCGCCTGGGCCGCGACCTGTCCGCCGAAGACCCGGGGCACGACCGCGGAACGGGACCGGCCCCGGAAGATGTCCTGCTCGATCTGCTCCAGGTCGAGCAGATCGAGCAGGTCGTCGAGTGCTGTGCTCATGGAAGGAAGGTAACTGCCCTTACAGACCCATGGACTTCGCGATGATCGACTTCATGACCTCGCTGGTGCCGCCGTAGATGCGGTTGACGCGGTTGTCGGCGTACAGGCGCGCGATCGGGTACTCGTTCATGTAGCCGTAGCCGCCGTGCAACTGGAGGCAGCGGTCGATCACACGGTGCGCGACCTCGGTGCAGAACAGCTTCGCGGACGCGGCCTCGGCGGGGGACAGCTCGCCCGCGTCGAGGGCCTCGAGGGCGCGGTCGGCGACCGCCTCGGCGGCGTCCACCTCGGCCTGGCAGGCGGCCAGCTCGAACTTGGTGTTCTGGAAGGAGGCGACCGGCTTGCCGAAGACCGTGCGGTCCTGGACGTACTGCTGGGCGAACCGCACGGCGGCCTTGGCCTGCGCGTACGCACCGAAGGCGATGCCCCAGCGCTCGGACGGCAGGTTCTGGCCGAGGTAGTAGAAGCCCTTGTTCTCCTCGCCGAGGAGGTCCTCGACCGGGACCTTGACGTCGACGAAGGCCAGCTCGGCGGTGTCGGAGACCTTCAGGCCGAGCTTGTCGAGCTTGCGGCCAACCGAGTAGCCCGCGGACTTGGCGTCCACCGCGAACAGGGAGATGCCGAAGCGGCGGTCGTCCTCGCGGGGCGCGGACGTACGGGCGCAGACGATCACGCGGTCGGCGTGCACACCGCCGGTGATGAAGGTCTTGGCGCCGTTGAGGACGTAGTGGCTGCCGTCCTCGGAGAGCTTGGCGGTGGTCTTCATGCCCGCGACGTCGGAGCCGGTGCCCGGCTCGGTCATCGCCAGCGCCCACATCTCCTCGCCGGTGGCGAACTTCGGCAGGAAGCGCTTCTTCTGCTCATCGGACGCGAGCAACTTGATGTACGGAAGGCCGAGCAGCACGTGCACACCGGAGCCGCCGAACGAGACGCCCGCGCGGGCGGTCTCCTCGTACATCACGGCCTCGTACTTGTGCGACTCGATGCCGGCGCCGCCGTGCTCCTCGTCCACGCGGATGCCGAAGACGCCCAGCTCACCGAGCTTGTGGTAGAAGTCGCGCGGTGCCTGACCAGCGGCGAACCACTCGTCGTAGACCGGAACGACCTCGGCTTCGATGAAGGCCCGGATGGTCTCCCGGAACGCCTCGTGGTCCTCGTTGAAAACGGTGCGGCGCACGGGACGCCCTCCTTCGTCGATGTCTAAGCGCTTGCTCAGGCCAAGTTACCGGGCGGTTGTCAAGCCTGTCCAGGGCGGTCCCGCGGTGGTCGCGCACATCACACACCGGGGGACCGCCCGACGCGCCTCAGAGCCAGCGCAGCGCGAACCACAGCTCCATCCGTACGTCCGCGTCGTCCAGGTCCTCGTCCAGCAGCGCCGCGCAGCGGCTGATGCGCTGGCGCACCGTGTTGCGGTGGACCTCCATCGCGGCCGCCGTACGGTCCCAGCTGCCGTGCAGCGAGAGCCAGGTGCGCAGGGTCTCCACCAGCGCGGGGGAGTCCGCGAGCGGGGCGAGGCGCAGCCGGGCGTGGGTCGCAGCCTCCTCGGGCGAGAGCAGTGCGGCGAGCGAGGTGCCGCGATGGCGCACCAGCTCGCCGCGGGTGGCCATGGCCCGGTGCAGCGCCCGTGCCGCGCGGGTGTCGGCGGCGCCGAGATCCTCCGGTGCCACGGGGTCGCTCACGCCGAGGACCCAGCCCGGGTGGGCGGTCACCTCGCGGTCGGCCGGCACCAGGATCCGTACCGTGCCGTCGCCCGCCGGGTCCACGAGTGCGCTGCCGAGCGCGGCTCCCAGCGCGGAGGCGTCGAAGGGTGTGCCGCGCCCGCCGCGCGCGTGCACCACGGTCCACCGCTCGGCACCCAGCAGCGACGCGGCCTCCGCGGGTCCGGCCCCCAGCAGCAGCCGTACGAGGGCCGCGCTGCGGCCCGTCGCGTCGACGCCTTGGTGGGGCGCGGTGAGCAGGGACAGCAGGACGACGGCCACCCCGGCGACGGTGTGGTCACCCGGCTCCCGCCCGGGCGCGCAGAGTCCGAGGACGAGACCCTGACTGCCGCCGAGGGCGTACGCGGCGAGATGGGTGCCGTCGACGGTGTCGCTGGCGGAACTCGGCGCGGGACGGGCACTGCCCTCCCCGGCGTCCGGTACGGGCGGGCTGCCCGGCCCCACCACCCCCGCGAGCCGAGCCAGGGCCCGGCGGACCTCCGGGGACGGGGCGCGGCCGGCGGCCGACAGCTCCGTACCGTCCGCGGCCAGCAGCACGGCCTGGCCGCCGACCCGGGACGCCAGCTGGGTGAGGACCGCCGGGACCGGGTCGGGACGGGCCGCCGCCGCGGCCAGGCCCTGCTGTGCCTGTGTCACCCTCCGCAGCTCGCGGTGGCGTGCCTCCGCCATCAACCGCCACACCGCCCGGGCCACGGCCGTGAAGGTGGTCGGCGGCGGCACCTCCAGCAGCGGCAGACCGTGCCGGTCGCACGCCTCGACCAGCTCGGCGGGCACCGTGTCGTACACCGGCGTGACGCCGAAACCGAGCGCCGCCGCCCCCGCCGCGACGATGCGCGAGACATAGCGGTCGGGATCCTCCAGCAGTACGCCCGCGCTCAGGAGCAGCTCTCCGCCGAGCAGATACGGGTAGGGATCCGCCATCTCGGAGGTGTGCACCATGTGGATGACCGCACCGGGCTCCCGCGGCCCGGCGATCTGGCGCAGGCCGAGATCCTCACGGGCCAGCAGTGCGGTCAGGGGGACCGGTGGGGTGGGAGGTGCCGCTGCGGTCTCCGGCATGGACAGTCCATCCATAGACGAGGTCGACAATGGATGAAACGTACACTTCAGCGTTTCTTTCCGGCCACCTAGCGTCAGCTGTCGACAAGACCTGAGGACCCGGGGGACGAGACGGAGGGAAAGCCGATGGCTGTCGACTACGCAGTGATCGTCGTCTATCTGGCCGGCATGCTCGGCATGGGCTGGTGGGGCATGCGCCGCGCCAAGTCCAAGAGTGAGTTCCTGGTCGCGGGCCGCCGCCTCGGCCCCACGATGTACTCGGGCACCATGGCCGCCATCGTCCTCGGCGGCGCCTCGACCATCGGCGGCGTCGGCCTCGGCTACAAGTACGGCCTCTCCGGCGCGTGGATGGTCTTCACCATCGGCCTCGGCCTGCTCGCGCTCTCGGTGTTCTTCTCGGCGCGGATCGCCCGGCTGAAGGTCTACACCGTCTCCGAGATGCTCGACCTGCGCTACGGCGGCCGGGCCGGTCTCATCTCCGGTGTCGTGATGTGGGCGTACACCCTGATGCTGGCGGTCACCTCGACCATCGCCTACGCGACGATCTTCGACGTCCTCTTCGACATCAACCGCACCGCGTCGATCATCCTCGGCGGCGCGATCGTCGTCGCGTACTCCACGCTCGGCGGCATGTGGTCGATCACCCTCACCGACATGGTGCAGTTCGTCGTCAAGACGATCGGTGTGCTCCTGCTCCTGCTGCCCATCGCGGTGGTCAAGGCCGGCGGCTTCAGCGAGATGAAGGCCAAGCTGCCCACCGAGTACTTCGACCCGCTGGGCATCGGCGGCGAGACGATCTTCACGTACGTCCTGATCTACACCTTCGGCATGCTGATCGGCCAGGACATCTGGCAGCGGGTGTTCACCGCGCGCAGCGACAAGGTCGCCCGCTACGGCGGCACCGTCGCCGGTACCTACTGCCTGGTCTACGCCCTCGCCGGCGCCGTGATCGGTACCGCGGCCAAGGTCCTCTACCCGAAGCTGCCCAACGCCGACGACGCGTTCGCGACCATCGTCAAGGACGAACTGCCCATGGGTGTGCGCGGTCTGGTGCTCGCCGCCGCCCTCGCCGCTGTCATGTCGACGTCGTCCGGCGCGCTCATCGCCTGCGCCACCGTCGCCAACAACGACATCTGGTCGCGGCTGCGCGGGCTCACCTCACGCGGCGCCAAGGACCACGGCGAGGCCGACGAGGTCAAGGACAACCGCATGTTCATCCTGGCCATGGGCATCGCGGTCATCTGTATCGCCATCGCCCTGAACAACGTCGTCGAGGCCCTCACCGTCGCCTACAACCTGCTCGTCGGCGGGCTGCTGGTGCCGATCCTCGGCGGGCTGCTGTGGAAGCGCGGTACCGTCGCCGGCGCGCTGGCCGCGGTGATCGTCGGCGGTCTCTCGGTCATCGGTCTGATGGCGACGTACGGCATCCTCGCCAACGAGCCCATCTACTACGGGCTGCTCGCCTCGCTCGCGGTCTACGTCGTCGTGAGCCTCGTGACCCCGCCGACCGACGAGGCGACGCTCGCGAACTGGCGCGAGCGGCTGGCCGGCCGCGGCGGCGAGGAAGAGACGCCGGCCGAGGCCGCTCCGGTCCCCAGCTAGGTCCTTCGTTCGGATCAGGCCGGGTCAGCGTGCGTGCCAGGGCACGCGAGCCCGGCACGATCCGAACGGCAAGCCTTACAGTCGTAACCGCAACGAAGCGTAGGAAAGAAGGCATTTCACATGAGCAGCAACGAGCAGCCGCGCGGCCCGATCGACTCGTCCCGCATCCCGCGGTACGCCGGACCCGCCACGTTCGCCCGGCTGCCACGGCTCGACGAGGTCGGCACCACCGACGTCGCCGTCGTCGGTGTGCCCTTCGACGCCGGGGTCTCCTACCGTCCCGGCGCGCGCTTCGGCGGCAACGCCATCCGTGAGGCGTCGAGGCTCCTGCGCCCCTACAACCCGGCGCAGGACGCCTCGCCTTTCGCGCTCGCCCAGGTCGCCGACGCCGGCGACATCGCGGCGAACCCGTTCAACATCAACGAGGCCGTCGAGACCATCGAGGCCGCCGCCGACGACCTGCTCGGCACCGGCGCCCGGATGATGACCCTCGGCGGCGACCACACCATCGCGCTGCCGCTGCTGCGCGCCGTCTCCAAGAAGCACGGCCCGGTCGCGCTGCTGCACTTCGACGCGCACCTCGACACCTGGGACACGTACTTCGGCGCCGAGTACACGCACGGCACCCCGTTCCGCCGCGCCGTCGAGGAGGGCATCCTCGACACCGAGGCGCTCTCCCATGTCGGCATCCGCGGGCCGCTCTACGGCAAGCAGGACCTCACCGACGACGAGAAGCTCGGCTTCGGCATCGTCACCTCCGCGGACGTCTACCGCCGGGGCGCCGACGAGGTCGCCGACCAGCTGCGCGCCCGCATCGGCGACCGCCCGCTGTACATCTCGATCGACATCGACTGCCTCGACCCGGCGCACGCTCCCGGCACCGGCACCCCCGAGGCCGGCGGCATGACCTCCCGCGAGCTGCTGGAGATCCTGCGCGGCCTGTCCTCCTGCAACCTCGTCTCCGCCGATGTCGTCGAGGTCGCCCCCGCGTACGACCACGCCGAGATCACCTCCGTCGCCGCCTCCCACACGGCGTACGAGCTGACCACGATCATGTCCCGGCAGATCGCCGCCGCTCGCGAGACGGGCGGGGCGAAGTGACGCACGACCACGACATCGTCCTGCGGCCCACACCGCAGCAGACGCAGGCCGCGCTCAACCCGCCGGCCGGGCGCAACGGCGGTGACCTCGTCGTCGAGACGCTCCAGGGCCTCGGCGCCACCACCGTCTTCGGGCTGCCGGGCCAGCACGCGCTCGGCATGTTCGACGCCCTGCGCCGCTCGTCGCTCTCCTACGTCGGGCTGCGCGTGGAGAACAACGCCGGCTTCGCCGCCGACGCCTACGGCCGGATCACCGGAGAGGTGGCCCCGCTGCTGCTGTCCACCGGACCCGGCGCGCTGATGTCGCTGGCGGCGCTCCAGGAGGCGGCCGCCGCCTCCGCGCCGGTGCTCGCTGTCGGCAGCCAGGTGCCGAGCGCCGGACTCGGCGGCGGACGCCACGGCTATCTGCACGAACTGCGCGACCAGCAGGCGTCGTTCCGGGACGTGGTGAAGTCGGTCCACACGGCCCGTACCCAGTCCCAGATCCCCTCGGCGATCGCCGCCGCCTGGGAGTCGGCGCTCACCGCGCCGCACGGGCCGGTCTGGGTCGAGATCCCGCAGGACGTCCTGCTCGCACAGACGGAACTGCCGGTCGTCACCGCCATGGACGCCACCCCCGACGAGGTCGTGCCGAGGCCCGAACTGACCGCCGTGGCGGCCCATCTGCTGGCGAACGCCCGGCGTCCGGCGATCATCGCGGGCGGCGGTGCCGTGCGCTCCGACGCCTGCGGCAAGCTGCTCGCGCTCGCCGAGCGGATCAACGCCCCGGTCGTCACGACCTTCGGCGGCAAGGGCGCTTTCCCCTGGGAGCACCCGCTCTCGCTCCAGTCCTGGCTGGAGGACCGGCACACCACCGACTTCCTGGAGGACGCCGACGTCCTGCTGGTCGTCGGCTCCGGTCTCGGTGAACTGTCCTCGAACTACCACACGTTCGCCCCGCGCGGCCGGGTGATCCAGATCGAGGCGGACGCCGGCAAGCTCGGCTCCAACCACGACTGCCTCGGCATCCACGCGGACGCGCGGCTCGCGCTGTCGGCCCTGCTGGAGACGGTGGAGCCCCGTCAGGACGAGACCGCGCCCGAGCGGGTGCGCACGGTCCTTGCGGCCGTGCGCGAACGCATCGACGCCCAGGAACTCACCCTGGAACAGCGGCTGCTGGCCTCCGTCAGGGAAGCCCTGCCGGACACCTCGCCCAGCTTCTGGGACATGACGATCCTGGCGTACTGGGCCTGGTCGGCGTTCGACGCCCGCCACCCGAACACGATGCACTCGGCTCAGGGCGCCGGCGGCCTCGGCTACGGCTTCCCCGCCGCCCTCGGCGCGGCGGCCGCCGACCCGACCCGGCCGGTCCTCGCGGTCTCCGGCGACGGCGGGGCGATGTACTCGATCGCCGAACTGGCCACCGCCCGGCAGTACGAACTCCCCGTCACCTGGCTGATCGTGGACGACGGTGGTTACGGCATCCTGCGCGAGTACATGACCGATGCCTTCGGCGAGGCGACGGCCACCGAGCTCGCCCGTCCGGACTTCGTGGCTCTCGCCGAGTCCTTCGGTGTGCCGGCCGTCCGTACGACGCCCGAATCGCTGACGGAGGACCTCGCCAAGTCCTTCGCGGAGCCCGGCCCGTCGGTGGTCGTCCTCCCGGCGGTCCTGAGGATGTTCGCGCCGACCCACCTCTGAGGGCCGGTCTTTGAGGGCCGGTCGTCCGGACCGGCCCGTACCGAACCCCTGCGCCCCGCCGCTCACTCCCCCGAGAGCGGCGGGGCGCAGGTCTGTTCGCGGCCGCTCAGGCGGGTGTCACGAACCCCGACTCGTACGCGGCGATGACCGCCTGGGTGCGGTCCCGTGCCCCCAACTTGCCCAGCACGGCGCTGACATGGGTCTTCACCGTCTCCGTGCCGACGAGCAACTGCGTGGCGATCTCCGCGTTCGTCAGACCGCGTGCCATCAGCCGCAGCACCGCCGCCTCGCGCTCGGTCAGCGCTGCGCGCTCCATCGCCACGCGGGCGGTGCCGCTCCCGTACTCCGCGGCCAGAGAGCGCACCGCGGCAGGGAAGAGCAGCGACTCGCCCTCCGCGACGAGCCGGACCGCGTGCACGATCTCGGTGGGGCGGGCCCGCTTGAGGAGAAAGCCCGCGGCGCCGGCGCGCAGGGCCTCGTAGACGTACTCGTCGTTCTCGAAGGTCGTGATGACCAGGATCTTCGGCGGGTCGGCCACCGTCCGCAGCACGGCCCGCGTCGCCTCGATGCCGTCGAGCAGGGGCATCCGGACGTCCATCGCCACCACATCGGGGCGCAGTTGGCGCACCAGCGGTATCACCGCCGCGCCGTCGGCCGCCTCACCGGTCACCTCGATGTCCGGCTGCGCCTCCAGGACGGCCCGCAGCCCGGCCCGGACCAGGGGTTCGTCGTCGACGAGGAGTACGGAGATCGGCACCCGGTCAGCGTAGGCCGTCCAGCGGCAGGCCGACCCGCACCCTCCACCGGCCCTCGTGCGGACCGGCCGTGGCGTGGCCGCCGAGCAGCGCGGCCCGCTCCCGCATACCGCGCAGCCCGCTGCCGCGGCCGCTTGAAGTCGCGGGCTCCACCAGGGAGTTGTTCACCTCCAGTTCCAGCCGGCCGGCGGCGACCTCGATCCGCACCTGCGTCGGCACCGGGCCCGCATGCCGCAGGACGTTGGTCAGCGCCTCCTGCACGATGCGGTACCCCTCCCGGGAGACCGGCCCGGGGACCAGCGCCAGCGGCCCGCTCACCTCCGCCACCACCTCCGCGCCGGACGCGCGCGCGGACTCCAGCAGCCGGTCCGCGTCGGCCAGCGTCGGGCGGCTGCCCACCGGCTGGCCGGACTCCCGCAGCACCAGCAGGACCCGCTCCAGGTCCTCCAGCGCCGCCCGCCCGGTCTCCTCGATGGCACCGAGCGCGCGGTCCGTGAACTCCGCGTTCCCCGCGGCCCTGGCCGCCCCCGCCTGCACCACCGCCACCGTCAGCGCGTGCCCGATCGAGTCGTGCAGCTCGCCCGCGATGCGGTTGCGCTCCAGCAACTGCTCGGTGCGCTCCTCCAGTGCGGCCAGCCGTTCCGCCGCGGAGGGGCCGAGCAGCCGCCGGGCGATCGCCGTGACCAGCTCCCCGGCGCCCACCACGAAGGCCGCGAGCGCGGCGAGCGGCAGGGGTACCAGTAGCGCGTACCACCAGTGGCCGCCCGGCAGTCGGAGCGTCAGGACCCGTGCCGGGCCGGGTCCGGACACCGCCGAGACCAGGTCCACCACCGCCCCCAGCAACTGGACCGTGACCAGACCGCAGAGCAGTCCCAGCCCGAGCCGGATCTCCAGCCACAGCGCCGTGCGCCCCCGGTCGGCCCAGGTGGCGGACGACGCGGCGGCGATGCCCGAGGACGCGTCCTTGTAGCCGTGCGGCGACAGCAGCAGCCGCGCCTGGAGGCCTTCGGCGAGCCGTACCGCCGGCACGAGCCCCACCAGTCCCAGCAGTACGAAGGGGATGTACAGCCGGTGTTCGTCCACGAACAGGTACATGCCGAAGAAGACGGTGCCGATGATCAGATGCAGCCAGCGGGTGTAGGTGACCGGGCGGGCCAGCGGACGCAGGAGGCCGAGGAACATCCCGTCATCGTGCCAGCGGCCGGGCCGGGGCGGCTCCCCCGTGCGGGGGAGCCTCTTTCCACCGGCGGGGGAGGCCACGGGCCGTGGCCGGCGGCCACGCTGGTCCCATGACCAGCATCGACGTCACCAACCTCACCAAGCGGTACGGGGCGACCCGGGCCGTGGACGGGCTCACGTTCGCCGTCCACCCCGGCCGGGTCACCGGCTTCCTCGGGCCGAACGGCGCCGGCAAGTCGACCACCATGCGGCTGATCCTCGGCCTGGACCGCCCCACGTCCGGCACCGCCACCATCGGCGGACGGGCCTACGCGGCGATCGGTGAACCACTGCGCCACGTCGGCGCGCTGCTCGACGCCCAGGCCGCGCAGGGCTCCCGTACCGCCCGCGACCATCTGCGCATCCTCGCCGCGGCGGGCAGGATCGGACCCCGGCGCATCGACGAGGTGCTGGAGCAGTCGGGGATCGCCTCCGCCGCGCACCGCCGGATCAGGACGTTCTCGCTCGGCATGCGCCAGCGCCTCGGCATCGCCGCGGCCCTGCTCGGCGACCCGGCGGTCCTGATGCTGGACGAGCCCTCGAACGGCCTCGACCCCGAGGGCATCATCTGGATCCGCGAGCTGATGCGGCAGCTGGCCGCGGAGGGCCGGGCCGTGCTCGTCTCCAGCCATCTGATGGGCGAGACGGCCTCGTTCGCGGACCACCTCGTCGTCCTCGGCCGGGGACGGCTGCTCGCCGACACCGGCATGCGGGACTTCATCGACACCTGGACCACGCCACGGGTACGACTGCGCACCACCGACGACGAGCGGCTGCGGACCGTGCTCACAGGCAAGGGCTACACCGCCGTCGCAGGCGAGGACGGCACCTGGACGGTCGACGGCGCACGGGTGACGGACATCGGCCCGCTGGCCGCGCAGGAAGGCATCCCGATCCTCGAACTCGCCGGAGAGCACGCCACGTTGGAACAGGCGTATCTCGCCCTCACCGCGGACCGGACCGAGTTCGCCGTCACCCGCCCGGTCGGCCAGGAGGTACGACCGTGAACCTGAAGCCCGTTCTGCACGCCGAGTGGCTGAAGATCCGCTCGGTGCGGTCCCTGTGCGCCACGCTCGCCGCCGTCTTCGTGGCCACGGTCGCCTTCTCGGTCCTGGCATGCGCCACCCTCGACCCGCAGGAGTCCGCGCGGCCGGACTTCGACCCGCTGCGCACGTCCTTCTTCGGGCTCGACTTCGGCCAGATCGCGGCCATCAGCTTCGGAGCCCTGGCCGTCGCGGGGGAGTACCGCAGCGGCGCGATCCGCCTCTCCCTGACCGCGATGCCGCGCAGAGGGCTGTTCTGGCTGTCGAAACTCGCGGTCGTCGGAGCGCTTTCCCTGGGGGTCGGCCTTCTCACCAGCCTGACCTGCTTCCTCGCCGGTCAGTCCTTCCTCGGAGACCGCGGCCTCACCCTCACCGACCCCGGAACTCTGCGCGGGGTGGTCGGCTGCGGGATCTTCCTGTGCCTCATCACCCTGTTCTCGGCCGGCCTCGCGGCCGTCCTCCGCAGCGCGCCCGCGGTGATGGGCCTCCTCATCCCCTTCCTGCTGATGCTGTCCTTCGTCATCGGTGACCTCTCCGAGGACGGAGGCGCGGTGGAGTTCCTCCCCGACCGCGCGGGCCGGCAGATCCTGCTCCAGGACGCGACGGGCACGCTGGGCCCGTGGAGCGGTCTCGGCGTGCTGGCGCTGTGGGTGGGCGCGGCGCTGTGGGCGGGGGGCCGGTCCCTCGCCCGGCGGGACGCCTGAGAGGGACGACGGCCGGGCTCAGTGGACGATGGTGTAGCTCTGCCAGGGGCGGGCGCCGGGCGCGATGATGTCCGACACCGTCGTGGGCAGATAGATCGTGTCCTCGCCCGTGCAGTCCTGGGTCGGGTACAGCACGAGGTCCACCAGCGTGTTGTTGGTGACCGAGACGGCTCCCGGCGCGTCGAGCCGGTGGCAGCCCGTCACCAGGGGGTTCGACACGCTCACATGCCGCTTGTCGGCGGTCTCGTAGGCGAGGGTGCCCGCGGCGTTGCGGCCGAGGCCGGAGCACCCCGCGACGGCGACGACCAGGAACGCCGCCCCGGCGGCACCGGCGAGACGCCGGGAGTGGGTCACGGACATGGATGATCCTCGTCTGTGCGGGAAGTTCCTGCCGAGCCCACCCTGCCGCGTCCCCGCGATCCCGGCATCAGGTGAGGGTCTGGTCGGGGGACGGGGCGGCGGTGCCGGGCGCTGCGGCAGGGCCGCGTTCCGCCGGCCACGCAGGCTTCAGGGCCCCGGGCCGGCAGGCGCCTGCGCCCGAGGGCCTGGGGGCCCGTCCGCCGGCCGCCCCGGCCCGCAGTCCCGTGCCGGCGCCGATCCCAGGGTCTGCCGGCGGCCCCCGCCCCGTCCTCCTACGCCCCGGCCCCCGCGACGGCCGGTTCCGCGGGCTGCGACCGGGCCGCCGGACGGCGCTCGAAGGGGCCCAGCTGGGCGACCACCTGGGCGTAGAACCGGTCCACCACGTCGTCGACGCTGCGGATGAATCCCGTTTCGGCACTGCCACGCGTGACGCCCATGCCCTTGAACAGCGACAGCCGGAAACCCGTCGCCCGGGTGCCGTCCTTCGGCAGCATGTCGGCCGGCTCCGGGCGCAGGCGCTCCAGCGTGCCGCGCGGTCCGTGGCCCCCCTCCACCAGGGTCTCCACATGCAGATCCGCCGGTGCCTCGGCCAGCATGCGCAGCAGTCGTTTCGCCGAGGTGAGGGGATAGCTGCCCTCGGGGGCCCGGACCTCCATGGAGGTCCGCAGCTTGCCGGTCCGCAGATCGGCCACGATCGTGAGAACACCCGGTGTGCTGTCGATGCGCAGTTCGGCGGTCAGCCGGCCGTCCTCGCAGAGCCCGTCGGCGAGTGCGGCGCGGCGTGTCCGCGGATCGACGCCCCGCGTGGCGCGCTGCACCGGCAGGACCTTCTGGCCGAGCTCGCCCCCGAGGCGCAGACAGACCTGGCGGATGAGCTGCTCCCAGCTCTCCACCACCTCGATGGCGCGCCGGTCGCCCTGGCAGAGGGTCTCCGTGTCGATGCCGTTGCGCACGGGCACCCAGGCGGGCCCCATGTTCTGGAATCCGTGGCAGCCGGAGTTCTCGTGCTGGAGGTAGGACAGCAGCTCCTGGAGAAGCCACGCGTGTGCGGCGTTGCCGACGCCTTCGTGGCGGATCAGCATCTGCGCCTGGTGCGCCACTTCGGCCCACGAGAGATGCCAGAGGGCCACCTTGTGCTTGCGCCGTCCGTCGGTCTTGGCCGCCACCGGGGGACACCCTTCGAGGGCGACGTCGTTGGACAGCGTGATCACGGCCTCGTAGCCCCGCCGTGCGGCGATGTCCATGTAGTCCTGGACCTGCTCGGGCCGCAGCGGGTTCCCGTTGGTCTTCGTCTCGACCAGACCCGTCCACAGTTTCCCGGCCCGCTCCACGCGGATCACCCCGTCGGGACGCCTGGGCGTCTCTCCGTGGGGCAGCGTGACCTCGGTGAACGTCTGCATGCGACCGGCAGGCGCGCCGAAAGGCGCCGTCAGCCGCCGCCCGAACTCCGGCACTTCGGCCATCACCGAGAGCAGGACGGACGTCGCCCGCAACTCACGCTCCTTGTCGCTCTTGAGCGTCGGTGCGGGGAACAGCCGTGCCGGCCGCCACGCCTCGTTCTCCGCGAGGGACTTCTTCGCCACCTTGGGCAGCGTGACCTTCTTCTTGGCGGTCCGTGGCCCAGGGGCGCGCTGGGGTGTCGTCCCCGCGCCGGGCTGATCCCCGCGTGCGTCCTGCGCGGGGAGCGTCGCGCGCGGCACGGCTGCCGCCGAGGGCGGTGCCTGTGGCGCCGGCTCCTGCTCCACCGCGGCCGGCCCGGATCCGGGGTCGCCCTCGGCGGCTTCCTCGTCGGCGCTGTCGTCGACGATGTCGATGCCGAAATCGGTCGCGAGACCGGCCAGTCCGGACTCGTACCCCTGGCCGATCGCCCGGAACTT
Organism: Streptomyces sp. NPDC058685; assembly: GCF_042714725.1. Lineage (NCBI taxonomy): Bacteria > Bacillati > Actinomycetota > Actinomycetes > Kitasatosporales > Streptomycetaceae > Streptomyces > Streptomyces sp. NPDC058685. Next base: position 29,804 of record NZ_JBHXSL010000058.1, read on the forward strand.
CCACTCCTCGCCCCGCCGGTACAACTCGCCGAAGAGGAAGGCGCTCTCCACACCGGCGTCGTCGATGGAGAAACCGAGCAGCGTCTCGCCGCCGCGGTCGGCAACGGTCACCCGCAGGTCGTCCAGCTCACCGAAGCAGGCCCCGCCGTACTGACTGGCCGCCACCACGATGCGCTCCACGTCCGTCGGCACCGCCGTCAGATCGAGGCTGATCCGGTCCTCGCTGCCCCCGTCGGTGGGCGCCTTGCCCAGCAACTGCACGCTGCCGTCGGGCGCGGCGGGGTGGTTGTAGAAGAAGAAGTCCGTGTCGCCGCGTACCTTCCCGTCGCCGTTGAGCAGCATCACCGAGACGTCGGCGTCCCCGTCTCCGGTGGCGCTGCTCCAGCGCAGGCTCACGATCACCGATCCGGTGTCGTCACTCAGGTCCGCCAGGCCCACGTTCGCGCCCTTGGCCATCTCGCGCATGCTGTCCCCCCAGGACGTGCAGCTGTTTTCACGCAGGCGGAGCTGCCGGACGACGTCGATCTGTGACGTACGTCGCACTCCCTGCTACGTGATGAACCGTAGCGCCGAGGAGGGGTGCATGAGGAGATGATGTGAAGACCGGAGTTCACGTCGAGTCCCCCCGGCCTCCATCCCCGCCCCCCTACCGTGTCCCCCATGCGTCTGCGCCCGCTCCTCGCCTCCGTCACCGCCGCCGTGGCCGTCGCCGGTTGTCTCGCCGCCGCCGCGCCCGCCCTCGCCCGCCCTGCCGACCGGGGGTGTTCGCCGCGGGTCGGGATCGACAGCTACTCCGACGCCCTCGACAAGACCCGCTTCCAGGACACCTTCGTCGGCAACTTCTCCGCCCTCGCCGTCGACCGTGACGGCCAGATCGCCGCGCTCTCCGACCGGTCCGAGCTGTTCCGGCTGCGCGGGACAGGGCTGCGGCCGAGTGGTGTCGTGCGGCTCGCGGACGAGAGCGGGGCGCCGCTGGACTCCGAAGGGCTCGTCGTCGAGCGGGATGGCGGCCGGCTGGTCGCCAGTGAGACCGAGCCCTCGGTACGCCGGTACAGTCGGCACGGGAAGATCCTCGGCCGGCTGTCCGTGCCGGACGCCCTCCAGGTCGCACCCGCCGGGCGGGCCACCCGGAACGCCACCTTCGAAGGGCTGACCCTGGACAGCGGCGGCCGGCGGCTCGTCGCCGCGATGGAGGGGGCGATCAGTGGCGACGCCCCCGGGATCGTCCGGCTCCAGAGCTGGCACCGGGACAGCCCGCGGCACGCCTTCCGGCTCGCCGCCCAGTACGGCTACCGCACCGACACCGCCCTCGGCGTCAGCGAGATCACGGCCACCGGCGACGGCCGGCTCCTCGTGCTGGAGCGCGGCTTCACCGCGGGCGTCGGCAACACCGTCCGGCTGTATCTGGCCGACACCGCCCGGGCCCGCGATGTGAGCGGTGTCGAGAACCTGACCGGCCGGCCGGACGTCCGCCTCGCGGACAAGACGCTCCTCGCCGACCTCGCCGACTGCCCCTCGCTCGGAGCGCCCGCCAAGCAGCCCCAGCCCAATCCGCTGCTCGACAACATCGAGGCCCTTGCCGTCACCGGGCACACCCGCGACGGGCGGCTGCGGCTGCTGCTGGCGAGCGACGACAACGAGAACGCCACCCAGATCACCCGCTTCTACCGGCTGACCGTGCGGCTGCCCCGCCGCTGACCTGCTCACTGTGCGATAACGGCGTACAACTTTTCCGCCCGCCGTGAGTCAAGTGCTGCGGGGGCGTCGGGGAGACGCCCCGCACAGGCATTCAGGGGACGGGGAATCTTCATGACTCACCACCGAATATCCGGCCGCGCCACCGGCCGTCCGTCGCGTCGCGCGAGAAGCGCTGCCGGGGTCGTCGCCGTCGCGACACTCGTGCCGCTCGCCGCCGCCACGGCGCCTGCTGCCGCCGCGCCGCCGCAGGTCGCGTGCACCTCCCAGCAGGCCGGTCTCGCCGCCAAGCTGACCGCCGACATCACCGCCGCCCTCAAGGGCCGGAAGTCGACGACGGCTGTGCTGCTCAACGACCGGATCACCAAGACCAGTTGCACCCTGCGGCCGGACCAGCAGTACGACTCGGCCAGCGTCGTCAAGGTGACCGTGCTCGCCGCCCTCCTCCAGGAGGTGCAGTTCCAGAAGCGCGGCTTCACGAAGCGCGAGTTCACCCTCGCCAGCGACATGATCACCAAGTCGGACAACGCGGCCACCAGTGCTCTGTGGAAGCAGCTCGGTCTCACCAAGATCAAGCGTTTCCTCACCGCGGCCGGTATGACGAAGACCGTGCCGGGCGCCGACGGCTACTGGGGCCTCACCCAGATCAACGCCCGCGACGAGCAGAAGCTGCTCGGCATGCTGACGGCGAAGAACACCGTGATCAGCGAGCCCAACCGGACCTACGCCCTCAAGCTGATGCAGAACGTCGTCGCCTCGCAGCGCTGGGGCACCCCCGCCGGGGCGCCCGCCACCGCCACCGTCCAGGTGAAGAACGGCTGGCTCCAGCGGGCCACGCACGGCTGGCGCGTGCACAGCATCGGCGCCTTCACGGGCCCCGGTCACAACTACCAGATCACCGTTCTCACCCACGACAACGCGACGATGAACGACGGTGTGAACACCATCCAGGCCGTCGCCCGGGCGATCCACAAGGACCTCAACCCGACAGCGCCCGCGCGCAGCGCGTTCGTACCCCCGGCCGTTCCGCACGAGGCCGTCCCGGCCACGCCGGAGCGCGCGGCGAAGGAAGCGATTCCGGCTCCCCACTGACCGGCCTCACCGGCTCCCGCCGACCCGCGGGAGCCGTATCCGTTTGTTGCGGCGGGATGAAATCCGCTGCTCGGCGCGTTGGTGCCTTCCGGTGGATCAATTTCAACGGGAGGCACTACGTGGCGGCGAATGAGGGGTGGGCCCGGCGCCTGGCCGGTTACGCCTGGCGGTACCGGCGCAATGTGCTGCTCGCGCTCGGTTCGTCCCTGGGCGGCATGGCCGTCATGGCGCTCGTTCCGCTGATCACCAAGATCGTCATCGACGATGTGATCGGGGACCACTCCCGCTCCCTCGCCGTGTGGACCGGTGTGCTCATCGCCGCGGCCGTCGTCGTCTACGTCCTCACCTACGTCCGCCGCTTCTACGGCGGACGCCTCGCCCTCGACGTCCAGCACGACCTGCGGACCGAGATGTACGCGACGATCACCCGGCTCGACGGGCGGCGTCAGGACGAGCTCTCCACCGGCCAGGTCGTCGGCCGGGCGACCAGCGACCTCCAGCTCATCCAGGGCCTGCTCTTCATGCTCCCGATGACCATCGGGAACATCCTGCTCTTCCTGATCTCCCTCGCGATCATGGCGTGGCTGTCGCTGCCCCTGACCCTGATCGCCGTCGCCGTGGCCCCGGCCATCTGGTTCATCGCCAAGCGCAGCCGGGTCCGGCTCCACCCCGCCACCTGGTACGCGCAGAGCCAGGCCGCCTCCGTCGCGGGTGTCGTGGACGGCGCCGTCTCCGGCGTACGCGTGGTCAAGGGCTTCGGCCAGGAGGACCAGGAGACGGGCAAGCTGCGCGAGGCGAGCCGCAAGCTGTTCGCCGGCCGGCTGCGCACCATCAGGCTGAACGCCCGCTACACCCCCGCGCTCCAGGCGGTCCCCGCCCTCGGGCAGGTCGCCATGCTGGCCGTCGGCGGCTGGCTGGCCACCCGCGGCCAGATCACGCTGGGCACCTTCGTCGCCTTCTCCGCCTATCTCGCCCAGCTCGTCGGCCCGGTCCGGATGCTCGCCGTGGTGCTGACCGTCGGCCAGCAGGCGCGCGCCGGTGTCGACCGCGTACTGGAGCTGATCGACACCGAGCCGACGCTGACGGAGGGCACCAAGGTGCTCCCGGCGGACGCCCCCGCCACCGTCGAGTTCGACGACGTGACCTTCGGATACGACCAGGGGCGCCCGGTCCTCGACGGCTTCTCGCTGGAGATCCGTCCCGGGGAGACCGTGGCCGTCGTCGGGTCGTCCGGCAGCGGCAAGTCGACCGTCTCGCTCCTGCTGCCCCGCTTCTACGACGTGACGCACGGCGCGGTCCTCGTCGGCGGCCACGACGTCCGCGAGCTGACGTACGACTCGCTGCGGGCGGCGATCGGCATGGTGCCGGAGGACAGCTTCCTGTTCTCGGACACGGTCCGCGCCAACATCGCGTACGGGAAGCCCGGCGCGACGCAGGAGGAGATCGAGACCGCCGCCCGCGCCGCCCAGGCCGACGGCTTCATCGGCGAGCTGCCCGACGGCTACGACACCACGGTGGGCGAGCACGGTCTGACCCTCTCCGGCGGCCAGCGCCAGCGTGTCGCGCTCGCCCGGGCGATCCTCACCGACCCCCGGCTGCTGCTGCTCGACGACGCCACCTCGGCCGTGGACGCCCGCGTCGAGCACGAGATCCACGAGGCGCTGCGTTCCGTGATGACGGGGCGCACCACGTTGCTGATAGCCCACCGCCGCTCCACCCTCCAGCTCGCCGACCGCATCGCGGTCCTGGACGGGGGACGGCTCGCGGACATCGGCACCCATGAGGAGCTGACCAGGCGCTCGGCCCTGTACCGCCGGCTGCTGACCGACCCGGACGAGCTCGGCGGCGTATCGCCGGGGCACGCTCCCGCGCTGGAGGCCGACCCGGGCAGCGACAGCACCGTACGGGACGAGCTGGACGCGGAGTTCGACGCGGAGCGCGGCATCACGCCCCGGCTGTGGGTGCGCGAGGAGACCGCCCAGGAGTCCGCCGCGCCGGGAGCCACCCCCGAGCTGCTCGCCCAGGTGGAGGCACTGCCGCCGGCCGACGACACACCAGACATCGACGAGGCCCGCCCCGTCCGCGTCGAACACACCGAGGGCGAGGGCCAGGGCCTGCGGCTGCTGCTGCGCGGCTTCGGACTCCCGCTGCTCGTCAGCCTGCTGCTGGTGGCTGTCGACGCCGGTATGGGCCTGCTGCTCCCGGTCCTGATCCGGCACGGCATCGACCAGGGTGTCGAACAGGTCGCCCTCGGCGCGGTGTGGGCGGCCTCCGGCCTCGCGCTGCTGAGCGTGCTGGTGCAGTGGTGCGCGCAGATCGGCGAGACCCGGATGACGGGTCGCACCGGCGAGCGGGTCCTCTACTCGGTACGTCTGAAGATCTTCGCCCAGCTCCAGCGGCTGGGGCTCGACTACTACGAGCGCGAGCTGACCGGCCGGATCATGACCCGGATGACGACGGACGTGGACGCCCTGTCGACGTTCCTCCAGACCGGTCTGGTCACCGCGTTCGTCTCGGTGGTCACCTTCTTCGGCATCATGGTCGCCCTGCTGGTCATCGACCTCCAGCTCGCGCTCGTCGTCTTCGCGACCCTGCCGGTGCTGATCGTCGGCACCTTCTTCTTCCGCCGCAAGAGCGTGCAGGCGTACGAGCTGGCGCGCGAGCGCATCAGCGTCGTCAACGCCGACCTCCAGGAGTCCGTGTCCGGGCTGCGGATCGTGCAGGCGTTCCGCCGCGAGCGCTCCGGCAACGACCGCTTCGTGGCCCGCAGCGAGCACTACCGCGAGGCCCGCGTCCGCGGCCAGTGGCTGATCTCGGTGTACTTCCCCTTCGTACAGCTGCTCTCCTCGGTGGCCGCCGCGGCCGTCCTGATCGTCGGCGGGCACCGGGTCGACGCGGGCACGCTGAGCACCGGCGCCCTGGTCGCCTACCTCCTCTACATCGACCTCTTCTTCGCCCCCGTGCAGCAGCTGTCCCAGGTCTTCGACGGCTACCAGCAGGCATCGGTGTCGCTCCGGCGCATCCAGGAACTGCTGGACGAACCGACGTCGACGGCGAGCGCGAAGAAGCCCGTGGACGTCGCGTCGCTGCGCGGCGAGATCGCCTTCGAGGGCGTCGACTTCCGCTACGGCGACGAGGAGGAGGCCCTCACGGGCATCGATCTGCGCATTCCGGCGGGCCAGACGGTGGCCTTCGTCGGCGAGACCGGCGCGGGCAAGTCCACGCTGGTCAAGCTGGTCGCGCGGTTCTACGACCCGACGAGCGGCCGGGTGACCGCCGACGGACAGGATCTGCGCGAGCTCGACCTCACCGCCTACCGGCACCGGCTCGGTGTCGTCCCGCAGGAGGCGTACCTCTTCGAGGGCACGGTCCGCGACGCCATCGCCTACGGACGCCCCGGCGCGAGTGACGCCGATGTGGAGGCGGCGGCCCGCGCGGTCGGCGCGCACGACATGATCGCCACCCTGGACGGCGGCTATCTGCACGAGGTCTCCGAGCGCGGGCGCAATCTCTCGGCGGGCCAGCGCCAGCTGATCGCCCTGGCCAGGGCCGAGCTGGTCGACCCCGATGTGCTGCTCCTCGACGAGGCGACGGCCGCCCTTGACCTGGCCACCGAGGCCCAGGTCAACCAGGCCACCGACCGGCTGACCGGCCGCCGCACCACCCTGGTCGTCGCACACCGGCTGACGACCGCCGCGCGCGCCGACCGCGTCGTGGTGATGGACGGCGGCAGGGTGGTCGAGGACGGGACCCACGACGAGCTCCTCGCTCTGGAGGGCCGTTACACCACGCTGTGGCGGACCTTCATAGGAGAGGACGAACCGGCCGCGGTGTGACCATGTCGTGGGGTCGGCAACCGTTCCGCCCCCGGCTGCGTCGTACGCATGTACGGGGCTGTGACGAGGGGGCGCAAAGGTGTTCGGTGGGACGGAGACGACCAGGCCGGTGAGGAGACTGCTGGCGCAGTTCCTCGCGGTGCTGATGGCCGCGGGGGCGCTGTCCCTCGCCGGGCCCGGTACGCAGAGCGCGGAGGCCGTCGCCTCGGGCTGCTCGGGGCGGGCGCAGAAGACCGTGCGGTTCCCGGGCGGCGAACTGCGCGTCTACAAGAACCGGAACTACGCGTGCGCCATGACGGTCGCGAGGAACCCCGGAGCCCGGCGGGCGATGTCCGTCTCGCTCCAGGCCCGCGGCGGCCGCGCCGCCGTCGACCGCGGCACCTTCACCCGCCAGGCGGGACCGGTCACCGTGCACGCGCTCAACCGCTGTGTCCGGGCCACCGGCGCCATCGCCGGGGTCGCCCGCTCCACCGGCTGGATCCTGTGCTGACCCGTCGTCGCCCCGCATCCCCTGACGCCCCCTGACCTGCCGTCGGTTACCCGGCAGTCAACTGGGGGTGGCCAGCCGGGCATTGCCCCCGCTAGGTTCACCGCGTCACAGGTGAACCAAGGGGAGGGTGAATGAGCAAGGCGCTCAGATGGCTGCTGTCGCTCGTGGTGCTCATAGGCACGATGAGCGCGGCCGGCGCGACGGCGGGTGCGGCTACCGCCGCGGAGCCTGCGCCCGGCACGGACATCAAGGACCGGATCCTCGCGATTCCGGGCATGAGTCTCATCGAGGAGAAGCCGTACACCGGGTACCGGTTCTTCGTCCTCAACTACACACAGCCGGTCGACCACCGGCACCCGGGCAAGGGGACCTTCAAGCAGCGGATCACCCTGCTGCACAAGGACACCAACCGGCCCACGGTCATGTTCACCTCCGGCTACAACGTGAACACCACACCGCGCCGCAGCGAGCCGACGGCCATCATCGACGGCAACCAGGTCTCCGTGGAGTACCGCTTCTTCACGCCGTCCCGTCCCGAACCGGCCGACTGGTCGAAGCTGGACATCTGGCAGGCCGCCAGCGACCAGCACCGCCTTTTCACCGCGTTGAAGAAGGTGTACGCCAAGAAGTGGCTCACCACCGGCGGCTCCAAGGGCGGTATGACGGCCACGTACTACGAGCGCTTCTACCCGCGCGACATGGACGGCGTCGTCGCCTACGTGGCCCCCAACGACGTGCAGAACAACGAGGACTCGGCCTACGACCGCTTCCTCGCGGGCGTCGGCACCGCCGAATGCCGCACCAAGCTCAACAACGTGCAGCGTGAGGCGCTGATCCGGCGCAAGCAGCTGGCGGCGATCTACACCCAGTACGCCGCCGACAACGGCTACACCTTCACGACGGTCGGCTCGCAGGACAAGGCGTTCGAGGCTGTCGTCCTCGACTACACCTGGGCGTTCTGGCAGTACAGCCTGCTGGCGGACTGCGAAGCGATCCCGGTCGCCAAGACGGCGACGGACCAGCAGATCTGGGACAGCATCGACGCGATCTCCGGGTTCTCGTTCTACACGGACCAGGGCCTCGCGCCGTACACGCCGTACTACTACCAGGCCGGCACCGAGCTGGGCTCGCCCGACATCAAGCAGCCGCACCTCAAGGGCCTGAGCCGGTACGGCTACCAGCCGCCGCGGAACTTCGTGCCGCGCGACATCCCGATGCGCTTCAAGCCGTTCGTCATGGACGACGTCGACCACTGGGTGCGCGACAACGCCCAGCGGATGATGTTCGTCTACGGTCAGAACGACCCGTGGGGCGCCGAGAAGTTCCGCGTGGGCAAGGGTGCCCGTGACAGCTATGTGTACGTCGCCCCCGGCGCCAACCACGGTGCCAGCGTGGGTGCTCTGGTCGCCGACCAGAAGGCCGCCGCCACCGCCTCCATCCTGAAGTGGGCGGGCGTCGCCCCGGCCACCGTCCAGCAGGACGAGGCCAAGGCGAAGCGTCTGACGGCGTACGACGCGAAGCTCGACAAGCGTGACATCGAGCGGGAGCCGTCCCTGCGGCCGTGACGCCGCCGCGTGGGCTGTGCCCGCCGTGTCACTCACACACGGCGGGCGCAGCCCACCGCCTTGTTCCCGCCCAGATGCACGTACAGGGCCGTCGACTTCGGGCACTGGGCCTTCTCGGCACGGGCGGATGCCACCGTGAACTCGGGCCGGTGCTCACCCGATCCGTCGCAGGCCGTCTCCTTCACCTGCCCCTCGGCCGCGGTGTAGACGCAGTCGCCCACCAGCGTGTGCGGGCCGCCGCCCCCGCCCGGGTCGCCCGGGTGCGGCGGCAGCAGATTGCGCATACAGGCGTAGCCCTGGCCCACATCGCCGTCCCCGTCCTCGTCGGCCGACGGGCGCCCCTCGGAGATGTGCAGAACGAAGTCGGTGGGCACGGGACAGGCCGGCCCGGTCGAGGACCGGCCGCCGTACCGCGCGAGGACCCGGGCCGCGGCCCGCTCACTGGCGCACGGCACCTCCCCGAACTCCCGGGCGCGCGAGGCGCAGTCGCCCCGGCCCAGGAAGACCGCCCCGTGGTCCGGTGAGGGGGACGCGGCGGCGGAACCGGACGGTGTCCCGGCCGCGGCCGGCCCGCCCGCCGTCTGCACACAGCCGGCCGTCAGTGCGACCAGCACGAGTACCAGGGCGCTCACCGCGCCCGCGGACCGCCGAATTCCTGCCATACGGACCCCCCGGGCATCCGGCCGTACGGCCGGTGCGTCCAGGGTGGCCCGCCGAAGCGGGCCACGCCAGCCGCACGGAAGGCCGCAGGACGATTGCCGGTGGTGCGCCGGTGGCGGTGGCCGGATGAGATACGTCAGTCGTACGACAAACCGTGTCCCACGGGATACAGCACCCGGCCCGGGTCGTCCGCGCGCGGGACGGGTACGGGCAGCCGGCCCTCGGGGTCCGTGCGGCCCGCGACGACCCGCGCCGCCGCCCGCAGTTCGACATCGGTCCAGCAGTACGTGGCGAGCGCCGCCGGCACACCGCCGAGGTGGGCGATGTCGTACGGGTTGCGGATGGCCAGCGCCACCACCGGCACACCGGTCGCCACCAGCCGGGCCACCAGCGTGCGCTGGGTGCTGGTGGCGGTGACGTTGTAGGTGGCGACGACGATCGCGTCCTTGCCGCTCGCCGCCGCCACCGCCTCGTCGATCTTCGCGGCGGCCGGAGCGGTGCCGGTGGACAGGGCGGTGGCGGTGAAGCCCAGTTCGGTGAAGGCCTTCGCCAGTACCGCGGTCGGCGGCCCGGTCGTCCCGGTCGGGGAGGCGGGATCCGCGCCGACGACGAGCAGCCGGGGCTCCCTGCGGCGGCTGAGCGGCAGCAGCCCGCGCTCGTTGACGAGCAGGGTCGTCGTGCCGTCGGCGATCCGGTCCGCGGCGGCCAGATGGGCGCGCGTGCCGACCTTGCGCTCCACACTCCCTTCCGAGACGAACGGCCGGCGGAACAGCCCCAGACGCTCCTTGAGGCGGAGGATCCGCAGGATCGATTCGTCGAGGCGTTCGACGGTCAGCTCGCCGCCCTTGACGGCGTTCAGTACCGCGCTCCAGGCGACGGCCAGGTCCGGCGGGTTGAGCAACTGGTCCACGCCCGCCTTCAGCGCCAGCACCGGCACCCGGTGGTCCCCGTACTTGTCGCGCACGCCCTGCATGTTGAGCGCGTCGGTCACCACCACGCCGTCGTAGCCGAGTTCCTCGCGCAGGATGCCGGTGAGGATGGGACGGGAGAGGGTGGCGGGGTCGTTGCTCGGATCCAGGGCGGGGAACTGGATGTGCGCCGTCATGATCGAGTCGATCCCGGCGTCGATCGCCGCGCGGAACGGCGGGGCGTCGATCTCCTCCCACTCCTGGCGGGTGTGGGTGATGACCGGGATGCCGGTGTGGCTGTCGACGGTCGTGTCACCGTGGCCGGGGAAGTGCTTCGACGTCGCTGCCACCCCGGCGCTGCGGTAGCCGCGGACCTGGGCGGCGACCATCCGGGCGACGGCCGCGGGGTCGGAGCCGAAGGAGCGCACCCCGATGACAGGGTTGGCCGGGTTGACGTTGACGTCCGCGACCGGGGCGTAGTTCTGGAGGATGCCCATGGCGGCCAGTTCGGCCCCGGCGATCTCCGCCGCGCCGCGGGCGTCGGACCGCGAGCCGCCGGCCCCCAGGGCCATCGCTCCGGGCAGCAGGGTGGCGGGCCTGCCCACCCGCGCGACGATGCCGTGCTCCTGGTCCGTGGAGATCAGCAGCGGCAGGGGGGTGGGCTGGCCGAGGCCCGCGCGCTGGATACCGTTGGACAGCCCGGCGATCTGCCGGGGATCGCGGGTGTTGTGGGCCCAGGCGAAGTAGATGATGCCGCCGACGTGGTACCGGGCGATCAGCTCGGCGGCCGTGCGGACGCCCATCTCCTTGAGGTTCAGGTCGATGTCCGCCTGGTCGGGCGCGGTCGCGGAGTGCCCGTACACCCGCATGACGAAGAGCTGGCCGACCTTCTCCTCGAGGCTCATCCGGGAGATCAGGCGTTTCAGCCGGTCTCGGTGGTCATGGGACACGGATCCGGCGGCGTACGCGGGGACCGCGGCGGCACTCGCCGCCACGGCGGTGGCGGCGGTCGCGCTGAGAAGGGTGCGCCTGGAGAGGCTCCGGTCGTGCATGGGTGCTCCTTCCGGCCTTGCTCGACAAGGGAGTTGAAGGAAACTTCCAAAGCACACGGATAGCCCGAAAATTACTGCCAGGTCAAGGGTGCGGCAAGGAAAAGCGCGCGCGCCGCGCGAAAGGTCACCGGTACGGAGGCCGCCACCGGCGCTTCGGAGGGGGCGCACCGGTGGCGGCGGGGCCGCCGGCCGCATGCGGCGGGAGAGGGAGGGATCGGCGCTCGCGGGTGGAGCAGCGAGAGCCGACACCGCACTGCGGGTCGCATCCGACGGAGTGGCGGGTTAGACGGAAATGCGGGAGGGCGGGTTGCCTCGCGGGCCGGAACCGGTGCGGTTGGGGGAGATGAGGTTCCTGTGGCGCTAGCCCTCGGTCCGCGGCCCCGGGACGCCGGGACCGCCCCGCCCTTGCCCCGACGGCCACCCGGGCCTAGCGTTGACTCAGTCAAGGAAAAAGCTGGGAGCCCACTCATGCCGATCCAGGAGATCCGCGCCTTCAACCGCTTCTACACCAACCTCATCGGCGCGCTCGACTACAGCAAGCACCTCTACACCCCCTACACCCTCACCGAGTCCCGCGTCCTCTACGAACTCGCCCACAGCCCCCGGACCGACGCCGCCGACCTGCGCGCCGAGCTGTCCCTCGACGCCGGGTACCTGAGCCGGCTCCTCGCCAAGTTCGAGCGGGACGGGCTCGTGGCCCGGGCGCCGTCCGAGAGGGACCCGCGGCGGCAGCGCATCACCCTCACCGCCCAGGGCCGCGAAGCCGCCGCCCTGCTGGACGAGCGCTCGCGCGAGGCCGTGGGGACGCTGCTCGGCGGGGTCACCGCGGAGGACCGGACCCGGCTGGTCGCGTCGATGCGGACCGTGCGCGAGATCCTCACCCCCGACCGGCCCGCCCACCGCGAGGGCCCGGTGCTGCGCGACCCGCGCCCCGGCGACCTCGGCTGGGTCGTCCAGCGGCACGGCGCCGTGTACGCGGCGGAGTACGGGTGGAACGCCGACTTCGAGGGCCTCGTCGCCCGTATCGTCGCCGACTTCGCCCAGGACCACGATCCCCATCTGGAACGGGTGTGGATCGCCGAGCTGGACGGACGACCGGTGGGCTCGGTGATGTGCGTAAGGGACGACGCCCCCGCCACCGCGCGGCTGCGGCTGCTCCTGGTGGAACCCGAGGCGCGCGGGCACGGTCTGGGCGACCGACTCGTGCGCTCGGTGGTGGATTTCGCCCGCGAAGTGGGGTACCGGGAACTGGTGCTGTGGACCAACGACGTACTGACCGGAGCCCGCCGGATCTACCAGCGGGCCGGGTTCACCCTCGTCGCCGAGAAGCCGCACCGCTCGTACGGAGTGGATCTGGTCGGCCAGGACTGGCGGCTGCCCCTGCAGGAAGGAACGGTCAAGTGAAGTTCGCCTTCTCGACGCTCGGAGTGCCGGGCATGCCCATCCGGGACGTGGTCCAGCTGGCCGCCGACACCGGGTACCAGGGGGTGGAGCTGCGGGCCGACCGCGAGGAGCCGGTGCACCCGGGGCTCGGGGCCGCCGAACGGGCCGCCGTCGCGGACGAGTTCTCCCGGGCCGGTGTCGAGATCCTCGCGGTCTGCGGGTACACCGGCCTCGCGGCCCCCGGCGAGGACGCGGCCGTGATCCAGGAGGTCGAGGAGCTGCTGCGGCTCGCCAAGGACGTCGGCGCGCCGCATGTGCGCGTCTTCCCCGGCGGGGAGGGCCAGGACCCGGCGAAGGCGGAGGCCGTCGCCGCCCGCCGGCTCGGCGCGGCCGCCGAGACCGCGGCCGGGCTCGGCGTTCGGATTCTCGTCGAGACCCACGACTCCCACCGGACCGGCGCCGGGGTCTCCCGCATCCTCGGACCGGTCGGCCATCTGTACGCGGGCGCGATCTGGGACGTGGTGCACCCCTGGCTGGAGGGCGAGGAACCGGCGGTCGCCCATGCCGCGCTCTCCCCGTTCCTCGGCTACGTCCAGGTGAAGGACGTGGCCTCGGCCGACGACCTCGCCCCGCTGCCGCTCGGCACCGGTGTGCTGCCGCTCGCCGAGTGCCTGGCCCAGCTCACCGACGAGACGTGGCTGAGCTGGGAGTACGAGAAGCGCTGGCATCCGGAGGCAGCGGACCTGCCGGCACTGCTGGCGCCGGGACGGATGCATCTGGAGCAGCTGCTCGCGACAGCGAGGTGAGCGCGACACCACCGACGAGGAGCACCGCGGCGCCCCAGCGCAGCGGGCTCACCGACTCGTCCAGCAGCAGCGCGGCGGACGTCATGCCGAAGACGGGCACGAGCAGCGAGAAGGGCGCGACGGCGGAGGCGGGGTAGCGGCGCAGCAGGAACCCCCAGGCCCCGAAGCCGAACACCGTCGCGCCCCAGGCGACGTAGACGATGGTCCCGGCGCCGCTCCAGTCGAGGGAGCGCAGGGCGTGCAGATCCGCCGAGGGGCCCTCGAACAGCAACGAGAGCGCGAGGAGCGGCAGTACGGGGACCACGGACACCCAGACCATGAAGTTCAGGGCGTCCGGCGGGGACGCCTTGCGGGTCAGCACATTGGACACACCCCAGCAGGCGGCGGCCGCGACGACGAGCACAAAGCCCAGCAGCGGTCCCGACGTCCCCTCGTCGACGGCGGCCAGGGCGATGCCGCCCAATGCCACAGCCATGCCCAGGACCCGTGCCCTGCCCGGCCGTTCGGCGAGCACGACCGCCGCGAGGACAGCGGTGAACACCGCCTGGATCTGGAGCACGAGCGACGACAGCCCGGCCGGCATGCCCCGGTCCATGCCGATGAACAGCAGCCCGAACTTCGCGACCCCGAGCGCCAGCCCGACCCCGATCAGCCACTTCCAGGCGACCTTGGGGCGACCCACGAAGAAGACGGCGGGCAGCGCGGCCACCAGGAAGCGCAGCGCGGAGAACGGCAGCGGCGGGAAGTGCCCGAGGCCGAGTTCGATGACGACGAAGTTGACTCCCCAGACCGCGGCGACGGTCACGGCGAGTGCCATGTGTACGGGACGCATGGGTCGAGGATCACGGGCCCGGACCATGTAGCACCAGCGCGGGTTTCTTCATGGTGGAATTGAGCGTTACTTACGAATGGGGGTGGGTCGTGCTCGATCTGGGACGCCTGCGGGCGCTGCACGCGGTCGCGGTGCACGGTTCGGTGGCCGCCGCGGCGACCGCGCTCGGGTACACCCCGTCCGCGGTGTCGCAGCAGATCACCAAGCTGGAGCGGGAGACGCGGACGACGCTGCTGGAGCGGCGGGGACGGGGGGTCGCGCTCACCGACGAGGCGAAGCACCTCGCCGGGACGGCCGAGGAACTGCTCGCGATCGTGGAACGCGCCGAGACCACGCTGGAGGAACGGCGCGGACAGCCCACAGGCCGCCTGACGATCGCCGCGTTCCCGTCCGCCGCGCGCGGACTGATGCCGGGTGTCCTCGCCGAACTGGCCCGGCACCCCGCCCTGGACGCCCGCCTCACCGAGGTCGACCCGCATCTGTCCGTCGACCTCGTGGCCCGCGGGATGACCGACCTCGCGGTCGCCCACGACTGGGACATCGCCCCACTGCCCGCGCCGGACGGCGTCGAACAGGAATACCTCGGCGACGACCTGTGCGATCTGCTGGTGCCGGAGGGGCACCCGCTGGCGTCCCTGGCATCCGTACGGCGCGAGGACCTCGCCGGTCAGCGCTGGATCTGCCAGCCGCCGGGCACGGTCTGCCACGACTGGCTGATACGGACGCTCCGGGCGACGGGGAACGAGCCCGACCTCGTCCACCAGGCGGAGGAGAACCACACCCAACTGGCGCTGGTGGCGGCGGGGCTGGGGATCGCGGTGATGCCGCGCCTGGGGCGGGGGGCGCTGCCGGAGGGGGTACGGGAGGTGCCCCTGACGCCGGTGCCGAGGCGGCGGCTGTACGCGCTGTGGCGGGAGGGGGCGGCGAGACGCCCGTCGATCGCGGCGACGGTGGGGGCGTTGCGGGGTGCGTGCGGCTGAGCCACGGGTGCGGGCTCTTGTGGTGCGGGTCTTGTGGTGCGGGTTCTTGTCCGGTGCGGGTTCTTGTGGTGCGGGTGCGCCCGGTTGGTGGGTGGGTGCGGGGTTCGGGTTCTCCGGAGGGGGGTGTCCG
>NZ_JBHXSL010000059.1:0-44186 GCF_042714725.1 Streptomyces sp. NPDC058685
TGTGGGAGAGTAGGACGCCGCCGAACAATTTTTAGCCTCAACCCCCGGACCATGTCCGGGGGTTGAGGCATTTTTGCGTTCAGGACCGGACGCCGGCGGCGACGCGGATTCTGTGGCCCCGGTGGTTCGAACCACGCCTCGGTTCGGGGTATGATCTATCCCGTTGCCACAGCGCAGCAGGCCCCAATAGCTCAGTCGGTAGAGCGTCTCCATGGTAAGGAGAAGGTCTACGGTTCGATTCCGTATTGGGGCTCGTACGAAGAAGGCCCCCGCCAACTGGCGGGGGCCTTCTTGCTGTTCAGGAGTGCTGAGGCTCCGGTACGCGCATCGCCAGGATGGCCATGTCGTCCGAGGCCGGCTCTGCGGCGAAGCGTTCCACCGCTCGCAGGACGCGGGCCGCCACCGCGCCCGCCGTCAGTCCGGTGCAGGTGGTCAGCACATCGGTGAGGCCCTCGTCGCCCAGCATGCGTGTCCCCTCACGGCGTTCGGTGACGCCGTCCGTGACGCAGAGCAGGACGTCGCCGGGGTCGAGGGTGACCATCTGCTCGTACAGCTCGAGATCGTCCATGACGCCCAGCAGGGGCTGCGGTTCGGCCGCCGGTTCGACGGTGCCGTCCTGGCGCAGGCGCAGCGGAAGCGGATGGCCGGCGCAGACGACCTTGAGGACGGCGCTGCCGTCCTCCTGCGGCCACAACTCGCCGTAGAGCAGAGTGAGGAAGCGGCTGCGGGCGCCCTCGTCGAGGATCGCGGCGTTGAGGCGCTCAAGCACCGCCGGGCCGCCGAAGCCCTCCCTCGCCAGCAGACGCAGAGCGTGCCGGGCGAGACCGGTGACGGCCGCGGCCTCCGGGCCCGTACCGCAGACGTCGCCGATGGCGAAGCCGTAGGCGCCGTCGCGGATCGGGAAGAGGTCGTAGAAGTCGCCGCCGACTTCGTTGCCCTCGCCCGCCGCGCGGTAGATGACCTCGACCTCGACGCCCGGGATGTGGGGCAACTCCGGCGGGAGCAGGCTGCGCTGGAGGGACTGGCTGATGGCCACGCGCTCCGAGTACAGCCGCGCGTTGTCGAGGGCCAGAGCCGCCCGTCGCGAGAGGTCCTCGGCGAGTTCCAGGATCTCCTGGCGGAAGTGGTCGTCGGACGGCTTGCCGAGGGTCAGCATGCCGATGACACGGTTGCGTGCCACCAGGGGCAGTACGACCGTCTCGCCGCCGACGGCTGCCGCTGTGGCGAGCGTGGTGCCGATGCCGGAGGAGACCGGCGGGGTGGAGCCGATGCCGAGTTCGCGCTTGGAGGTCAGCAGCGCCGCCTGCTGGGCCGCTTCGGCCGGTGCGCTCCACACACGTGCGCCGGGGGTGGGCACCGGGTCCGGGGGCGCGATCTTGGAGAGCAGGGCCTTGAGGCCGTCGATGCGCTCCTCGTCCTCGTGGAGGACGTAACTGAGGTACGGGTCCGAGGCCTGGTCGGCGATCGTGTAGACGGCGCACCAGGTGGCCAGCGTCGGCACGGTCATCTGCGCCATGAGCGCCAGTGTCTGGTCGCGGTCGAGGGTGCCGGCGAGCAGGTCGGACGCCTCGACGAGGAAGGAGAGCGAACCGCGGCGCAGTCGTTCGAGCTCGCCGAGACGGGCGGACTCCACGGCCAGGGCGATGCGGTCGGCCGCGAACTGGAGGCGCAGGGCCTCCTCGTTGGAGTACCGGCCCGACGCTTCGGCGGCGACGCCCAGCGATCCGGTGAGGCGGCCCTCGACCTTCAGGGGGACGGTGACGACGGAGCGCATGCCCGTGGAGTTGAGGAGCGGAACGGCGCCCGGCACCACGGTGAGGTCCTCGTGCACCGCGGGCATCCGGGCCGACCCGTAGCGCCCGGTGCCGGCCTCGACGGGCACGCGGGCGAAGCGCTGGCGGGCGGAGGGGAGTCCGGTGCTGGCCCGCACTTCCAGTTCGGTCTCGTCGTCGGTGGCCAGCAGCAGGAAGGCGGCGTCGCCGTCGAGCATGTCCCGGGCGCGCTCCACCGTGCGCTGGAGGAGCCCGTCGAGGTCGTCGGGCGCCGGGGAGCCGATGAAGACCTCGAACGGGTCTGTCGAGTGGCTCTCGGCGCCCGTGTCGGTCACGGGGGCGCGCTGCGGGCTCTGGAGCACGGCGCGTTCGTCGTCCCTGACGAGCAGACAGACGGTGGAGGGTTCGCCGTGGGTGTCGCGGACCCGCAGGTGCGAGGCGTAGACGGGGACGACACGGCCGTCAGTGCCGCGGATGCCGTAACTGCCCTCCCAGCGGGAGAGCTGGAGCGCTTCGGCGATGCCGGTGCCGATGCCTGGCGTGTGCGGCCAGGCGGCGAAGTCCGTGAGCGGCTTGCCGATGACCTGGTCGGCGGCGTATCCGAAGAGGTGCTCGGCGTCGTCGTTCCAGACGGAGATCGCGCCGCTTCTGTCGATCTGGGTGACGGCGACGCGGACGCGTTCGTCGGCGACGGGGAGGAGCGCGGTCGGCAGGGCGGGTCCCGCGGAGCGGGTGCCCACCGGGCGCTGGGGGAGGTCGAGTTGGAACCAGACCTGCTTGAACGTGGGGCTGTACTCGACGCCCCAGCGGGAGGCCAGCGCCGCGCACAGCAGAAGCCCGCGGCCGTTCTCGCGGTCGGGGCTGCCCAGCGAGAGGCCGGTGCCCTGGATCGGGACCTCGCGTTCCGGGTAGCGGTCGGCGACCTCGACGCGTACGCCGTCGTCCGAGCGCAGACACAGGACGTCGGCAGCGGTGCCGGCGTGGATGACGGCGTTGGTGACGAGCTCGCTGGTGAGGACGACCGCGTCGTCGACGACGTCCGAGAACCCCCACCCGTGGAGTGTGTCCCGCACGAAGGCCCGGGCGGTCGCGACGGACCGCCCGACAGGGTCGAAGGTGGCAGCCGCCCGCGCGGTGATCACAGAACTCCTCGTACGCGTCTCGACGCCCGGCTCTGCCATGATCGGCCTGCCCCTCCCGGTGCCCGGTGGTAGTACTGCGTCCGGGCCGCCCCCGCCGGGCGGACCGGGGCGGTTGGACAGCCGGATGCCAGGTTACTTACCTTCGCTGTCCGAGCGGATGCCGGTTGCCGCTGTTTCCGCCCGACGGGGGCGGGGACGCTATGCGAAGCTGCCGAACTGTTATGGCCTGGTTCGGCGCAGGTGAAACACTGGGCAGGCTTCCAGGTACAGCCCGGACAGTACGGTCAACCCCTGCGGGAGGGACACGGTGGAGTCTGGCGTGGCGGCGCGTGGCAAGAGCACGCGTGCGAAAGGCGGACGGTCCCGTAGCAATGGGACAACCGAGGTGGACACAGCGGCCCTGAACAGGCTGCTGGGAGCTTTGGTGTCGATGCGGGACGGCAATTTCCGTCGGCGCCTGACCGTGTCCGGCGACGGGGTGATGTCCGAGATCGCGGCTGTCTTCAATGAGGTCGCGGACCGGAACGTTCACCTCACGGGCGAGCTCGCCCGGGTGCGCAGGGTGGTCGGACGTGAGGGAAAGCTGACCGAACGGCTGGAGACGGGGGCCTGCGAGGGCTCCTGGGCGGCCGCGATCGACGCCTCGAACGCTCTGGTCGACGATCTCGCGCGACCCGTGTCCGAGGTCGGCCGCGTCCTGTCGGCCGTCGCCGAGGGCGATCTGGAACAGCGGATGGAGCTGCGCTCCCACGCCCCGGAGGGGGAGGGGGCCGTACGGCCGCTGCGCGGCGAGTTCCTGAAGGTCGCGCGGACCGTCAACAGCCTGGTGGACCAGCTGTCGGCGTTCACCGACGAGGTGACCCGGGTCGCCCTGGAGGTCGGCACCGAGGGCAAACTCGGTGGCCAGGCACAGGTGCGTGGTATGTCCGGTTCGTGGAAAGACCTCACGGATTCGGTCAACACCATGGCGTACCGGCTGACGGCGCAGGTGCGTGACATTGCTCTCGTCACGACCGCCGTGGCCAAGGGGGATCTGTCACAGAAGGTCACCGTCCATGTCGCCGGCGAGATGCTGGAGCTGAAGAACACCGTCAACACGATGGTGGACCAGCTCCAGTCCTTCGGCTCCGAGGTCACGCGCGTGGCCCGTGAGGTGGGTACGGAAGGCGAGCTCGGCGGTCAGGCCGAGGTGCCGGGTGTGGCGGGCGTGTGGAAAGACCTCACCGATTCCGTGAACACCATGGCCGGCAACCTGACCTCCCAGGTGCGCGGCATCGCCGAGGTGACCACCGCGGTCGCCAACGGTGATCTGTCGCAGAAGGTGACGGTCAGCGCACGCGGCGAAGTGGCTCAACTCGCCGAGACGATCAACCAGATGACCGAGACGCTGCGGACGTTCGCGGACGAGGTCACCCGGGTGGCGAGCGAGGTCGGCGCGGAGGGCCTGCTCGGCGGCCAGGCGCAGGTGCCCGGTGCCGCCGGGACCTGGAAGGACCTCACCGACTCGGTCAACACCGTCTTCCGCAATCTGACCACGCAGGTCCGTGACATCGCCCAGGTGACGACGGCGGTGGCCAACGGTGACCTGTCGCAGAAGGTCACGGTCGATGTGGCCGGCGAGATGCTGGAGCTGAAGAACACCGTCAACACGATGGTGGACCAGCTCCAGTCCTTCGGTGCCGAGGTCACGCGGGTGGCGCGGGAGGTCGGCGTCGAGGGCCGACTCGGCGGTCAGGCCGAGGTGCCGGGCGCCGCGAACACCTGGAAGGACCTCACCGACTCGGTGAACACGGCCTTCCGCAACCTCACCGGCCAGGTCCGTGACATCGCCCAGGTGACGACGGCGGTGGCGAACGGTGACCTGTCGCAGAAGGTCACGGTCGATGTGGCCGGCGAGATGCTGGAGCTGAAGAACACCGTCAACACGATGGTGGCGCAGCTGTCGTCCTTCGCCGACCAGGTGACCCGTATGGCGCGGGACGTGGGTACGGAGGGCCGCCTCGGCGGCCAGGCCCGCGTCGACGGCGTCAGCGGCACCTGGAAGGAACTGACCGACTCCGTCAACTTCATGGCGGGGAACCTGACCTCGCAGGTGCGGCAGATCGCCCAGGTGACGACGGCGGTCGCGCGTGGTGACCTCTCGCAGAAGATCGACGTGGACGCGCGCGGCGAGATCCTGGAGCTGAAGAACACCATCAACACGATGGTCGACCAGCTCTCCGCGTTCGCCGAGCAGGTCACCAGGGTGGCCCGTGAGGTGGGTACGGACGGCCGGCTCGGCGGCCAGGCGCAGGTGCCCGGTGTCGCCGGTGTGTGGCGCGATCTGACCGACTCCGTGAACGGCATGGCGGGCAACCTCACCGCCCAGGTCCGCAACATCGCCCAGGTCGCCACCGCGGTGGCGCGCGGTGACCTGTCGCAGAAGATCGACGTGGACGCGCGCGGCGAGATCCTGGAGCTGAAGAACACCCTCAACACGATGGTGGACCAGCTCTCGAACTTCGCGGAGCAGGTCACGCGGGTGGCGCGCGAGGTGGGTACGGAGGGCATCCTCGGCGGTCAGGCCGAGGTTCAGGGTGTCTCCGGCACCTGGAAGGACCTCACGCAGTCCGTGAACTTCATGGCCAACAACCTGACCAGCCAGGTCCGCAACATCGCCGAGGTGACCACGGCGGTCGCCAAGGGCGACCTCTCCAAGAAGATCACCGTCGACGCCAAGGGCGAGATCCTGGAATTGGTGACGACCGTCAACACCATGGTCGACCAGCTCTCCGACTTCGCGGACGAGGTGACCAGGGTCGCCCGTGAGGTGGGTACGGAGGGTGTGCTGGGCGGTCAGGCCCGGGTGCGCGGTGTCACCGGCATCTGGAAGGACCTGAGCGACAACGTCAACCTGATGGCCAACAACCTGACCAGCCAGGTGCGCAACATCGCCCGCGTCTCCGCGGCCGTCGCCAACGGCGATCTGACCAAGAAGGTGACGGTGGAGGCGCGCGGCGAGGTCGCCGAGCTCGCCGAGACCGTGAACACGATGGTGACGACCCTGTCGTCGTTCGCCGACGAGGTGACCCGGGTGGCCCGCGAAGTGGGCACCGAAGGGGAGCTGGGCGGTCAGGCGCATGTGCCGGGCGTCTCCGGCACCTGGAAGGACCTCACCGAGTCCGTGAACTCGATGGCGTCCAACCTGACCGGCCAGGTGCGGCAGATCGCCACGGTCACCACTGCCATCGCGAAGGGCGATCTCACCAGGAAGATCGACATCGACGCGCGGGGCGAGATCCTGGAGCTGAAGACCACCATCAACACGATGGTCGACCAGCTGTCGTCGTTTGCCGGGGAGGTCACCCGGGTGGCCCGCGAGGTGGGCACGGACGGGCAGTTGGGCGGTCAGGCCCGCGTGCGGGACGTCGACGGCACCTGGCGCGACCTCACCGAGTCGGTGAACGAGATGGCCGGGAACCTGACCCGGCAGGTGCGCGCGATCGCGGCCGTCGCGACCGCGGTGACCCGCGGCGATCTGAACCTCAAGATCGATGTGGACGCGGCCGGCGAGATCCAGGTCCTTCAGGACAACATCAACACGATGATCGCGAACCTCCGTGACACCACCCTCGCCAACGAGGAGCAGGACTGGCTCAAGGGCAACCTCGCCCGGATCTCCGGTCTGATGCAGGGCCGGCGCGACCTGGACGACGTGGCCTCGCTGATCATGAGCGAGCTGACGCCGGTCGTCTCGGCGCAGCACGGAGCCTTCTTCCTGGCGATGCCGACCGGCAGCACCTCGGACGTACCGGGCAACGGGGAGCTGGCGTACGAGCTGTGCATGCGCGGCAGTTACGGCTACTCCGCGGGGCTCATGCCGACGTCGTTCCGGCCGGGCGAGACGCTGATCGGGACGGCCGCCGAGGAGAAGCGGACGATCCAGGTCAACGTGCCGCCGGGCTATCTGCGGATCTCCTCGGGTCTCGGGGAGGCGTCACCGGCGTATGTGATCGTGCTGCCGGTGCTCTTCGAGGGGAAGGTCCTCGGGGTGATCGAGCTGGCGTCGTTCCAGCCGTTCACGCAGATCCAGCGGGACTTCCTCAACCAGCTCGCCGAGATGATCGCGACGAGCGTCAACACCATCAGCGTCAACACCAAGACCGAGGTGCTGCTCAAGCAGTCGCAGGAGCTGACCGAGCAGCTGCGTGAGCGCTCGGCGGAGCTGGAGAACCGGCAGAAGGCGCTCCAGGCGTCCAACGCCGAGCTGGAGGAGAAGGCGGAACTGCTCGCGCAGCAGAACCGCGACATCGAGGTCAAGAACACCGAGATCGAAGAGGCCCGGCAGGTGCTCGAGGAGCGCGCCGAGCAGCTCGCGGTCTCGATGCGCTACAAGAGCGAGTTCCTGGCGAACATGTCGCACGAGCTGCGTACGCCGCTCAACTCGCTGCTGATCCTGGCCAAGCTGCTCGCCGACAACGCCGAGGGGAACCTCTCGCCGAAGCAGGTGGAGTTCGCCGAGACGATCCACGGCGCAGGGTCGGACCTGCTCCAGCTGATCAACGACATCCTCGATCTGTCGAAGGTCGAGGCGGGCAAGATGGACGTCAGCCCGACGCGTATCGCGCTGGTGCAGCTGGTCGACTACGTGGAGGCCACCTTCCGCCCGCTGACCGCGGAGAAGGGTCTCGACTTCTCGGTCCGTGTCTCGCCGGAGCTGCCGGCGACGCTGCACACCGACGAGCAGCGGCTGCTCCAGGTGCTGCGCAACCTCCTGTCGAACGCGGTGAAGTTCACCGACTCCGGCGCCGTGGAGCTGGTCATCCGGCCGGCGAGCGCGGATGTGCCGCAGTCGATCCGCGAGCAGCTGCTGGAGGCCGGGTCGCTTCAGGACGCTGACGCCGATCTGATCGCGTTCTCCGTCACCGACACCGGCATCGGGATCGCGTCGGGCAAGATGCGCGTGATCTTCGAGGCGTTCAAGCAGGCCGACGGTACGACCAGCCGTAAGTACGGCGGTACGGGCCTGGGCCTGTCCATCAGCCGGGAGATCGCGCGGCTGCTCGGCGGCGAGATCCACGCGGCCAGCGAACCGGGCCGCGGTTCGACGTTCACGCTCTATCTGCCCCTTCACCCGAGTGAACTGCCGCCGCAGGGTTATGCGCAGGTCACCTCGGGCGCCGTGGAGGCGCAGCCGGGGCCGGCCGACGACACGGCGGTCGAGGCCTCTTCGCAGCCTCGCCCCGAGCGGTCGGCGCCGCAGGGACCGGCCGCTCTCTTCCGGCGCCGCCGCAAGGCGCTGGAGGCGACCGACGAGCGGACGGCGCTGCCCGGGCGGCAGGGGTCGTCGGGCGACGGCACCGGGGCGCCTGGCGGGGGTGTCCGGGGCCAGGAGGAGTGGCAGGGCGGCCGCGGCGGCCAGGAAGCGCCGGAGCAGCGGCGGACGTTCACCTTCGACAACGAGAAGGTGCTCATCGTCGACGACGACATCCGCAATGTCTTCGCGCTCACCAGCGTGCTGGAGCAGCACGGCCTGTCCGTGCTGTACGCGGAGAACGGCCGTGAGGGCATCGAAGTCCTGGAGCAGCACGACGATGTGACGGTCGTACTGATGGACATCATGATGCCGGAGATGGACGGCTACGCGACGACGACGGCGATCCGCAGGATGCCGCAGTTCGCCGGACTGCCCATCATCGCGCTCACCGCGAAGGCGATGAAGGGGGACCGGGAGAAGGCGATCGAGTCGGGGGCATCCGACTATGTCACCAAGCCGGTCGATCCTGACCATTTGCTCTCAGTGATGGAGCAGTGGATGCGCGACGAGTGAGCGGCCGCTGTTCGGATCTTCGCCTGTTGTTGACTGGCTGTGGCCGAAGGCGTGTGAGGCAGTGGTATTCGGGGAACCTTCTGGTCTCCCGCTACGTTTCTGCTTCGTGCACTGTGACATCACGGTGACAGGGTGTGGCGACGGGCGGGGTGCGGCTACCATGACCGGCACAAGGACGGGCGACGCAAGGGAGTCGTCCCCTGGGGCGGCGCCCGGTGCGTCCCCCGGCTCGAAGAGCTGGGGAGACCCCACGCCGGGGCGAGGAGGACGGGGCATGGTGCAGAAGGCCAAGATCCTCCTGGTCGATGACCGGCCGGAGAATCTGCTGGCGCTGGAGGCCATCCTCTCTGCGCTCGATCAGACACTGGTGCGGGCATCGTCAGGGGAGGAAGCGCTCAAGGCGCTGCTGACAGACGACTTCGCGGTCATTCTGCTGGACGTCCAGATGCCTGGAATGGACGGTTTCGAGACCGCGGCGCACATCAAGCGGCGGGAGCGGACCCGGGACATCCCGATCATCTTCCTCACCGCGATCAATCACGGACCGCATCACACGTTCCGGGGCTATGCCGCGGGCGCGGTCGACTACATCTCGAAGCCGTTCGACCCCTGGGTGCTGCGTGCCAAGGTCTCGGTCTTCGTCGAGCTGTACATGAAGAACTGCCAACTGCGGGAGCAGGCCGCGCTGCTGAGGCTCCAGCTGGAGGGCGGCGGGCAGTCGGGCGCCGACAGTCACAAGGAGCCGGCGGGACTGCTCGCCGAGCTCTCCGCGCGCCTCGCTGCCGTCGAGGAGCAGGCGGAAGCGCTCTCGAAGCAGCTCGACGACGACTCCGCGGATGCCGCCGCCGTGGCCACCGCGGCCCATCTCGAGCGCAAACTCACGGGTTTGCGCAGAGCCCTGGACGCACTGGAACCGGGCACCGGCGGCCCCAGCGCCCTTCCCTCGCAGAACTGAGCGGCCCAGGCGTCTTCCGGTGTGTGAGGGAACGTCACTTTGCCGCCTCCGCAGGGCGACACGAACGGGTGAAGCAGTAAGCACACGTGTCCACTGCCTCCCACACCGGTAACCTCACCACTATGGCCTCACGTACGTCCGGCAAGGGTTCCCAGGGCACGGCGGGCACCGCGAAGCCGCGCCCCGGCCGTACGACCGGTGCCGCGAAGAAGGCGGCGCCCGCCAGGAAAGCCGTCGCGAAGAAGACCGCGCCCGCGAAGAAGGCACCGGCCAGGAAGGCCGTTGCCAAGAAGGTCGCGCCGAAACCGGCACCGTCTCCCACCGGCGGTGTCTATCGGCTCGCCCGCGCGCTGTGGCTCGGACTCGCGCACGGCCTCGGGGCGATGCTCCGCGGCATAGGGCGTGGTGCGAAGGGACTCGACCCGGCCCACCGCAAGGACGGCCTCGCGCTCCTCCTCCTCGGTCTTGCCCTCGTCGTCGCCGCCGGAACCTGGTCCAATCTCCGCGGCCCGGTCGGCGATCTCGTCGAGATGCTGGTGACAGGAGCCTTCGGCAGGCTCGATCTGCTGGTGCCGATACTGCTCGGCGCGGTCGCCGTCCGGCTGATCCTCTATCCCGAGAAGCCCGAGGCCAACGGCCGCATCGTCATCGGTCTGTCCGCCCTCGTGGTCGGCGTGCTCGGCCAGGTGCACATCGCGTGCGGCTCCCCGGGACGCGGTGAGGGCACCGGCGCCATGCAGGACGCCGGCGGTCTGATCGGCTGGGCCGCGTCCAAACCGCTGATCTTCACCATGGGTGAGGTGCTGGCGGTACCGCTGCTGGTGCTCCTCACGCTCTTCGGTCTGCTCGTCGTCACCGCCACTCCGGTCAACGCCATTCCGCAGCGGCTGCGACTGCTCGGCGCCAAGCTCGGCATCGTCGACCCGGTGTACGAGCCGGGGGAGTACGAGGACGGCGAGTACGCGCAGGGCACGGACGACGACCGCCGTTACGACGAGCAGTGGCGCGAGGCCGTCCCGGCCCGCGCCCGCCGCTCGGGCTCCCGCCGCAGCGAGGCCCCCGTCGACTACGACCCGGACCAGGCCGAGTCGGAGGCCCTGTCCCGGCGCCGCCGGCCGCGCCGCGGCTCGGCGCAGCCCGCGATGGACCGGCCGATGGACGCCGTGGACGTGGCGGCCGCCGCGGCCGCCGCCCTCGACGGAGCCGTCTACAACGGATTCCCGCCCTCGCCCCTGGTGGCCGATCTGACCAAGGACGTCACCGCGGAGCGGCAGCGGGCCGCGTCCCCGCTGCCGGCCGCGCGCGAGCCCGAACAGCAGGCGGAGCCCAAGAAGCGACGGGTCAAGGAGCCGGAGGAGACGCCCTCGCAGAGCGGGCCCGTCCCCGACCTCACCAAGCCGGCCCCCGACGACTCCCAGCCCCTGCCGCCGCGCGCCGAACAGCTCCAGCTGGCCGGCGACATCACGTACTCCCTGCCGTCGCTCGACCTGCTGGAGCGAGGCGGGCCGGGCAAGACGCGCAGCGCCGCCAACGACGCGATCGTCGCCTCGCTCTCCAACGTCTTCATGGAGTTCAAGGTCGACGCGGCCGTCACCGGCTTCACCCGGGGCCCGACGGTCACCCGCTACGAGGTGGAGCTCGGCCCGGCCGTCAAGGTCGAGCGGATCACCGCCCTGACGAAGAACATCGCGTACGCCGTCGCCAGCCCCGACGTACGGATCATCTCCCCGATCCCCGGCAAGTCCGCGGTCGGCATCGAGATCCCCAACACCGACCGCGAGATGGTCAACCTCGGCGACGTCCTGCGCCTCGCGGACGCGGCCGAGGACGACCACCCGATGCTGGTGGCGCTCGGCAAGGACGTCGAGGGCGGCTATGTGATGGCCAACCTCGCCAAGATGCCGCACGTCCTCGTCGCCGGCGCGACCGGCTCCGGAAAGTCGTCCTGCATCAACTGCCTGATCACCTCGGTCATGGTGCGGGCCACCCCGGAGGACGTCCGGATGGTGCTCGTCGACCCCAAGCGGGTCGAACTCACCGCCTACGAGGGCATCCCGCACCTGATCACCCCGATCATCACCAACCCCAAGCGGGCCGCCGAGGCGCTCCAGTGGGTCGTGCGCGAGATGGACCTGCGCTACGACGACCTCGCCGCGTTCGGGTACCGGCACATCGACGACTTCAACCAGGCCGTGCGCAACGGCAAGGTGAAGGCCCCCGAGGGCAGTGAACGCGAGCTGTCGCCGTATCCCTATCTGCTCGTCATCGTGGACGAGCTCGCCGACCTGATGATGGTCGCGCCGCGGGACGTGGAGGACGCGATCGTCCGCATCACGCAGCTGGCGCGCGCCGCGGGCATCCATCTGGTACTGGCGACGCAGCGGCCGTCCGTGGACGTGGTCACCGGGCTGATCAAGGCGAACGTGCCGTCCCGGCTCGCCTTCGCCACCTCCTCGCTCGCCGACAGCCGGGTCATCCTCGACCAGCCGGGCGCGGAGAAGCTGATCGGCAAGGGCGACGGGCTCTTCCTGCCGATGGGGGCCAACAAGCCGACCCGTATGCAGGGCGCCTTCGTGACCGAGGACGAGGTCGCGGCCGTCGTCCAGCACTGCAAGGATCAGATGGCCCCGGTCTTCCGCGAGGACGTCGTGGTCGGCACCAAGCAGAAGAAGGAGATCGACGAGGACATCGGCGACGACCTGGATCTGCTCTGCCAGGCCGCCGAACTTGTGGTATCCACCCAGTTCGGGTCCACGTCGATGCTCCAGCGCAAGCTGCGCGTCGGTTTCGCCAAGGCCGGACGGCTGATGGACCTGATGGAGTCGCGCAACATCGTCGGGCCGAGCGAAGGCTCAAAGGCTCGTGATGTTCTGGTGAAACCTGATGAGCTGGATGGAGTGCTTGCCGTGATCCGCGGGGAGTCTCACTCGTAAGGGTTTTGAGAGCAACCGTTTCCCCCGGTCCTACGTCAAGTTGGAGGGAGGGACATGCAGATGTCCCACCATCACGGATACCCGGCCATTCCGATGGCGTACAAACTCCCTCCGCCCAGTTGCCCCACCCTTTCGTACCACCCATAGACTGAACCTCCAGCAGGTGGCTACACGCTCGAAAGGCGCCCCCGTGTCCATCGGCAACTCCCCCGAAGACGACCGGCCTTCCCCCGAGGATGACCGGCCTTCGATCGGTCATGTGCTCCAGCAGGCCCGCATCGACGCAGGTCTGACCGTCGACGAGGTCAGCGCCTCCACCCGGGTGCGCGTCCCGATCGTCACCGCGATCGAGCAGGACGACTTCTCCCGCTGTGGCGGTGATGTGTATGCGCGCGGCCACATCCGCATGATCGCGCGTGCCGTCGCCCTCGATCCCGATCCGCTCGTCTCCCAGTTCGACGCCGAGCACGGTGGGCGGCCCGCGCCGACGCCCGCCGCGCCGATGTTCGAGGCCGAACGCATCCGGCCCGAGCGCCAGCGGCCCAACTGGACCGCGGCGATGGTCGCGGCGATCGTCGCCGTGATCGGTTTTGTCGGTTTCACGATGTTCAACGGCGACGACGAGGGCAAGGACGGCTCCAACGTCGCCGAGGGCTCGGCGCCCGACAAGAAGCCCTCGCCCAGCAAGTCCACGAGCAAGCCCGTCGACCCCAAGCCCGAACCCTCCGACAGTGCGATCGCCGCGGTGCCGAAGGACAAGGTCACGGTCAAGCTGTCCGTCCTCGACGACAAGAGCTGGATCTCCGCCAAGTCGCACAACGGCAAGCTGCTCTTCGACGGCACCCTGCTGAAGGGCCAGTCCAAGACCTTCCAGGACGACGAGCGCGTCGATCTGATCCTCGGCAACGCCGGCGCGATCGAGCTCTACGTCAACGGCAAGAAGGTCGAGGACCGCTTCGAGACGGGCCAGGTCGAGCGGCTGTCGTACACCAAGGGTGACCCCGAGGTCGGCTGACGCCACAGGGCGGCGGACGGCCGGGAACCCTCGGGGCCGGGGTGAGGGCCGGGACAAAGTAGTCTTGAGCCCATGCCCGAACGCCGTACCGTCGCCCTTGTCACTCTTGGCTGCGCCCGTAACGAGGTGGACTCGGAGGAGCTTGCAGGCCGCTTGGCAGCGGACGGCTGGGAGCTCGTCCAGGAAGCCGCCGACGCGGACGTCGCCGTCGTCAACACCTGTGGCTTCGTCGAAGCCGCGAAGAAGGACTCCGTCGACGCCCTCCTCGAAGCCAATGATCTGAAGGACCACGGCAGAACCCAGGCCGTGGTCGCGGTCGGCTGCATGGCCGAGCGGTACGGCAAGGAACTCGCCGAGGCGCTGCCCGAGGCGGACGGTGTGCTCGGCTTCGACGACTACTCCGACATCTCCGACCGGCTCCAGACCATCCTCAGCGGCGGCGTCCACGCCTCGCACACTCCGCGCGACCGTCGCAAGCTCCTGCCGCTCAGCCCGGTGGAACGCCAGTCGGCGACCGAGGTCGCGCTGCCGGGCCACGCCCAGGCCCCCGAGGACGTGCCCGAGGACCTTCCCGAGGGAGTCGCCCCGGTGTCCGGGCCGCGAGCCCCGCTGCGTCGGCGCCTCGGCACCAGCCCCGTCGCGTCCGTGAAGCTCGCCTCCGGCTGCGACCGCCGCTGCTCCTTCTGCGCGATCCCCTCCTTCCGCGGCTCGTTCATCTCCCGGCGGCCCAGCGACGTCCTCGGTGAGACGCGCTGGCTGGCGGAGCAGGGCGTCAAGGAGGTCATGCTGGTCTCCGAGAACAACACCTCGTACGGCAAGGACCTGGGCGACATCCGGCTGCTGGAGACCCTGTTGCCGGAGCTCGCGGACGTCGACGGCATCGAGCGGGTGCGCGTCAGCTATCTCCAGCCGGCCGAGATGCGGCCCGGGCTGATCGACGTGCTGACCTCGACGCCGAAGATCGCGCCCTACTTCGACCTCTCGTTCCAGCACTCCGCCCCCGGCGTGCTCCGGGCCATGCGGCGCTTCGGCGACACCGAGCGCTTCCTGGAGCTTCTGGACACCATCCGGACCAAGGCTCCCCAGGCCGGTGTGCGCTCGAACTTCATCGTCGGCTTCCCCGGCGAGACCGAGGCCGACTTCGCCGAGCTGGAACGCTTCCTCACGCACGCGCGTCTGGACGCCATCGGTGTGTTCGGTTACTCCGACGAGGACGGCACGGAGGCCGTCTCGTACGACGGCAAGCTGGACGCCGACGTCATCGCCGAGCGGCTGGAGCACCTGTCGCGGCTCGCGGAGGAGCTGACCGCGCAGCGCGCCGAGGAGCGGCTCGGTGAGCGCCTGGAGGTGCTCGTCGAGTCCGTGGACGGCGAGGACGGTGCGGTCGGCCGCGCCGCGCACCAGGCCCCGGAGACGGACGGCCAGGTCGTCTTCACCTCGGGCGAGGGCCTGGTCCCCGGCCGTATCGTCGTGGCGAAGGCTGTCGGTACGGAGGGCGTCGACCTGGTGGCCGAGCTCTGCGAGGTCCTGGAGGACGACCACAGGGTTCAGGAGGCAGCCAGATGACCGGAGTGCCGGCATCCGCGGGGGGCGGCACGGGTAGGCCCGCGCCCGGCGGCAAGCTCGGCGCTGCGGCCGTCAATCAGGCCAGTCTCTGGAACATCGCCAACATCCTCACCATGGTGAGGCTGGTGCTGGTGCCCGCCTTCGTCCTGCTCATGCTGCAGGACGGCGGGTACGACCCGGCTTGGCGGGCCTGGGCATGGGCCGCTTTCGCCGTCGCCATGATCACGGACATCTTCGACGGCCATCTGGCGCGCACGTACAACCTGGTCACCGACTTCGGGAAGATCGCTGACCCGATCGCCGACAAGGCGATCATGGCGTCCGGCCTGATCTGCCTGTCCGCGCTCGGCGATCTGCCGTGGTGGGTGACCGGAGTGATCCTTTTCCGCGAGCTCGGCATCACGCTCATGCGGTTCTGGGTGATCCGCCACGGTGTGATTCCCGCCAGCCGCGGCGGCAAGATGAAGACCCTCGCCCAGGGCGCGGCCGTCGGGATGTACGTCCTGGCGCTGACCGGTCCACTCGCCACCCTCCGCTTCTGGGTGATGGCCCTCGCCGTCGTGTTGACGGTGCTCACGGGCCTGGACTACGTGCGACAGGCGATCGTGCTGAGGCGCAAGGGGCTGGCCAGGGAGCGTGCCGTGGCGGAGGCGGACCGGTGACGGTCGCCGCCCGGATCATCGCGGTGCTCGCGGAGCGTGGCCAGACCCTGGCGGCCGCGGAGTCCCTGACGGGCGGTCTGGTGGCCGCGGAGCTCACCGGGGTCCCCGGAGCCTCGGCGGCCTTCCGCGGGTCCGTCACGGCGTACGCAACCGAGCTGAAGCGGGACGTCCTGGGCGTCGACGGGACTCTCCTGGCGGAGCGGGGCGCGGTGGACGCCGAGGTCGCGATGCAGATGGCGGCCGGTGTGCGCACGGTCCTGGGCGCAGGGTGGGGTGTCGCCACCACGGGTGTGGCAGGTCCCGAGCCGCAGGACGGGAAGCCTGTCGGGACGGTCTTCGTGGCCGTCGCCGGGCCGGACGGTTCCGGGAAAGTCGCCGCACTGCGGTTGAACGGTGGCCGGGCGGAAATCCGTAGAGAGAGTGTACGGAGCGTGCTCGAGCTGCTCTCCGGCGAACTGCACGAAAATGCGAGGGCACAGGATACGGAACAGAACGGGGGGAATTGATGTTTGCAGCCCTGAGTGAACACGACATCGCTCCCCGCACGGCCGCAGCGCGAGGCGGTACGGTGGGGCGTGAAGGATGCGGCTACACGGTCCGAGGAGGGAGCCACCGATGATTCTGCTCCGTCGCCTGCTTGGTGACGTGCTGCGTCGGCAGCGCCAGCGCCAGGGCCGTACTCTGCGCGAAGTCTCCTCGTCCGCCCGAGTTTCGCTCGGCTATCTCTCCGAGGTGGAGCGGGGGCAGAAGGAGGCTTCCTCTGAACTGCTCTCCGCCATCTGCGACGCGCTTGACGTACGGATGTCCGAGCTCATGCGAGAAGTGAGCGACGAGCTGTCGCTGGCCGAACTGGCCGAGTCGGCAGCGGCCACCGAGACGGTGCCTGTGCCAGTACGCCCGATGCTCAATTCCGTATCCGTGACGTCGGTGGCAGGTGTGCCGACGGAGCGGGTGACCATCAAGGCGCCTGCGGAGGCGGTCGACGTCGTGGCTGCCTGATCCCCGTACGGCTGGTGCGGCTCGTTTTCGAGCTGAGCCCCGGTCGCTGCCCCTCTGGGCGGCGCGCCGGGGTTTTTGCTTTGCGCGGCTTGTGCCCGAATGTCTGGTACGTGCGTCTATGTCATGGTGGGAAAGGCTGACAGCCCAGCTGACACGAGCTGACCACCTACTGGAGGACACGCATGTCTGTCGTGAAGAGCCCGTTGTCCGAGGCCGACCTCAAGGCGGTCGGTAACGCGCTGCGTGGAGCCCTGGTGGATCTGGTGGATCTCGGCCTCGTGGCCAAGCAGGTCCACTGGAACGTCGTGGGGCCGCGTTTCCGGTCCGTCCATCTCCAGCTCGACGAGGTCGTGGACACGGCTCGTCTGCATTCGGACACCGTGGCCGAACGGTGCTCCGCCATCGGCGTGACCCCGGACGGCCGGGCCGGCACGGTGGCGTCCCAGAGCGCCATCGGCACGGTGCCGGAGGGCTGGATCAAGGACGTCGACGCCGTGAAGACGCTGGTGGACGCCCTCGGCGCGGTGATCGAGCGGATGCGGGAGCGTATCGAGGTGACGGACGATCCGGACCCCGTGAGCCAGGACATCCTGATCGGGCTCACCGCGGACCTGGAGAAGCACGCCTGGATGTTCCAGGCCGAGAGCGCGTAGATCGGAGCCCGGTGCCGTTTCGCGCGCCGGGCCTGCATCCGGTGCGCCCTCCCGGCGGATGATCGCGCCGGTCTAGCGTGGGGCCGGAGGGAGGCGAGCCATGGCACGAGGCGGAGGAGTGCGCGTGCCTGCGGTCGCCCTGGGACTCATAGCCGGCGGTCTGTGGTGGTGGGCCGTGCTGCGCCTGCTGCTGGCGCCGGACCAGTCCGGTCTGGTCGAGGGGGCGGTGGCGGCGGGCGGCTGGGGGCTGAGCCTGCTGCCGGTGCATGTCACGGCATCCCGCGGGGCGGTCAGGGCGCCCCGCGGAGGTGGTGGGGCGGTGGTCGAGAGGGCGGTCGGTGGTGGGCCGATTGTCGGTGGCGGGGCTGCCGGGTCCGCTCGTATCGGTGACGGATCGCGTCGCACCGGCAGGGCATCGCGCAGCAGGTGGATGCGGCGCGTCACGCGGACGTTGCACGGTCCTCAGGTCCACGGCGGTGCCGGCCTCACCAGGGCATGGCGACGCCCCCGTTCGGGCGAATGATCTGACCCGTCGTGAACGACGAGGCGTCTGAGGCGAGATGCAGGACCGCGTGCGCGATGTCCTCGGGCTCGCCGACTCTGCGGAGGGGAGAGAGCCGGACCATCGTCGCCTCTGCCTGATGCTGGAGCGCCGCGTCATGGCGGTCGGTCATCGGGGTACGGACCCAGCCGGGGGCGATGGCGTTCACTCGTATGGAGCGCGGGCCGAGTTCGGTGGCCAGCGTCTTCGTCAGCTGGACGACGGCAGCTTTGGCCGCGCTGTAGCAGAGCAGGCCGGCGTTGGCCGCGTCCACGGCTCCTGAGGCCATCGTGACGATCGAGCCCGGAGTGCCGGCCGTGATCATGCTGCGTGCCGCTTCCTGGCAGGCGTACAGGACTCCCTTGAAGTTGACCGCGAGGACGCGGTCGAGATCCTCGTCCCTGGTCTCCAGCACGGAGCTGCTGTGCATGATTCCGGCGATCGCGGCCAGGATGTCGAGCCGTCCGGCGCTCTCGATCGCGGCCTTCACCTGCGCGCGGTCCGCGACGTCGAGGGTGTGGGTGGAGGCTGTGCCGCCCGCATCGCTGATCATGCTGCGGGTCTCGTCCAGTCCCTTCTCGTCGATGTCGGCGCAGTGGACCGCGGCGCCCGCTTCGGCGAGGAGTACGGCCGAGGCCCGGCCGATGCCGCCGGCCGCACCGGTGACGAACGCCGTCCGGCCGGTGAGGTCGTACGCGGTGAGACCCATGCCGGGACCGTACGACCGGATCTGACGGCCCGTCAACTGGTCGTCGGCGACTCATTGTCCGTTCACGAGCGCCTGCGGTGTCCGGGGTGGCAGCACGGGGATGTCCAGCACGGGGATGTCCAGGACGGGCTGGCGCGCCGGGGAGTCAGCGGGTGGGGCTCGGGCCCGCCTGGCAGCCCGGGCACCAGTACGTGACGCGTTCGCCGGTGCCGTCGCTCTGGTCCGCCTTGCGTACGGCGGTACCGCAGCGCAGGCAGGGATGGCCACCGCGGCCGTAGACGTACAACCGAGGGCCGAAAGCTTGTCGGCGAGGGCCCGCCGGCACACTGCGGTCGGTGGCCGTGGTCTGCCGTTCGAAGGTGTTCTTGTTGAGCTCCAGGAGCCGCTGGGCGGTGGCGACGAGCCGGGCGGGGACGTCCTCGGGCAGTTCGCCCACGGGAAGCCAGGGCGTGACCCCGGCGAGGAACGCGAGCTCCGACTTGTAGACATTGCCGATCCCGGCGAGATTGCGCTGGTCGAGGAGCGCTTCACCGAGGGGGCGGCCCGGGTCCGCGAGGAGATTGGTCCGCGCGGTGTCCGGGTCCCAGTCGGGGCCGAGGAGATCGGGGCCGAGATGGCCGACGACGTTGCTCTCTTCGGCCGTGCGGACCAGCTCCAGGACGGGGAGGCGATAGCCGACGGCCGTCTGGGCGGCGGTGCCGAGGATGACCCGGATCTGGTGTGCGGGCCCGCCGCTCCAGCGCTTGCCGACGGCGAACACACGCCACGCGCCGTCCATCCGCAGGTGCGAGTGGAGGGTGAGACCGCCCTCGAAACGGGTGAGGAGATGCTTGCCGCGTGAGGTGACGTCCAGCACGGACCGGCCGGTGAGGTCGGCGGTCGCGAACCGCGGCACGCGCAGATCGGACACGGTGAGTACCTGACCCGCCAGGGCGGTGTGCAGCCGCTTCGCGGTCAGCCAGACGGTGTCTCCTTCGGGCATGGATCCATGATGCGCGAGGCGGGCACGGTGTGGGAGCCGGGCCGCGCGAATGAGCCCTCGGGGTGAGGGTGGCGCGCCCCCGAGCGTGCCTGTTCGCAGCGGCAGCACCGCACTCCGGGGTGGCGGGCAGCGGCCGTGAGCGGGCCTTCTCCGAGCGTGCCCTCCCGTGCCCCCCGACCGCGCGGGCCACGGGTCTGTGAGCGGGTCGTCTCTCTGCGGACTCTCGCGCCGCCGACCTCGCGGGCAACGCCTTCAGGGGCGGAGCCGGAGCCCTCGCGGTGTGGCGAGGAAGCCGGAGACCTCCAGGGCCCGGGACAGCGGGGAGGTCAGCGCCGAGACACCGTTCGCCCGTTCCACCGTGATCGTGCCGATGGCTCCCGCGCGCGCCGCGTTCGCCAGGGCCGTGGCCGCCGCAT
This sequence comes from Streptomyces sp. NPDC058685, assembly GCF_042714725.1. NCBI lineage: Bacteria > Bacillati > Actinomycetota > Actinomycetes > Kitasatosporales > Streptomycetaceae > Streptomyces > Streptomyces sp. NPDC058685. The sequence goes on from NZ_JBHXSL010000059.1 coordinate 20,155, forward strand.
GCAGAGCCGGCGCATCCGGGTCGGTCGCCCAGGACAGCAGGGACTTCCCGCCGCGCTCCATGTACATCGTGAGCTCGCCGTCGACCAGGACCACCAGGGATCCCGCTTTCCGGCCCGGCTTGTGGCCGGCGCCGTCCGGCGGCTCGGGCCAGGGCAGCGCGGCTCCGTAGGCGTTGGCAGGGTCCGCGGCCGCCAGCACGACCGCCTGGGGCGGTGCGTCGCCTCCGCTCCGGTCCAGGGTGTTGGCCGCGGCCCGGAGACGGTCCACCGCGCCGTCCATCGCGAACTGGGCCGCCCCCAGCCCCTCGACCACGTAGCCGCGCCGCGCCTGTCCGCTGTCCTCGAAGGCGGCGAGGATCCGGTACGTGGCGGAGAAGCCGCCCTCGACCCCTTCGGCCGCCACCGCGCCGCGGGTCACCACACCATGACGGTCGAGCAGGGTGCGGGCCAGGGCGTGTGCGCGGTGCGTCGGTTCGGGTTCGAGGGGCGGCAGGAGCGACCAGCGGCCACTGACCGTCGGCGGTCCCGTACGGGAAGCGGTGCGGGCGCTCGCCGTCAGGCTTCCGTAACGCCCGCGGGGCACCGTCCGCTTGGCGCGATGCGCCGTCGACCCGGCGGTGCGGCCCGAGCCGAGCAGCGAGCGCAGCGGGGAGAGGGTGTCGTTGGTGAGCCGGCCCGACCAGGCCAGGTCCCATACGGCGTCGGCCAGTTGGGGATCGTTGACGTCCGGGTGGGTCGTCGCCCGGATCTGCTCGGCGATCTGCCGGAAAAACAGCCCGTACCCCGGGGCGAGCGCGGTCAGGACGGATTCGTGCAGCGCGGTGAGCTCCAGCGGATGGGGCTGGGGAAGCAGCAGCGGTGCCGCGTCGGCGAGGTAGAGCGAGACCCAGCCGTCCTTGCCGGGCAACGCGCCCGCACCGGCCCACAGGACTTCGCCGGCCGTGGTCAGCTCGTCCAGCATCGCGGCGCTGTAGCCGCGGACGCGGGAGGGCAGGATCAGCTTCTCCAGGGCGGAGGCGGGGACGGCCGCGCCCTGCAGTTGCTCGATGGCGCGGGCCAGCCCGTCGATGCCGCTCAGGCTGTTGTTGCCCAGGTGCTGCCATTGGGGGACGAAGACGGCCAGCGCTGCCGGTGGCACGGGCTCCAGCTCGTGGCGCAGGGCCGCCAGCGACCGGCGGCGAAGCCGTCGCAGCACGGCCGCGTCGCACCATTCCTGGCCGATGCCGGCGGGGTGGAACTCGCCCTGCACCACGCGCCCGTTAGCAGCGAGCCGGTGCAGCGCACCGTCGGTCACGGCCACGCCCAGCCCGAAGCGGCCGGCGGCCTGTGCGGTGGTGAACGGGCCGTGCGTCCGCGCGTACCGGGCGAGCAGATCGCCCAGTGGATCCTTGACCGGTTCGGTGAAAGCCTCCGGGACGCCGACCGGGAGCGCGGTGCCGAGTGCGTCGCGCAGCCGTCCGGCGTCCTCGATCGCCGCCCAGTGATCGGCTCCGGCGATCCGCACCTGGATCGCCCGGCGGGACGCGGCCAGGTCCCGGGGCCACTGCCGTTCGGCGCCGCGCTCGACGAGTTCCGCGTCCGTCAGCGGGCCGAGGAGCCGCAGCAGGTCGGCGACGCCCTCCTCGTCCTTGATCCTTCGGTCCTCGGTGAGCCACTGGAGCTCGCGCTCCAGCTCGGTCAGTACGTCGGCGTCGAGCAGCTCGCGCAGCTCCGCCTGGCCGAGGAGCTCGGACAGCAGCCGGGAGTCCAGCGACAGGGCGGCCGCCCGGCGCTCCGCCAGCGGGGAGTCGCCCTCGTAGAGGAACTGGGCGACGTAGCCGAACAGCAGCGAGCGGGCGAAGGGCGACGGCTCGGGCGTGGTGACCTCGACCATCCGGACCCGGCGGGCCTCGATGTCGCCCATCAGCTCGGTCAGGCCCGGCACGTCGAACACGTCCTGGAGACACTCGCGGACCGCTTCGAGGACGATCGGGAAGGACCCGAACTCGCTCGCCACCTCCAAGAGCTGGGCCGCCCGCTGGCGCTGCTGCCACAGCGGGGTGCGCTTGCCGGGATTGCGCCGGGGCAGCAGGAGCGCTCGCGCGGCGCACTCGCGGAACCGGGAGGCGAACAGCGCGGAGCCGCCCACCTGGTCGGTGACGATCTGGTTGATCTCACCCTTGTCGAAGACGGCGTCGGCCGCCCCGACCGGTGCCTGGTCACTGTCGAACGTCGCGTCCAGATGCACCGGATCCTGGTCCAGAAGATCCAGGCCCATCAGATCGGCGTCCGGCAGCCGCAGCACGATTCCGTCGTCGGCGTGCATGACCTGGGCGTCCATGCCGTACCGCTCACTGAGCCGGGCGCCGAGCGCCAGTGCCCACGGGGCATGCACCTGGGCGCCGAACGGCGAATGGATCACCACTCGCCAGTCGCCCAGCTCGTCCCGGAACCGCTCGACGAGGATCGTCCGGTCGTCGGGCACATGGCCGCACGCGCGGCGCTGCTCGTCGAGGTAGGCCAGGATGTTGTCGGCGGCCCAGGCGTCCAGGCCGGCGGCCAGCATCCGCAGCCGGGCGTCCTCGGAGGACAGTCCGCCGACCTCCCGGAGGAACGCGCCCACCGCGCGCCCCAGTTCGAGCGGGCGTCCCAGCTGGTCGCCCTTCCAGAAGGGCAGACGTCCCGGAACTCCGGGCGCGGGGGAGACGAGCACCCGGTCGCGGGTGATGTCCTCGATCCGCCACGAGGTGGTGCCCAGCGTGAAGACGTCGCCCACGCGCGACTCGTACACCATCTCCTCGTCGAGCTCGCCGACCCGGCCGCCGCCCTTCTTCGGGTCCGCGCCCGCCAGGAAGACGCCGAACAGACCGCGGTCCGGGATGGTGCCGCCGGACGTCACGGCGAGACGCTGTGCGCCCGGCCGGCCCGTGACCGTGCCCGCGACGCGGTCCCAGACCACACGCGGCCGCAGCTCGGCGAACGCGTCGGAGGGATACCGTCCCGCCAGCATGTCGAGGACGGCTGTGAACGCCGACTCGGGCAACGAGGCGAACGGCGCGGCCCGACGGGTCAGTGCCAGCAGGTCGTCGACCTGCCAGGTGTCCAGGGAGACCATGGCCACCAGCTGCTGGGCGAGCACATCCAGGGGGTTCGACGGGACGCGCAGCGCTTCGATGGAACCGGTGCGCATCCGCTCGGTGACGACCGCCGACTGCACCAGGTCGCCGCGGTACTTCGGGAAAACGACGCCGGTGGAGACCGCACCCACCTGATGCCCCGCACGGCCCACGCGCTGAAGACCGGAGGCCACCGAGGGCGGCGACTCGACCTGCACGACGAGGTCCACCGCCCCCATGTCGATCCCCAGCTCCAGGCTGGAGGTGGCGACGACGGCGGGCAGCCGCCCCGCCTTCAGGTCCTCCTCGACCAGCGCCCGCTGCTCCTTGGAGACCGAACCGTGGTGCGCGCGGGCGAGCAGGGGCGGGGCGCCGCGCACGGACCCCGACTGCCCCATGAGTTCCGCGGGCGACGCCTCCTCCGGCATCGCCTCGCCCGTGGCCCGTTCGTAGGCGATCTCGTTGAGACGGTTGCACAGGCGCTCGGCCAGACGACGGGAGTTGGCGAAGACGATCGTGGAGCGATGGGCCTGGACGAGGTCGACGATCTTCTCCTCGACATGCGGCCAGATCGACGGTTTGTCGCCGCCGTCCGGCGACGACGAGGCCTCGGACGCAGGGGATCCGCCCAGTTCTCCCATGTCCTCGACCGGGACGACCACCGAGAGGTCGAACTCCTTGCCCGATTTCGGCTGGACGATCTCCACCTTCCGCTGCGGGGAGAGATAGCGGGCCACCTCGTCCACCGGGCGGACCGTCGCCGACAGGCCGATGCGCCGGGCCGGGCGCGGCAGCAGCTCGTCGAGACGCTCCAGCGACAGGGCGAGGTGCGCACCCCGCTTCGTCCCCGCGACGGCGTGCACCTCGTCGAGGATCACCGTCTCGATGCCCGACAGCGCGTCCCGCGCGGCGGAGGTGAGCATCAGGAACAGCGACTCCGGTGTGGTGATGAGGATGTCCGGCGGCTTCGTGGCCAGGGAACGGCGCTCGGCGGCGGGGGTGTCTCCCGAGCGGATGCCGACACGGATCTCGGGTTCGGGCGTCCCGAGCCGCACGGACTCCTGGCGGATACCGGTCAGCGGGCTGCGGAGATTGCGCTCCACGTCGACGGCGAGCGCCTTGAGCGGGGAGACGTACAGGACGCGGCAGCGCTTCTTCGGGTCCGCGGGCGGGGGAGTGGAGGCGAGGTCGTCGAGGGCGGCCAGGAACGCGGCCAGGGTCTTGCCCGAGCCCGTCGGCGCCACGACCAGGACGTCCGAGCCCTCGCCGATCGCCTGCCAGGCCCCTTCCTGCGCGGCGGTGGGCGCGCTGAAGGCTCCCGTGAACCAGCTGCGGGTCGCGGGAGAGAAGGATTCGAGTGCGGACCTGGCCATGTCCACCATCGTGCACCGGACCACTGACAATTACTGTCCGCGTCATGGACGCGCAGGTCAGAGGCGCCCCGTCTGGGCGCACAATGGCTGGATGAGCGGTCCGGCGGATCACGAGTGGGCACGGCACTGGCAGTACGAGGAACTGCCCGGCCTCGACCTGCTGCGCGCCCGCTATGTGCGGCACACCTTTCCCCGCCACAGCCACGAGGGCTTCGTCTTCGGGGCGGTCACCGGCGGGGTCGAGGACGTGAGCATGCCCGAGGGGAACATCAGTGCCCGGCCCGGCACGGTCGTCATGATCAATCCCGAGGTGCCGCACTCGGCGCGGGCCGGAGTGGACGAAGGCTGGGCGTACTCGACCCTGTACCCCTCCGTGGATCTCGTCACCGAGATAGCCGGCGAGGTCAGCTCCGTGCGCGGCACACCCGCGTTCGGCGAGACGATCGTCGAGGACGCGCAGACCGCCGAACTCATTCGCGGCGTCCATCAGGCGGCGGAGGCGGGCAACGCCCTCGCCGCCGACAGCCTGCTCCGGGTGGCCGTGGCCCGGCTGGTCGCGCGGCACGGCAGCCGGCTGCCCTCCCGGACGCCGAGTGCCTCCGGGGCGCGTACGGCGGCGGAGGCGAAGGCCGTGCTGGAGGCGCGCATGACCGATCCGCCGTCCCTGGAGCGGCTCGCGCTGGAGCTCGGCACGAGCCCCTTCGCGCTCCTGCGGGCCTTCAAGGCGGCGTACGGCATGCCTCCGCACACCTGGCTGACCAATGCGCGGGTGCGCCGAGCCCGTCGGCTCCTGGACGCCGGGGCCGCGCCCGTCGACGCAGCCGTCGCCGTGGGGTTCACCGACCAGCCCCATCTGAACCGGCATTTCACCCGGATCGTGGGCGTGCCTCCCGGCGCTTATCGCAAAGAGCGTGCAAGAACGTACAAGACCGCGGGCGAGAGCCCCGCGTAGCGTCCCTGACGTGCCAGAACAGACAGCCTCTCCCCAGACCCGCACACCGAGCCCGCCGGAGATACGTACGACATCCCCAGAGCCCCAGTCCAAGCCGGACTCGGCCGTCGTCCGGGACGCGCTCGGCGTCGGCATCGCCGTCGGGCTCTCCGGCTTCGCCTTCGGTGTGACGTCCGCGGGCGCCGGACTCACCCTGCTCCAGACCTGTGTGCTGAGCCTTCTGGTGTTCACCGGCGCCTCGCAGTTCGCGCTCGTCGGCGCGATCGCCGCGGGCGGCAACCCGCTCGCCGCAGCAGCAGGAGCGTTCTTCCTCGGTGTGCGGAACGCCTTCTACGGACTGCGGCTGTCGCAGCTGCTCGCCCTGCCGCGCTTCGTGCGTCCGCTCGCCGCGCACTGGGTGATCGACGAGACCGCGGCCGTCTCCCTGGCCCAGCCGACCCGGCGGGCCGTACGGATCGGCTTCACGGTCACCGGTCTGACGCTGTACGTGCTGTGGAACCTGACCACGCTGGTCGGCGCGCTCGGTGCCGAGGCGCTCGGTGACACGGATGCCTGGGGGCTGGACGCCGCGGGGCCGGCCGTGTTCCTGGCGCTGCTCGCACCCATGCTGCGGACGACCACCGAACGTGTCGCCGCCGGGCTCGCCGTCGTCCTGGGGCTCGGATTCCTGCCGGTGCTGCCCGCCGGGGTCCCGGTGCTCGTGGCGGCGCTCGCCGCGCCCGCGGTGCTCTGGCTCAAGGGACGGGGGCTGCTGGGGCGCAGGGCACAGGAGACCGACATCGCGGCGAGTGCCTCCGGACCGGCAACCCCGGCGGAGGCGGGCCCGGGCGAGGCGGGGAGAGACCGCATCGGACGAGGCAGCGACGAGTCCGGCCGGGACGGAAGCGGCCGTGACGTAAGGGGCCGTGGTGAGACCGGCCGTGATGAGTCCAGCCGGGACGGAAGCGGCCGTGATGAGTCCGGCCGTACGAAGGGAGACGACCGATGAGCATCTGGATCGCGATCGCAGCCACCGCCGTCGGCTGCTACCTCGTCAAGCTGGCCGGTCTGCTCGTGCCGGCCCACACTCTCGAGCGCCCGGTCGTCCAGCGGCTGGCGGCTCTCCTGCCCGTCGCGCTGCTGGCCGCCCTGACCGCCCAGCAGACCTTCAGCGACAACAGTTCCCTGGTCCTCGACGCCCGCGCGGCGGGCCTCGCGGCGGCGGCCGTCGCGCTGATCCTGCGGGCCCCCTTCCTCGTCGTGGTCGCCGCCGCCGTGGCGGTCACGGCGGGCGTGAGGGCACTCGGCGGGTGAGGCGGCGGCGACGAGCGCGGCGGTGAGGCGGGCTGCGGCCGGCGCGGTCAGCCGATCGCGCGGCCGTACGCCCGCAGCGTCCGCAGCGCCTCGATGGTCACGAGCGGGCGGGCCTCCAGGGCCGTACCGGGCGCCCACTGACGCCAGTTCACGGGCCAGCCACCGTCCTCCCGCTGCCGGCGCTCCAGGTGGTCCAGCGACCGTGCCATCTCGTCGTCCGTGAACCACCGTCTCGCCAGGGATTCAGGTGTACGGGCGTAGTCGTGCGGGAAGTGGTGCTCCTCCGGCGCATAGCCGTCGGCGACCGGGAACGCCTCGATCCGCGCCGGGTCCAGCACCGCCAGTCTCTGCTCCCGCACCAGCCGCCCGAGCCGGTCGGCAGCGGCCTCCGCCCGGACCCGGTCCGGTACACCCTCCAGAAAGGTGACCGCGGCCTCGATCTCGTACGGATGCGACTTCTCCAGCGCGTCGACAGCGGTCCAGCAGTAGTCCGTCGCACGGAACAGCCACGCGTGCCAGACCTGGTTGCGGTGCAGCAGCCCGACCACCGGCCCCGTCGTGAGGAGTTCACTCGGGGGGTCGTCCACCACGGGGACGAACGGCGCCGACGGATAGCCGCGCTGTGAGGGATGGACGGCGGGGAGCGCACCGTCCGCGGTCGAGACATCGGTGAGGTAGCGGCACATCCGCTCGATGCGAAGCCCGCCGCAACGGCCGATGGAGTCCAGGACGCGCAGCGCGTGCGCGGTGTGCAGGGGTTGGCTGACGGGCCCGCGCAGATCCGGTTCGAGGGCGTGGCCGTAACCGCCGTCCTCGTCGAGATAGGCGGCCAGGGCGGTCTCGACGGCGTCAGAGCTCCCTCCCAGGAAGTGATACGCGAAACGCCGCTGCTCCAGGACCCGGGCCGTGAGCCAGACGAACTGCTCGGCGCGGGCGAGTGGTGACGCGGGAGAGGGCACAGGGGTTGCTCCGGTTCCAGCCATCCTCCGACGGTAGGGCGGAAAGAGCTTTCGGCATCGGGACGGACGATGCTGCACCCCCGGGAGCGGGATAATGCAGTCATGCGGTTGACGATTTTCTGGGAGCGGATGGCGGACCACTTCGGGCCCGCCTACGCCGACTCCTTCGCGCGCGACCATGTGATGACCGAGCTCGGAGGGCGTACGGTCCACGAGGCGCTGCAGTCCGGCTGGGAGGCGAAGGACGTCTGGCGGGCCGTGTGCGCGGCCATGGACGTACCTGCCGACAAGAGGTGATTCATGCGATGGACACCCGGACGGCCGTCCAGCGGCCGTGGCTGTAGGCGAGACTGACCCCGTGGCCCAGACCGACGAGAGTGACCAGGACAGAACCGAGCAGGGCACGCCCGCGGGGGGCGCGACTCCTCCCCAGGCGCCGCCGAGCCCGCCGGTGGCCGGATCCGCCGGTTCTGCCCGGATGCCCCGCTGGCTGCCGCGCGCGATGGTGCTCGCCCTGACCCTCTACGCCTGCTTCCAGCTCGGCAGTTGGGCCTTCCATCAGCTCATCGGGCTGCTGATCAACATCCTGATCGCCTTCTTCGTGGCGCTGGCGATCGAGCCCGCGGTCGGCAGGATGGCCGCGCGGGGGATGCGGCGAGGACTCGCCACTTTCCTGGTCTTCTTCGCCGTGCTGGTCGCGGGAGCCGGCTTCGTCTTTTTGCTCGGCTCGATGCTGGCCGGTCAGATCGTGCAGATCGTCGAGGACTTCCCCCAGTACCTCGACTCGGTCATCAAGTGGATCAACGACACCTTCAGCACTCAGCTGTCCCGGGTGGAGGTCCAGGACAGCCTGCTGCGCTCCGACTGGCTCCGCCGCTATGTGCAGAACAGCGCGAGCGGTGTGCTGGACATCTCGGCCACCGTGCTCGGCGGGCTGTTCCAGGTGCTGACGATCTTCCTGTTCTCGTTCTACTTCGCGGCCGACGGACCCCGGCTGCGCCGCGCCCTGTGCTCCGTCCTCCCGCCGGCCAGGCAGACCGAGGTGCTGCGGGCGTGGGAGATCGCCGTCGACAAAACGGGTGGCTACATCTACTCGCGCGGTCTGATGGCACTGATCTCCGGCGGCGCGCACTACATCCTGCTGGAGATCCTGGGGGTGCCCTACGCCCCGGCGCTCGCCGTGTGGGTCGGTCTGGTCTCCCAGTTCATCCCGACCATCGGCACCTACCTGGCGGGCGCGTTGCCGATGCTGATCGCCTTCACCGTGAACCCCTGGTACGCGCTGTGGGTGCTCGGCTTCGTGGTGGTCTACCAGCAGTTCGAGAACTACGTGCTCCAGCCGAAGCTCACCTCCAAGACGGTCGACATCCATCCCGCTGTGGCCTTCGGATCGGTCGTGGCCGGCACCGCGCTGCTGGGAGCGGTGGGTGCCCTGGTGGCGATTCCGGCGGTCGCCACGCTCCAGGCCTTCCTGGGCGCCTATGTGAAGCGGTACGAGGTGACCGATGATCCCCGGGTGCAGGGCCACCGGCACCGCGGCGGCCGCACGCTCCGGCGGATGCGCGATGTACTGAGCAGGAAGCGGGACGCCCCGGGGGCAGGGAAGAACGCGCCTGCGGAGGCCGCGCACGAGGCCGAGTCGCCTGAGGGAGCTGCGCAGGGCGGCGAGCCGCCCGCCGCTCAGCCGCCGGCTGCCGGTCCGCCCGCCGGGGGTCCGCCCGACGAATCCGGTGCGGGAACAGGCACCGACGACCCCGACCGCCCCGCCTGACGGGCGCCACCAGGCAGGGTCCAGGCTTGCCCGGACCGGCCGGGGCCGACGGTTCGTGGCCCGCCGCGTGGTGCGCTTGACACCGAAATCGAACATCCATTCTTATGGGATTCCGGCCGCGGTGACCCGGGAGTTGTCCACAGGCTGGAAGGACGTCGAGGCCCATTGTCAGTGGCAGGGGATAGCGTCTTTGACGTGAAGCGATCGACTCAAGCAAATCGGGTGGAACCCATGGCAGGAACCGACCGCGAGAAGGCGCTCGACGCCGCGCTCGCACAGATTGAACGGCAATTCGGCAAGGGCGCGGTGATGCGCCTGGGCGAGCGGCCGAACGAGCCCATCGAGGTCATCCCCACCGGGTCGACCGCGCTCGACGTCGCGCTCGGCGTCGGCGGACTGCCGCGCGGCCGTGTGGTGGAGGTGTACGGCCCGGAGTCCTCCGGTAAGACGACTCTCACGCTGCACGCCGTCGCCAACGCCCAGCGGGCTGGCGGCTCGGTGGCCTTCGTGGACGCGGAGCACGCCCTCGACCCCGAGTACGCGAAGAAGCTCGGCGTCGACATCGACAACCTCATCCTGTCCCAGCCGGACAACGGTGAACAGGCGCTCGAGATCGTCGACATGCTCGTCCGCTCCGGCGCGCTCGACCTGATCGTCATCGACTCCGTCGCCGCGCTGGTGCCGCGGGCGGAGATCGAGGGCGAGATGGGCGACTCGCACGTCGGTCTGCAGGCGCGGCTGATGAGCCAGGCGCTGCGGAAGATCACCAGCGCGCTGAACCAGTCGAAGACCACCGCGATCTTCATCAACCAGCTCCGCGAGAAGATCGGCGTGATGTTCGGCTCGCCGGAGACCACGACCGGTGGCCGCGCGCTGAAGTTCTACGCCTCGGTGCGTCTCGACATCCGGCGTATCGAGACCCTGAAGGACGGCACCGACGCGGTGGGCAACCGCACCCGGGTCAAGGTCGTCAAGAACAAGGTCGCACCGCCGTTCAAGCAGGCCGAGTTCGACATCCTCTACGGCCAGGGCATCAGCCGCGAGGGCGGTCTGATCGACATGGGCGTGGAGAACGGCTTCGTGCGCAAGGCGGGCGCCTGGTACACGTACGAGGGCGACCAGCTCGGACAGGGCAAGGAGAACGCCCGTAACTTCCTCAAGGACAACCCCGATCTCGCCAACGAGATCGAGAAGAAGATCCTCGAGAAGCTGGGCGTCGGTGTGAAGCCGGAGGCGCCGGCGGCCGAGCCCGGTGCGGACGCGGTGGGCAGCCCGGCTGCTCCGGCCGAGGACGCGGCGAAGTCGGTGCCTGCGCCCGCCACCAAGGCCAAGTCGGCCAAGACGGCGGCGGCCAAGGGCTAGCGCATGGCCCGGCGAACCGAATGGCCGGGCGACAGCGCCGACTCGTCGAGGGCCGAGAAGGAGCTGTCGCCCCAGGACCCGGCGGAGCGGGCGCGGGCGATCTGCCTGCGCCTGCTCACCGGGACGCCGCGCACCCGCAAACAGCTCGCGGATGCGCTGCACAAGCGGGAGATCCCCTCGGAGGTGGCCGAGGAGGTTCTCTCCCGCTTCGAGGACGTGGGCCTGATCAATGACGCGGCGTTCGCGGACGCGTGGGTGGAGTCCCGCCACCACGGCCGCGGCCTCGCCCGACGGGCGCTGGCGCGCGAGCTGCGGACGAAGGGCGTGGACTCGTCCCTGATCGACGAGGCGGTGGGGCAGCTCGACTCCGAGCAGGAGGAGGAGACCGCGCGCGAGCTGGTCGCCCGCAGACTCCGCTCCACTCGTGGCCTCGACCGCGACCGCCGCATACGGCGCCTCGCGGGCATGCTGGCCCGCAAGGGCTACCCGGAGGGCATGGCGCTGCGGGTGGTCAGACGAGCCCTGGAGGAAGAGGGCGAGGATGTGGAAGGCCTGGACGAGGGTGGCGGGTTCTAGCCTCTTGGACCGGCGGGGGAGGAGCTCACGAGGAACGGCCCAATAATCCCGCCGGAAGCCGGAAGCCGGAAGCCGGAAGCCGGAAGCCGGAAGCCGGAAGCCGGAAGCCGGAAGCCGGAAGCCGGAAGCCGGAAGCCGGAAGCCGGAAGCCACCGGGCGTGCGCCGCGTCCCCGTGCCGGCCCTACGCCTCGACCGGGAAGCCCGCTGCCCTCCATGCCTGGAACCCGCCGATGAGGTCCGTCGCGCGGTGCAGGCCCAGGTCGCGCAGTGAGGCCGCCGCGAGGGAGGACGCGTAGCCCTCGTTGCAGACCACCACGACCCGCAGATCGTGGCTCACCGCCTGGGGCGCGCGATGGCTGCCCTGCGGATCCAGGCGCCACTCCAGCTCGTTGCGCTCCACCACCAGCGCGCCGGGGATCAGCCCGTCCCGGTCCCTCAGAGCCGCATAGCGGATGTCCACCAGCAGGGCGCCCTCCGCCGCCTCCGCGAAGGCCTGCTTCGGCTCGACACGGTCCAGACCTTCGCGGACCCGCTCCAGAAGTTCGTCGATCCCGACCCGGTCACCCTGCTCACTCATTGCCAGTCCTCCGGGCTCTCGACCTGCTCGAGACGGAGCACCGCACCGGTCCGGCTGAAGCGCCGGATCAGCGGGAGCGGCGGGTAGTACGCGTGGACCGAGACGGCGTGTTCGCTCGCCGACTCGTTCAGCACCTCGTGCACATGGTGCGTGCCGAAGGCGCGGCCCCGGCCCGCGCCCAACTGCCGCTCGCGGTCGACGCCTTCGTGCAGTTCCAGGGTCTTCCAGCCGCTCGCGGGCAGCCGTACGGCGAGCGAGTTCTCCTTCAGCTCACCGGCGGCCGTGGCGAACGCGCCGAACGACTCTGCGTGGTCGTGCCAGCCGGTGCCCGTGCCGGGCGGCCAGGCGATCAGCCAGGCCTCGCTGCCGCCGGGTCCTTCGAGCCGTACCCAGGTACGGCCCTCGGGGTCGAGGGGCAGTGAGGCGATGAGGTCGGTGTCGGCGGCGGCGTTCGAGACGAATTCGAGAAGTTCGGCCGCGGTCGGAGCCGATGGCTCGGCCACCGGGTCCACCGAGGCCGGCGCGCTCTCGACCGGGGCGCCGGAGACGGACACGGCGGGCTCGGACGCAGATGCACCGGAGACGGCGGCGCCCGAGGCAGCGGCCCCGGAGACCGAGACGTCAGAGGCAGAGGTGGCGGACGCAAGGGTGACAGGGGTGACGACAGACTGAGACACAGAAACCGTCCTGGGAGTTCGCGGGTGCGCGCGCAGGCTCAGTGGGGCCACGCACGGGGAAGAGGCGAATTCAGCAGGAGGGGCGACACACGCAGCCCGCATAGCGGACGAGGTCCATATGGACCCTCCGCCACAGGCGCACATCGGTGTCAGTCACGTTCCGGAGTACACCACGCGTGTCCGCGACGGTCAATTGATGTCCGCAGTGCGGTCACTGCGCACGGAAGACGGAGGGCCGCCTCGCGCCGCGTCCGCCGCCGCGTACAGCTCCGCGGGCCGTACACCCGTGAACGCGGCGACCAGATGCCCGTCCGGCCGCACCAGCAGCACGGTGTGTGCAGAGGCGCCGGGATAGCTCTCCGTCACCAGCAGCTCCGCCCGCACGGGCAGGGCTGTGACCGCCGCCGCCAGGCGTGGCATCACACCCGCGCTCATCCAGTGCCGCTGGTCCCACACCCCGGTACCCGGAGCCACGAGGACCACGAGCAACTGCCCACCGCCCAGCCGGTCCCGCAGTCGCGCGCTCGTCCCGTCCGGCGTGGTCACCCGGACGTCGACGACCGGGGCGCCGGCCTCCGTACCGACGAGGGTCTGCCCAGGAGCGTGTTCGGGTGCGAGAGGGGAGTGCGTGTAGACGGGGGGCGCACCGAGCGGGCCCAGCCCCAGATGGCCGTCCATGAGCAGGGCGTCGTGCCCGCGCGCCGCACCGGGAAGGTACGTACGCAGCGCGCTGCTGCCGCGCAGTATCGGCAGCGACTGGTCCGCGGCCCGCAGTCGGGCAGCGACACACGACCGGCGCTCCGCCTGGTAGCTGTCCAGCAGCAGCTCGGACCCGCCGTGGTGCCAGACGTGCGCCAGCTTCCACGCAAGGTTCTCCGCGTCCCGCAGCCCTTCGTCGAGCCCCTGGGTGCCCACCGCGCCGAGCAGATGCGCGGCGTCGCCGGCGAGGAAGGCCCGGCCCACCCGCCAGCGACGGGCGAGCCGGTGGTGCAACGTGTGGACCCCGGTGTCGATCAGCTCGTACGACGGCGTCCCGCCGGACCAGCCGGCCAGCGTGTCCCGGACCCGGGCGATCAGGGCGTCGGGAGTGACCAGTTCACCGCGCGCCGGGAGCAGCCAGTCCAGCCGCCAGACGTCGTCCGGCAGCGGGCGCGCGGTGATCTCCTCGCCGCCCGTCCGCCACGGCGGGAGGCGGTGCAGCAACGCCTCGTCGGGCCAGGGGAGTTCGGCGCGCAGCGTGGCGACCGCGTGCCGCTCCACCGCCGTACGCCCCGGGAAGCGGACACCGAGGAGTTTGCGGACCGTCGACCGCGCGCCGTCGCACCCCACGAGATGGCTGCCGCGCCACCACGTCGCCTCCGGGCCGCGGGTGTGGACGCTGACCCCGTCGTCGTCCTGTTCCAGGGAGTCCACATGACTTTCGGTCACGAGGTTGATCAGCGGCTGGGCGGCGACGGCGTCGCGCAGCCCGCGGGCCAGGGCGTGCTGAGGGATGTGCAGCGGTGAGGGAGCAAGGTCGTCCCCCAGCGCGACCACGCGGACGTCCTGCTTCCGCCGCATCGTGCGCCAGCCGGCCCAGTGGGCTCCTTCGTCACGAAGAGTGGTGCATCCGAGCCGCTCCATCATGGACGCGACATCGGGGCGCAGCACGACTGTGCGCGCGGGGCGGGGCTCCTCCTTGCCGACGCTGTCGTCGAGCAGGACAGAAGGGACACCTCGCTGGGCAAGGGCCACGGAGAGCGCCAGCCCCACAGGACCCGCGCCGACGATGATCACCGGGTCCACGGCGTGACTCCTCGGGCCCGGAGGGACGTGCGGAGAGGTGCGGTAGGAGCCCGGTGCGCGATCACAGAACGTATGCAACCTATTGCGCGTGCCCGCGTCAAGCGACCACGGTACGCAACGGAGGGCCCTGCGTTTTGCGGGCACTCGTGTGAAGCGTGACCGGAACGCGGTGAGGGGCGGTGGCCCATGGCCCCGCCCCTCACGCGTGCATCCGATGAACTGTCAGGTGGTGCTGCCGTCACCGGTCCTGATGCCGGGCTCGGCGACGGGCTCCTCGGCGCCGGCCAGGTCCGCGGCGAGTACCGCCCCCGTGCTCTTCTTCGCACGGCGCAGCCTGCGCTCCAGCCACGACGCGAAGGTCGTGAGGATCAGGTTGAGGACGATGTAGATCAGCGCGACGACGATGAAGCTGGGAATGACGTTCGCGTAGTTCGCGGCCAGCGTGCCCCGGGCGTTCAGCAGCTCCGTGAAGGCCAGGATCGCGCCACCGAGAGCGGTGTCCTTGACGATGACGACGAGCTGGCTGACCAGCGCGGGCAGCATCGCGGTCACCGACTGCGGCAGCAGAATGCTGGTCATCGTCTGACCCTTGCGCAGACCGATGGCCTTGGCGGCCTCCGTCTGGCCCTTGGGCAGCGACAGGATGCCGGCCCGAACGACCTCGGCGAGCACCGAGGCGTTGTACAGGACGAGGCCGGTGACCACGGCGTACAGCGGACGCAGGTCGCTGCTGATGCCGGAGGAGTTCGCGTACAGCTGGTTCGCGAACAGCATCAGGAGAAGGACCGGGATCGCGCGGAAGAACTCCACGACGACCGAGGCCGGAACCCTGATCCAGCGATGGTCCGACATCCGTGCGATGCCGAAGATCGCGCCCAGGGGCAGGGCGATGACCATCGCGAGCGCCGCGGCCTTCAGCGTGTTCCCGAGACCGGGCAGCAGATAGGTCGTCCAGGCCTGTGCCTCGGTGAACGGCTTCCACAGGGACCATTCGAGCTGTCCCTTGTCGGACATCACACTGAAGATCCACCAGCACAGCAGCGCCAGCACTGCCAGGAATCCTGCGGTGTAGACGATGTTGCGGCGCTTGGCGCGGGGGCCGGGAGCGTCGTAGAGGACCGACGTCATCGCTTCACCGCCACGCGCTTGCCGACCCAGCCGAGAAGGAGGCCGGTGGGGAGAGTCAGCACGACGAACCCGAAGGCGAAGACGGCCGAGATGAGCACCAGCTGCGCTTCGTTCTCGATCATCTCCTTCATCAGCAGGGCCGCTTCAGCCACACCGATGGCCGCCGCGACCGTGGTGTTCTTCGTCAGGGCGATCAGCACGTTGGTGAGCGGGCCGACCACCGAGCGGAACGCCTGCGGGAGAACGACACTCATGAGCACCTGGGTGAAGCTGAGCCCGATGGCCCGCGCCGCCTCCGCCTGGCCGACCGGCACCGTGTTGATGCCCGACCGCACGGCCTCGCATACGAACGCCGCGGTGTACGCCGACAGTCCGAGGACGGACAGCCTGAACGCCAGGGCGTCGAAGTCGTCCGCCACGCCCAGCGTCATGCCGAAGACATCGGCGAGACCGAGCGAGGAGAAGACGATGATGACGGTCAGCGGAATGTTCCGGACCAGGTTCACGTAGACCGTGCCGAAACCACGCATCAGAGGAACAGGGCTCACCCGCATCGCGGCAAGAATGGTGCCCAGTACCAGGGAGCCGATTCCGGAGAAGACGGTGAGCTGCACCGTCACCCAGAACGCTCCGAGCAAGTCGTAACCTTCAAGAAAGTCGAACACTGTCTCCCGCGCTTCCGCGTGTAGGAGGGCGCGGCACGCCGCCGTCAGTGGCGGCGTGCCGGGTCAGCCCTGCTTCACTTGACGATGTTGCCGATCTTCGGGGCGGGCTCGTTCTTGTAGTTGGCCGGACCGAAGTTGTCCGTCACGGCCTTGTCCCAGGCCTTGTCCTTGACCATCTTCTCGAGCGCGGCGTTGATCTTGTCGACCATCGCCTTGTCGCCCTTCTTGACGCCGATGCCGTAGTTCTCGTTGCTCAGCTTCAGACCGGCGAGCTTGAACTTGCCCTTGTACTGGTCCTGCGCGGCGAAGCCGGCGAGGATCGAGTCGTCCGTGGTCAGCGCGTCGACGGCGCCGCTCTGGAGGGCGCTGAGGCACTCGGAGTAGGTGCCGACCTGCTTCAGCTGGGCCTTCGGCGCGAAGTCCTTCTTCACGTTCTGAGCGGACGTGGAGCCGGTGACCGAGCAGAGCTTCTTGCCGTTGAGGTCATCGCCCTTGGCGACGTTGTCGTCGGTCCGGATCAGCAGGTCCTGGTGGGCGAGCAGGTAGGGGCCGGCGAAGTCGACCTTCTGCGCGCGCTCGTCGTTGATCGAGTACGTGGCGGCGATGAAGTCCACGTCGCCGCGGGCCAGCGCGGTCTCGCGGTCGGCGCTCTTCGTCTCCTTGAACTCGACGTCGCCCGGGGCGTAGCCGAGCTCCTTGGCGACGTAGTTGGCGACGTCGACGTCGAAGCCGGTGAACTTGCCGTCGGGCGTCTTCAGGCCGAGGCCCGGCTGGTCGTACTTGATACCGACGGTGATCTTCTTGCCGCCCGAGTCGCCCGAGCCGCTGTCCTTGTCGTCCGAGCCACAGGCGGTGGCGGTCAGGGCGAGCGCGAACACGGTGACCGAAGCGGCGGTGACCTTACGAAGCTTCATGATGATTTCCCTAGAGTTGACGCGAAGTGATGCGGATCGGGGGATCCAGGACTCAGTGGTGAAGGATCTTCGACAGGAAGTCCTTGGCCCGGTCGCTGCGCGGGTTGCTGAAGAACTCCTCGGGGGTGGCCTCTTCGACGATCTTGCCATCTGCCATGAACACGACTCGGTTGGCGGCGGACCGGGCGAAGCCCATCTCGTGGGTGACGACCACCATCGTCATCCCGTCACGCGCCAACTGCTGCATGACCTCGAGGACCTCGTTGATCATCTCGGGGTCGAGGGCCGAGGTCGGCTCGTCGAACAGCATGACCTTGGGGTCCATCGCCAGTGCCCGCGCGATCGCGACGCGCTGCTGCTGGCCGCCCGAGAGCTGGGCCGGGTACTTGTCGGCCTGGGCGCTGACGCCCACTCGGTCGAGAAGTGCCCGCGCCTTCTCCTCGGCGGCCTTCTTGTCGGTCTTGCGCACCTTGACCTGGCCCAGAGTCACGTTCTCCAGGACGGTCTTGTGCGCGAAGAGGTTGAACGACTGGAAGACCATGCCGACATCGGCGCGCAGCCGGGCCAGCTCCTTGCCCTCCTGGGGCAGCGGCTTGCCGTCGATCGAGATCGCTCCGGAGTCGATCGTCTCCAGACGGTTGACGGTGCGGCACAGCGTGGACTTACCGGACCCGGACGGTCCGATCACCACGACGACCTCGCCGCGAGTGATCGTCAGGTCGATGTCCTGGAGCACATGCAACGCGCCGAAGTGCTTGTTCACGTTGCTCAGCACGACCAGGTCGCCCGCTGCGGGTACGGCGTCGTCGGCGCCCTTGGTCACTGACACTCCGCTCATCGGCTTCTAGCTCCGTCCTCCTCGGTTGGAAGGACCTTAGTCACGCACCGCGACCAGCGTCATTACATCTGAGCGGAAATTGAGCATAACGATCCGGCTGCAAACGGACACTATGTGTGAACGCGCTGACGCAGGGCGTACGGTCGGCGTACCGGGTGGGTAACGGAACGCGTCGGGCATGGGAAAGTCTCTTGACTGTCCGCCCGGGAATCAGCCTTGATGCCCTGGTACGCCGGAAGACCGCACGGCCGAAGGGGGGCCATGAGGCTGCTGCTCGTCGAGGACGACGACCATGTCGCCGCCGCCCTGTCCGCGGTGCTCGCCCGGCACGGTTTCGACGTCGTGCACGCTCGCAACGGCGAAGAGGCCCTGCACGCGGTGCTGCCCGCGACGCATCCCGACAAGCCGCCGTTCGGCGTCGTCCTGCTCGACCTGGGGCTGCCCGACCAGGACGGCTACCAGGTGTGCGGAAAGCTCCGGAAGATCACGTCGACCCCGGTGATCATGGTGACCGCCCGCGCGGACGTGCGCTCCCGGATCCACGGCCTCAACCTCGGCGCCGACGACTATGTCGTCAAGCCGTACGACACCGGTGAACTGCTGGCCCGCATCCACGCCGTCAGCCGGCGCAAATCGGGCGGCGACGAGCCGGCCGTGGCCGTGGGTGACGAGGCGCTGCGGCTCGGCGCCGTCACCATCGAACTGCCCACCCGGCGCGTCAGTGTCGACGGCGCCCCGGTGCAGCTCACCCGCAAGGAGTTCGACCTGCTGGCGCTGCTCGCCCAGCGGCCCGGTGTCGTCTTCCGCCGGGAACAGATCATCAGCGAGGTCTGGCGCACCAGTTGGGAAGGTACCGGCCGCACGCTCGAGGTGCACGTCGCCTCCCTGCGCTCCAAGCTCCGGATGCCCGCACTGATCGAGACCGTGCGTGGCGTCGGCTACCGCCTGGTCGCCCCGGCCGCGTAACCCCCTGTGCGTACCCGACTTCTTCCGCTCCTCATCGTCCTCATGGCGGGCGTGCTGCTCGCGCTCGGCTTTCCGCTCGCGGTGAGCGTCGCGGCGGCGGAGCAGCAGCGGGTGGTCGTGGACCGGATCGACGACACGGTGCGCTTCGCGGCGCTCGCGCAGTTCGTCACCGACCGCTCCAGCCTGGACGAGCGGCGTTCCACGCTCCAGGAGCAGCTCGACCGCTACCACGCCACGTACGGCATCAAGGCGGGCGTCTTCTACCGCGACGGCGATGCGATGGCCCGCGCGCCCGAGGACTGGTCCGTGCCGTCGGACGGCGAGGGCCGCGAAGCCTTCAGGGACGCCCTGTCGGGGCGCCGCAGCCAGGACCCGCCGCAGGTGTGGCCGTGGCAGCAGGGCGGCCGACTCGTGGTCGCCTCACCCGTCGTACGGGACGGGGACGTCGTCGCCGTCGTCTTCACCGACTCACCCACCGACCAGCTGCGCTCGCGTGTGCTGCGCGGCTGGCTGCTGATCATCGCCGGCGAGAGCGCGGCCATGCTGGTCGCCGTCGGTGCGGCCATCCGTCTGACCGGATGGGTGCTGCGGCCGGTCCGCGTGCTCGACGCCGCCACACACGACATCGCTACGGGCCGGATGAAGTCGCGGGTCGCCGCGGCGGGCGGGCCGCCGGAGCTCAGACGGCTGGCGGGCTCGTTCAACGAGATGGCCGACAACGTCGAGCAAGTGCTGGAACAGCAGCGCGCGTTCGTCGCCGACGCCTCCCACCAGTTGCGCAACCCCCTGGCCGCGCTGCTGCTGCGTATCGAACTCCTCGCACTCGAACTGCCCGAGGGCAATGAGGAGATCGCCTCGGTGCGTACCGAGGGCAAGCGTCTTGCCCAGGTCCTCGACGATCTCCTGGACCTGGCGCTCGCCGAGCACGCAGCCGCTGATCTGCGGCTCACCGACATCGGCGAGCTGGCGGCGGAACGCGTCGCCGCCTGGCGCCCGCTCGCCGAGGAGAAGGGCGTCCGGCTCATCGAGCACCGGGCCGCCGTCACCGCCTGGGTGGACCCGATCGCCCTGTCCAGCGCCCTGGACGCGGTGATCGACAACGCGCTGAAGTTCACGCCGGCCGGTGAGGAGGTCACGGTGACCGTCGCCTCGAACGGCGACACGTCCACCATCGTGATCACCGACTGCGGTCCCGGCCTGACCGACGAGGAACTCACGCGCATCGGCGACCGCTTCTGGCGCAGCGGCCGCCATCAGAACGTCAAGGGCTCGGGCCTCGGACTCTCGATCTCGCGTGCCCTGCTGTCGGCGGGCGGTGGTCGGATCGCCTACGCCCACCATGAGCCGCGCGGACTCGTCGTGACGGTGAGTGTGCCGCGCACGTCTCCGTGACGGCTGCGGGGGCCGGCCCGGCGGCGTGCGGCCGAGCCGTACCGGCCGCGGACCAGGCGCCGTCGCGCGCCCGGTCCGGGCCACGCGCCCAGCCGGCTCAGGGCTTCGACGAGCTGTAGTAGCGCCGTGCGCCCTCGTGCAGCGGCAGCGGGTCTGTGTAGACCGCGGTCCGCAGATCCACGAGCTGCGCGGGGTGGACGGTGTTGCCGATCCGGTCCCGGCTCCTGATCACGGTACGGGTGAAGCCCTCCACCATCGCCGGGTCGATCCGGTCGGTCGTCACCAGCAGGTTCGCCACCGCCATCGTCGGCACGGTCGCCCCGCTCTGCGCCTGGAGATAGGCGTCGGGCGGCATCACGGCCGAGCGGTAGTAGTTCGCCGCGTCACTGGTGACGTGCAGCTTCTCCACCAGTTCCGACTCCAGCGGCACCAGTCGGATCTGGTAGCGCTCCGACAGCTTCTGCACGGTGCTGGTGGGCAGACCGCCCGACCAGAAGAAGGCGTCGAGCTTTCCGCGCTCCAGCTGCGACGGCATCGTGTCGATGCCCGCCGGCACGGCTGTGATGTCCCTCTTCGGGTCGATGCCCGCTGCGGTCAGCAGCCGCTCGGCGACCAGACGCACCCCCGACCCCACCTGGCCCACGCCGACCTTCCTGCCGCGCAGATCCTCGATCTTCAGGACCGGCGAGCTCCGGGGCACCACGAGCTGGACGTAGTCGTCGTACAGCCGCGCACAGCCCCGCAGCCGCTCGGCGCCCGCCTTGCTCTCCCGCTTGTACTTCGCGACGGCATCGGCGGTGGCGATGGTGAAGTCGGCCTCGCCCGAGGCCACCCGTGCCAGATTCTCCTGCGACCCCTCGCTGAGCCGCAGATCTATGTCGACGTCCGGCAGGTCCTTGGCGAGCGCGTCCTTGAGCAGCACGCCGTAACGCTGGTAGACGCCGCTCTGCGAGCCCGTGCTGAACGTGACCGAGCCCGCAGGCGAGGCGCCGGCGAACGGCATCAGCCACCAGAGCAGCAGTCCCACCACCGCGAGCGCGGTGGCCGACGTCTGCAGAGCACGACGACGGCTGACACGGGACAGGGGCTGGAGCATGCTGGCGATCCTGCCAGCTCACTCCCTGTGATGGCCAGGCCCTGCCTCGCGGAAGGCCGGGGCGGAGGGCCGGTGTCACCCCGTACCCTGGTTGGCGCGATGAGTGCGAAAACTTACGAGGTGCGCACCTACGGGTGCCAGATGAACGTCCACGACTCCGAGCGCCTGTCGGGCCTGCTGGAGGGCGCCGGATACGTCCGTGCGCCCGAGGGGGCCGACGGTGACGCCGATGTCGTCGTCTTCAACACCTGCGCGGTGCGGGAGAACGCGGACAACAAGCTGTACGGCAATCTCGGCCGGCTCGCTCCGATGAAGACCAAGCGGCCCGGCATGCAGATCGCCGTCGGAGGCTGCCTGGCCCAGAAGGACCGCGACACCATCGTCACCAGGGCGCCCTGGGTCGACGTCGTCTTCGGTACGCACAACATCGGCAAGCTGCCCGTCCTGCTGGAGCGCGCCCGCGTCCAGGAAGAGGCGCAGGTCGAGATCGCCGAGTCGCTCGAGGCCTTCCCCTCGACGCTGCCGACCCGTCGTGAGTCGGCGTACGCGGCCTGGGTCTCGATCTCCGTCGGCTGCAACAACACGTGCACCTTCTGCATCGTCCCCGCACTGCGCGGCAAGGAGAAGGACCGCCGGCCGGGCGACATCCTCGCCGAGATCGAGGCGCTCGTCGCCGAAGGCGTCTCCGAGATCACCCTGCTCGGCCAGAACGTCAACGCGTACGGCTCCGACATCGGCGACCGTGAGGCCTTCAGCAAGCTGCTGCGCGCCTGCGGTTCGATCGAGGGGCTGGAGCGGGTGCGCTTCACCTCGCCGCACCCCCGTGACTTCACGGACGACGTCATCGCCGCGATGGCCGAGACCCCGAACGTGATGCCGCAGCTGCACATGCCGCTCCAGTCCGGCTCGGACACGGTGCTGAAGGCGATGCGCCGCTCGTACCGGCAGGAGCGTTTCCTCGGGATCATCGAGAAGGTGCGCACCGCGATCCCGCACGCCGCCATCTCCACCGACATCATCGTGGGCTTCCCCGGCGAGACCGAGGAGGACTTCGAGCAGACGATGCACACGGTGCGCGAAGCCCGTTTCGCGAACGCCTTCACCTTCCAGTACTCCAAGCGCCCCGGCACCCCGGCCGCCACCATGGACGGCCAGATCCCCAAGGAGGTCGTGCAGGCGCGCTACGAGCGTCTGGTCGCCCTCCAGGAGGAGATCTCCTGGGCGGAGAACAAGAAGCAGGTCGGCCGGGTCCTCGACGTCATGGTCGCCGAGGGCGAGGGCCGCAAGGACGGTGCCACCCACCGCCTGTCGGGCCGTGCGCCCGACAACCGCCTGGTGCACTTCACCAAGCCGGACGAGGCGGTACGGCCGGGCGACGTGGTGACGGTCGAGATCACCTATGCGGCGCCGCACCATCTGCTCGCGGAGGGCCGGGCGACATCGGTGCGCCGCACCCGCGCGGGCGACGCCTGGGAGAAGCGCAACGCCACGCAGGCGACGCAGCCCGCGGGCGTGATGCTGGGTCTGCCGAAGATCGGCGTCCCTGAGCCGCTTCCGGCTGCCGCGGCACCGGGCTGCGGCTGCGACTAGAGCAGAGTCCGGACGGGGCCTGAGCGGCGGGCCGCCGCCAGGCCCTCCGCGGCGCTTCCGACCGACCGCGCGGCGGCTTCCCCGGGCGGACTAGGCTGCCGATCATGCTTGTCGCCGCAGCCGTCTGCCCCTGTCCGCCGCTGCTCGTGCCCGAGGTCGCCGCGGGCGCCGCGCCCGAACTCGACGTGGCGCGGACCGCGTGCGCGGATGCCCTCGGAGTGCTCGCCGCCGCACGTCCCGATCTGCTGGTCGTGGTCGGGCCCACGGACGGGAACGCCGGCGGACCGTACGCCGCCGGAGCGCCCGGTTCCTTCCGCGGCTACGGCGTGGACGTCGATGTCCGCCTCGGCGACGACACGGCTCAGGAACTGGACCGGATCCTGCCGCTGTCCCTCGCGGTCGGCGCCTGGCTGCTCGACCGCGCCCAGTGGTCGGGCCCG
This sequence comes from Streptomyces sp. NPDC058685, assembly GCF_042714725.1. Taxonomy (NCBI): domain Bacteria; kingdom Bacillati; phylum Actinomycetota; class Actinomycetes; order Kitasatosporales; family Streptomycetaceae; genus Streptomyces; species Streptomyces sp. NPDC058685. The sequence continues at coordinate 43,605 of NZ_JBHXSL010000059.1, forward strand.
GTGGAGGGTCTCGGTGTCAACGAGGACCTTTCTCCCGAGCTCTGCGCGGAGACGGGGCGGGAGCTCGCCGGCAGGGCCGGGCGGGTGGCCCTCCTGGTGATGGGTGACGGCAGCGCCTGCCGCACCCTCAAGGCGCCGGGGTACCTGGACGAGCGGGCCGCGGACTTCGACGCACTGGCCGCCCGCGCGCTCGGCGACGCGGATGTGGAGGCGTTGAAGGCGCTGGACAAGTCCCTGGCGTACGAACTCAAGGCGGGGGGCCGTGCCCCGTGGCAGGTTCTCGCCGCGGCGGCCGAGGGCGCCGATCCGGGGGGCCGGCTGCTGTATGACGACGCTCCGTACGGCGTCGGCTACTTCGTCGCCACCTGGTCCTGACCGGCCATCGGCACTTGACGCGGCCGGCAGCGGCCAGGGCCCGTCGATTCGAGGGCGGGCGTCGACTCGACGGCGGAGGCCGATTCGAGGGTGGGCATCGACTCGACGGCGGAGGTCGACTCAACGGCGGACGGCCGCGGCACGGGGTGTGCGCGGGCGTCCGCCGGTGAGGACCGCGGGGGGGGGGAGCCGGCGGGGGAGGGGGTG
>NZ_JBHXSL010000060.1:0-44011 GCF_042714725.1 Streptomyces sp. NPDC058685
CCACATACCCCCCCCCCCCCCCCACCCCTAAAAAATCCCGGGGGGGGGGGTCTGTTTTTTTTTTACACCACCCCCCCCCCCGGCGGGGGCCCCCGCCCCCCGCCCCCCCCCCCCGGCCGTGAGTGATCAGGCCTTCGGAGCCACCTTGGAGAGGCCGTTGATGATCCGGTCCATCGCGTCGCCGCCCGTCGGGTCGGTGAGGTTGGCCAGCATCTTCAGCGTGAACCGCATCAGCATCGGGTGGGACAGACCGCGCTGGGTCGCGATCTTCATGACCTTCGGGTTGCCGATCAGCTTCACGAAGGCGCGGCCCAGCGTGTAGTAGCCGCCGTAGGTGTCCTTGAGGACCTTCGGGTAGCGGTGCAGCGCCAGCTCGCGCTGGGCGGGGGTGCGGCGGGAGTGCGCCTGGACGATCACGTCGGCCGCGATCTCCCCGGACTCCATGGCGTACGCGATGCCCTCGCCGTTGAACGGGTTGACCAGGCCGCCCGCGTCACCGACGAGCAGCAGGCCCTTGGTGTAGTGCGGCTGGCGGTTGAAGGCCATCGGGAGCGCGGCGCCGCGGATCGGGCCCGTCATGTTCTCCTCGGTGTAGCCCCAGTCCTCCGGCATCGAGGCGCACCATGCCTTCAGCACCTCGCGCCAGTCCAGCTCCTTGAACGCCGCCGAGGTGTTGAGGACACCGAGGCCGACGTTGGACGTGCCGTCGCCCATGCCGAAGATCCAGCCGTAGCCCGGCAGCAGCCGGTCCTCGCCCGGGCCGCGGCGGTCCCACAGCTCCAGCCACGACTCCAGGTAGTCGTCGTCGTGGCGGGGGCTCGTGAAGTACGTGCGCACGGCCACGCCCATCGGGCGGTCGTCGCGGCGGTGCAGGCCCATGGCGAGGGAGATGCGGGAGGAGTTGCCGTCGGCGGCGACGACCAGCGGGGCGTGGAAGGTGACCGGGGTCTTCTCCTCGCCGAGCTTGGCCTCCACGCCGGTGATCCGGCCGGTCCGCTCGTCGATGATCGGGGCGCCCACGTTGCAGCGCTCGTGGAGCCGGGCGCCCGCCTTCTGCGCCTGGCGGGCCAGCTGCTCGTCGAAGTCGTCGCGCTTGCGGACGAGTCCGTAGTCCGGGAACGAGGCGAGTTCCGGCCAGTCGAGCTGGAGCCGCACTCCGCCGCCGATGATCCGCAGGCCCTTGTTGCGCAGCCAGCCGGCCTCTTCGGAGATGTCGATGCCCATGCCCACCAACTGCTTGGTGGCGCGCGGGGTCAGCCCGTCGCCGCAGACCTTCTCGCGCGGGAACGCGGTCTTCTCCAGCAGCAGAACGTCCAGGCCCGACTTGGCGAGGTGGTAGGCGGTCGTGGAGCCGGCCGGGCCTGCTCCGACAACGATCACATCCGCGCTGTGCGCCGTGTTCTTGGCGAGCGACTCGGTCACGGCGGGTTCTCCCGAAGACTCGATATTGCGTACCGGATGGCACTGGACATGTGCAGTCTATGGGGGCGTACAGATCAGCGACCGAAGGGCTCCCCCATGAGCAGGCTCCTCCCCGCCGTGCAGCTCCGCGTGCCCACCGGCGAGGACGCCGTTGCCTGGCACCGCGTCTTCGCCGACCCGGACGTCATGGAGTTCCAGGGCGGCAGGGCGGCCGAGTTGTCGGTGTACGAGGAGCTCACGGCACGCCAGCGCCGGCATGACGCGGAGCGCGGCTTCTGCTTCTGGACCATGCTCGACGAGCAGGGCGAGGTCATCGGTTTCACGGGCGCGCAGCCCTGGCCGCACACGCACTTCGGGCCGGTCGGCGAGATCGAGATCGGCTGGCGGCTGGCACGGCGGGCGTGGGGCAAGGGCTATGTGACGGCCGCCGCCCGCACCACGCTGGAGCGGGTACGGGCGGCGGGGGTCGGCCAGGTCGTGGCCATGGTCGACGCGGCCAACAAGCGCTCGATCGCGGTGACCGAGCGGCTCGGGATGCACCTGTCGGAGACGTTCACGGCCCCGGTGTCGAAGCGGCAGGGGTGCTGCTTCCGGCTGGACCTGACGAGAGCCTGATCCGGCGGACCGGGCCGGACCGGACCGGGCCGAGCCCGGGGGCGGTTGGGGCCGGGGGCGGTTGGGCCGGTTCCGGCGGTCGGTCCGCCCGGTTCCGGCGGCCCCGCCCCCGGGCGGCCGGGGCCGTCCGGCCGGTGCGCCCACGGGGGGGGGTGACGGGCAGCCCTCAGTTCGGCTTGAAGGTGCTGAGGGCCGTCGAGAAGACCACGTCGTTCTCGGTGTCCCACAGGTCCGCCCGGTCGCCGGCGAGGATCGCGTACTCCGTGCCGTCGGCCGCCACGAAGGCCTGGTCGATGACATGGCGCAGCACGGTGCTCTTCGAGGGATCGGGGATGTTGGTGAACTCCCACAGCGCGCCGGGGCGTCCCTGGAAGGTGTTCCGCACCAGTTGCAGACGCTGGTAGCGGACCTCGGGGAGCGCCTGGCGCTTGCTCTCCAGGTCGAGGAAGTTTTCGTAGGACGACGTCGGCGCGTTCTTGATGACGCCGATCTGGAGGTACGAGCCCCCGGTGGGAGCCTCGTAGAAGATCTGGCTGCCGGTCTGCCGCCGCTGCCAGCCGTCCATGACGGCGACCGTGAATCCGGCGGGGTCGTTCTTGAGGACGAATCCGGCGGGCAGTGCGCCGTCGGACGGCTGTGAGGGAGTCGCGTTCCCGCCCGGCGGCGTACTCGCGCCACCCGGCCCCTCGGTGGGCTCCTGCGACGGAGTCGGGGACGGCGTGGCCGACGAGGGCACCGGTGAGGGCGAGGCGGCGGGCTTGTCCGACGCGCGATCGGAACCGCCGTCGTCCTTCTGCAGGAGCAGCACCCCGGCCGCGGCACCGCCGCCGATGACGAACGCGGCGACGAGGGTGCCGGTCCAGACGAGCACCTTGCGCCGGCGTGCCGCGGCGGCCGGGTCGCTCCCGGGCGGGGGCACGGTGGCGTGCCCCGCGGCCAAGTCGGAGATGTGGGGGGCGGCGGGTCCGTAACCGGCCGGCACATAGGTCTCGGCGTCGTACACCGGCACGGGAGCGCCCGGCCCGTGCGCACCGGGAGCCGCCGGGGCGCCGGGAGTTCCGGGCAGCGGCGGACCCGCGGGAGCGCCTGCCGCGTCGCCCGCGGACGGAACGACGGGCGGAACGCCCGGGCCGGCGAGCGGAACGCCCGGGCCGGCGGGCGGGAGAGCCGGTGCGGCCGGGGCCGCGGGCGCGGCCGTTGTGCCCGAGGCGGCCGGGGCGTCCCCGGTGTCCGGCAGATCATGGCCCGAGGTCGGCGGCGGACCCGAGTCCGCAGCGACCGCGTGCCCGTCCGTCTCTTCCGGTCCTCCGTGGCCCGGCGCGCCCGCCACCGGCCAGGCGCCCGCGACGGTCGCCCCCGCCGCGCCCGGTGCCATGGGCGCCGGCGGGTGGGCCGGCGCCCCCGGGGCGTACGGCGGTACGGCCGGCCGACGCCCCGTCAGTTTCACCGCGTAGGGGGCCAGAAGCACCGCACCGCCCACCCACAGCAGACCGAACAGGAGCGCGTCGGGCACGCTCGGGGCCACCTCCGAACGGCCCTGGCCGCCGAAGCCGCCCACGCCGCCCGAGACGTCCGCCGCGAGCCCGGTGAAGCCCAGGAACAGCAGGAACAGGCCGAGCAGGAAGCCGCCGGTCAGCAGATGCTCACGGCGGTCCGGTGAGCGCAGGGCCGTCCGGACGCCGAGGATCAGCGCACAGACCACACCGAGCGTCAGGGCCCCGGCGACCGCGCCGTTGCCCCACAGGTCGCCGATCTCCGACAGCCCGAAGGCGCCGCTCTCCGAGCTCGATCCGAAGGCACTGGCCTCCCCCCGGACGTCGTACTCCACCGGTACGCCCCAGCTCAGTCCGAGCACCGCGAACCCGATGTTGGGCAGGAACGGCAGCGCGCCCAGCAGGGCCGTGCCGTCCACGTCGTCCTGCACCGCGAAGACGATGAAGCCCACCACCGAGCAGAGCGCGATCACCATGCCGAGCGCCCGCACCGCCGTGCCGAGGGCGCGGACCGCCGAGGCGGCGGCGGGGCGCATGCCCAGCCAGGAGGCGAGGTGGTCGCGCTGGAGGACGGCGCAGCTCACGACGAGCGAGATCGCCAGCGCGCCGAACATCGCGAGCAGCGGCGACGAGGAGACCTCGACGCCGTCGATGTCGGGCTGGGCGAACAGTCCGAGGACCAGCACCGCCGCGGTGACCACGAGTGACAGCCGTACGGCGGCCTCCAGCCCGGCGCCGCGCGTGCGCAGCATCCGGGCACCCAGGTAGAGCGCGGCGACGAAGAGCAGCGTCACGGTGAGCGGCACCAGCGAGAGCGAGGCGCTGCCCATGGCGTCGGACGAGCCGAAGGCGTCACCGAAACCGGACCCGGAATCCGATCCGAAGCCGGAGCCGGAGCCGGAGCCGGAGCCGGAACCCGATCCGAAGTCCTCCCCGAAGGGCGAACCCCCTTCGGCGGCCTTGATCTCGAATGCGCCGCCGACCCCTTGGAGCAGCATCGCGAGCGCGATCCGCAGCCGTGCGACCCAGCCGACGACGACCTCGTCGTCCTGTCCGTAGGAGGGGAACGCGAGGGCCACGCCCAGGGCGAGCAGCAGCCCGGCCGGGAAGAGCGCGGCCTGCGCGGGCCGCGCCCAGTCGCCGCGCAGGACCCGGCCGGCGAACTGCCCGACGGGCGAGGGCCCGGCGGGAGGGGACGGAAGCGCGGGAGCGGGCCCGGCGGGAGGGGACGGAAGCGCGGGCGAGGGCCCGGCGGGAGGGGACGGAAGCGCGGGAGCGGGCAGCGCGGAGGGAGCGGGCGGCAGTGCCGGGGGCACGGGCGGTGGACCCGTCTCGGCTGCCGGGAGCCGCTCACGCCCGCATTTCATACAGAAGCGTGCCTCGTCCGGGGACGGGGAACCGCAGTGCGGACAGTACGAGGCCATGGGTACTCCGGGACCGTGGGGAACGGGGCTGCGAGTGAACTGACACATCCTGCCCGCCGGACGGTTCCCGTCAACTCCCCCGTCGTGCTCGCCCGTTGCGTCCGCCGCTCCCGGCGCGCGCGGCTCAGGCCGGCCTGGTGCCCCGGTGCAGCGCCACGATCCCGCCCGAGAGGTTCCGCCAGGCGACCTTCGCCCAGCCCGCGCGCTGGAGCTTCGCCGCCAGCTCGGGCTGGTCCGGCCAGGACTGGATCGACTCGGCGAGATAGACGTACGCATCGGGGTTGGAGGAGACCGCGCGGGCCACCGGGGGCAGCGCCCGCATCAGGTACTCCTCGTACACCGTCCGGAACGGGGCCCATGTGGGGTGCGAGAACTCGCAGATCACGATGCGTCCGCCGGGCCTGGTCACCCGGTACATCTCGCGCAGGGCCGTGTCCGTCTCCTGCACGTTGCGCAGACCGAAGGAGATCGTCACCGCGTCGAAGACGCCGTCGCGGAACGGCAGTCGCGTCGCGTCGCCCGCGGTCAGCGGCAGCCAGGCGTTGCGCTTCTTGCCCTCACGGAGCATGCCGAGGGAGAAGTCGCAGGGCACGACGTAGGCACCGGCCGCGCTGAACGGCAGCGAGGAGGTGCCGGTGCCGGCCGCGAGGTCGAGGATCTTCTGCGCCGGACGCGCGTCCACCGCCTTCGCGACCTCCTTGCGCCACCGCCGGTCCTGGCCGAGCGAGAGGACGTCGTTGGTGAGGTCGTAGTTCGCCGCCACGTCGTCGAACATCGAGGCGACTTCGTGCGGCTGCTTGTCCAGGGAGGCTCGGATCACGCAGCCCATTCAAGCAGCCGTGGTGCACGCCTAGGCGCGGCGGTACACCAGCCGGCCGCCGAGGACCGTCGCCACACACGTCCCGGCGCCGTGCAGGCGCAGCACCTCCGCGGGCGGTTCGTCCACGGGAACGTCGAAGACGGCGAAGTCTGCCGGCGCTCCGACCGAGAGCCCGCCGTCGAGCAGCGCGCTCAGCGGAAGGATCCGCAGCGGATCGAGCGTGACGCCCTCCGTCGCCCGGACCGGCACGGGCTCGCGGACCCGCAGTCCGGAGCGGGCCACGGCGGTGCGGACGGGGGGCCGGCTGAAGGGACCGGTGACCGCCGTGACGCCGTGCCCGAGCATCCGCTGAAGCCCCCGGCGGGCGCTGCCGCCGAGGCGCTTGTCGTCCAGCTCCAGGGCGGCCAGGGCATCCCCCGTCAGCGGTTCGGTGCCGAGCGCGTCGGCCTCCCGGGGATCGGGGTGGTAGGCCGACTCCAGCAGGTCGACCGCCCCGGGGTGGCGCAGGCCCGGCACCAGGAGCCCGGGCCAGGTCCGCACCCGCGCCTGCGGGCGCGCGGCGGTCATCGCGTCGTAGGGACCCATCTGCACGATGAGCCCGGCGTCGACGACGACCGCGCGCACGTCCTCGTGGCCGGCGAACGACACGGCGTCGGCCACATGGATCGTCAGCAAGGCGGCCTCAGTTGGCGCTCAGCAGCTTGAGCTCGGGGTGGGCCGTGCCGCCCTCGATGGCCGTCGAGGAGATGTGCGAGGCGACGCGGTCGTCGACCGGGTCGTTCGCCGGGTCGTCGTGCACGACGAGGTGCTCGTACGTCGTGGAGCGCTGCGCCGGGACGCGGTCGGCCGTGCGGATCATCTCGATGATCTCGTGCAGGTTCGAGCGGTGCTTGGCGCCCGCCGAGGAGACGACGTTCTCCTCCAGCATCACCGAGCCGAGGTCGTCCGCGCCGTAGTGCAGGGTGAGCTGGCCGACCTCCTTGCCGGTGGTGAGCCAGGAGCCCTGGATGTGCGCGACGTTGTCGAGGAAGAGGCGGGCGATGGCGATGATGCGCAGGTACTCGAAGAGCGTGGCCTGGGTCTGGCCCTTCAGCTTGTTGTTCTGCGGCTGGTACGTGTACGGGATGAAGGCACGGAAGCCGCCGGTCCGGTCCTGCACGTCGCGGATCATCCGCAGGTGCTCGATCCGCTCGGCGTTGGTCTCGCCGGTGCCCATCAGCATGGTGGAGGTGGACTCCACGCCCAGGCCGTGCGCGATTTCCATGATCTCCAGCCAGCGCTCGCCGGACTCCTTCAGCGGGGCGATCGCCTGGCGCGGACGGGCCGGAAGCAGCTCGGCACCGGCGCCCGCGAACGAGTCGAGACCCGCGGCGTGGATCCGGCGGATGGCCTCCTCCGCGGAGACCCCGGAGATCCGGGCCATGTGCTCGATCTCGGAGGCGCCGAGGGAGTGGATGACCAGCTGCGGGTACGCCTTCTTGATCGCCGAGAAGTGCTCCTCGTAGTACTCGACGCCGAAGTCCGGGTGGTGGCCGCCCTGGAACATGATCTGGGTGCCGCCCAGTTCGACCGTTTCCGCGCAGCGCCGCAGGATGTCGTCGAGGTCGCGGGTCCAGCCCTTCGCGGTGTCCTTCGGCGGCGCGTAGAAGGCGCAGAACTTGCAGGCCGTGACACACACGTTGGTGTAGTTGATGTTGCGCTCGATGATGTACGTCGCGATGTGCTCGGTACCGGCGTAGCGCCTCCGGCGGACGGCGTCGGCCGCCGTGCCCAGTGCGTGCAGCGGGGCCGAGCGGTACAGCTCCAGCGCTTCCTCGGGCGTGATCCGACCGCCCTCAGCGGCACGGTCCAGCACGGACTGAAGGTCGGCCTTCTCGGTCACCGGGTGTCACCTTTCGGCGGTTTTTCGGAGCATCTGCGGGCCGCTCCAGCCTACGCCAGCCGCCTGGGCCGCCTTCCGGCCGGTGCCCGGAGTCAGTCCGTACGCTCCAGCGTGGCGCGCGGATCGCCCGCCCGCGGCTCGCGCGAGGTGTACTGGACGCGGTCCCCGTCCAGGCGCAGTTTCACCGTGTGGGTACCCGGTGTGCAGGTGTTGCCCGGCTTGCCGCTGGAGCTGCCGTCGGCCACGAGCTCGGCGGTCGTCGCGCCGCGCAGGACCAGGTTGTCCTCGCAGGAGAGGTTGCCGAGCGCGTCGTACTGGCTGACCGTGCCGAACGTCGCGCCCGTCTTTCCCGCGCGGATGACGACGGTGAAGGTCCCCGCCTCCAGTTCGCTTCCCGCGAGGCTGACCTTGAAGGGACCCTGCCAGCTGCCGATGAAGGGCTTCGGTACGGCCGCCACCTTGTCCCCGGGCTCCTGCGAGGCCGAGGCGGAAGGGCGGGGAGTGGACGGGTCGGGGGTGGACGCGGCGCTGGACCCCGGCGGTTCGGCCCCGGTGTCGGTGTTGTTCCCTCCGCCACCGGTGCCCGGCCACAGGTCCAACAGGAAGCCGCCGCCGATCGTCACCACGGCCAGCGCGGCGGCGAGCGTCAGGGTCACGGTGCAGCTCACCCTGCGCCTGCCGGCCGGTTTTCCGGGGGCGCCGGTGGGTGGCGCGGCCGGCCCCGTCGCCGCACCGCCGGGATGGGAGGGCAGCTGACCGACGGGATCGACCGGCGGTCCGAACGTGCCGATCGCCGGGCTGCTGAAGGCCACCGGACCCGACACGGCGTCCGCCACGGCCTGGTCCGCGGGCTCCAGGTTCAGCAGCGTCACCGCGGACCGGCTCACCTGCTCGACCAGCGGTCCCGGCAGCCAGCCGGCGGCGACCAGCGCGGCGGCGCCGCCGGGCGCGAGCCGGCGCGCGATCTCGCCGGGTGACGGACGCACGGAGGGGTCCTTGGCGAGGCACTCGGCGACCAGGTCCCGCAGATCGCCCTCCAGACCGGCCAGTTCGGGTTCCTCGTGCACCACCTTGTAGAGCAGCGCCGCGGAGGAGTCGCCGGGGAAGGGAGCGGTGCCCGTCGCCGCGAACGCGAGGACCGCGCCCAGCGAGAAGACGTCGGCGGCGCCGGTGATGCCCTTGCCGAGGATCTGCTCGGGCGACATGTAGCCGGGCGATCCGACGGAGACACCGGTGGAGGTGAGGGAGGCGGTGCCCTCGGTGGCGCGGGCGATCCCGAAGTCGATCAGACGCGGCCCGTCGAGCGTGAGGAGCACGTTGGACGGCTTCACGTCGCGGTGCACCAGCTCCAGCGCGTGCACGGCCGCCAGCGCCTCGGCGAGACCCGCGCCCAGCACCCGTACCGAGTGGGCGGGCAGCGGGCCGTGTTCCGTCACCGCCTGGGACAGCGGGGGTCCGGCCACATAGCCGGTCGCCACCCACGGCACGGACGCCTCCGGGTCGGCGTCGAGCACGGGCGCCGTCCACTGGCCGCCGACGCGCCGTGCCGCGTCGACCTCGCGGCGGAAACGGGCCCGGAACTCCTCGTCGAGCGCGAAGTGCGGATGGACGATCTTCACCGCGACCGTGCGGCCGCCGGCACTGCGCCCGAGGTAGACGCGGCCCATTCCGCCCGCCCCCAGCCGCCCGAGCAGCCGGTACGCACCGATGCTCCGCGGCTCGCCCGGATCCAGCGGCTGCATCTGTACTCCCCCGGTTGTTCCACGCCTGTCCCGCCCGCCCCTGCTGCTCATCAGGGTAGGCCCCGGCGTGTCCGGCATCACGGGGATTGCCCGCCCCCGGCGGCCAACCGATCCCGGGTACCGGCCGTCTCCCAGGTCGCCGTTCGCGCAGCTTGTCCGAAAAGATGCCTGCGCCCCGCCCGCGCCTCCGACCGCGCCGGAACCCTCGGAGCACCCTGCATGAACCGCCTCTCCCGCGCCCTCATCACCGCCGCCGCCGTCGGCTCCGTCCTGCTCGCCACGGGCTGCTCCGACGAGGGCGAACCGGTGAGCTTCGACGGACCGGCCGTGACGGCCCCCACCGGCGGCGATGGCGCGCGGACCGGAGGCGGGGCGGCGGCCGAGGCCGCCGCGAAGACGCTGATGCCGACCGGCCCCAAGGCCTCCTTCACCACCCAGAACACGCTGGATGACGGCACCCGGATCGGCGTGACCACCCTGGAGGGCAGGAAGTCCGGCTTCACGGGCAAGGTCTGGGTGTGGGCGCCCGAGCAGTACTTCGACGAGAAGTACGCGAGCAGCGGCTTCCCCGTCCTGATAGCCCTTCCCGGCGGCAACGGCTATCCGAACAACTACTGGATGGGCACCGACCTGCGGCTCCAGAGCAGCATCGCGAAGTGGTCGAGGGAGGGAAGGAGCCTTCCCTTCATCGTGGTGATGCCGGTGCTGAACCCGGACGCGAAGAACTACTACGACGGCAGCGACATACCCGGGCAGCCGAAGATGGGCACCTGGATGACCGAGGACGTCCCTGACTTCGTGAAGGCCAACTTCCGCACCTTCACCAGCCGCGACGGCTGGGCGTTCATGGGCTCGTCGTCGGGCGCGTTCGTGGGCCTGAAGTCCGTGCTCCAGCGGCCGGACCGGTTCAAGGCGGCCATCGCCTCCGGCCCGGACACCGTGCCGGACTCCCCGCTCTGGTCGGGCCACGAGCCCCAACGGCAGGCCAACAACCCGGAGAAGCTCGCCGAGGCGCTCGGCGCGCGGCCGGACACCCGGGCCAACGCGGTCTATCTGGCGTTCCAGGTGGGCACCAGGGAGTCGGGGCTCGCGCGGGTGAAGAAGTTCGCGCGCGACTACGGCAGGGGCCCGGTGAAGACCCGCCTCCAGGTCATCCAGGACGGCGAGCACAACGCCAAGACCTATGTGCGGGGCATGGGGGACGGATCCATCGAGTGGATCAGCAAGCACATGCAGGCGCCCATCCCGACGTCCTGAGGGTCGGCGCGGGCCAGTGGGTCAGGGCGCGGGCCCTGTGCGTCGGGGCACGCCCGGTGCGTCGGCGCTCGCCCGGCGGCCGAACGCGCTGAAACGGTCACGCGGCCCGGCGGTCACCCGGGCCGGCGGTCATCGGGCGCCGAGCAGTTCGACCGTCACGTCCGACGGGTAGCCGGTGGCCGGCCCCGTGCGGCGGGCGAACTCACGCACACCGGCGAGCTGGTCGGGACCGAAGCGGAAGTCGAGCGTACGGAAGTACCGCTCCAGCAGCTGAGCGTCGAAGGTCTCCCAGCGTGCGGCCTGCTCCGAGACCTTGGCGACCTCCTGGAGGGAGAGGTCACGGGAGGCGAGGAAAGCCTCGTGGACCTCGTGCACCATCTCGGGCTCCCGGGCCAGATAGTCCTTGCGCGCCGCCCACACCGCGAAGACGAACGGCAGCCCGGTCCACTCCTTCCACATCTTCCCCAGGTCGTGGACCTGGAGGCCGAGGCGCGGGGCGTCGTGCAGCGAGGCGCGCAGCGCGGCGTCCCCGATCAGCACGGCGGCCTCGGCCTCCAGCATCATCTGACCGAGGTCGGGCGGGCACGTGTAGTAGTCGGGAGTGACCTGGTACTGCTCGGCCAGCAGCAGCTGCGCCAGGCGTACGGAGGTGCGGGAGGTGGAACCGAGCGCGACCCGCGCGCCGGAGAGCTGCTCCAGCGGCACCTGCGACACGATCACGCAGGACATGACGGGTCCGTCACAGCCGACCGCGAGGTCGGGGAAGGCGACGAGCCGGTCGGCGTTGCGCAGGAATTCCACGAGGGTGACGGGCGCGATGTCCAGATCGCCGCGCACCAGCTGCTCGCTGAGCTTCTCCGGGGTGTCCTTCGACAGCTCGAGATCGAGGAGGGTTCCGGTGCGCGCCAGCCCCCAGTACAGGGGGAGACAGTTGAGGAACTGGATGTGCCCCACACGGGGGCGGCTGCGACGGTGGTCGACTGCTGTGCTTTCTCCGGGACTGTCCACATCGCGAGGCTAGACCTGTGGAGGCCGGCACGACGCGCCGGGGGCGTGCGCGGCATGAGCCGGGCGGGTACGGGGACACCGGCCGCGCCCCTCCCGAGCTGCGATTCGTCAGCGGACCAAGATCTTTTCAAACGTCCGGGTGACGTGATCTTTCCCTCTACCGCTGTGAACACCCTGCGTGCTAGGCTCGACGCAAGTTGCAGTTTGGTTTCCCTTGCAGTACAGAGCCTGCGGAGCATGTGACCCGCAGGCTTTTGTAGTTTTCAGACTTGTTTGCAGGTTCTGGAGCAGGGCAACCCTTTGGCCCAAGGAGGGCTTATGGCTACCGGAACCGTCAAGTGGTTCAACGCTGAAAAGGGCTTCGGCTTCATCGCCCAGGACGGCGGCGGCCCGGATGTCTTCGTCCACTACTCCGCGATTAACGCGTCTGGCTTCCGCTCCCTCGAGGAGAACCAGGTCGTGAACTTCGACGTCACTCAGGGTCCGAAGGGCCCGCAGGCGGAGAACGTGACCCCGGCCTAATCAGCCACGGGTCGTCGATCGCGCACGACTTAGCAGTACCAAGGAGCCCTGCCCCGTACGTCCAGTGCGGGGCAGGGCTCCTGCCTTGGGTCCGCCGGTCGCCTCAGCCGTCGCCGTACAGCCCGTCGATGACATCGGCATAGCGCTCCAGCACGGCCCGGCGGCGGACCTTCAGGGTGGGCGTGAGCACTCCGTCCCCGATGGAGAAGTCCTCCTCCAGCACGGCGAAAGCCCGGATCCGGGCCGGCCGGGCGACCCGCGCGTTCGCCGCGTCGACCGCTTCCTGGACCAGGGATCGGACGGTCGCCGGATCCGTCTCGCCGGTCTCCAGCCGGTCCACCGTGATCAGGGCCACGGGATAGGGCCGCCGGTCCCCCACCATCACCGCGTGCGACACATACGGCGAGCGCTCGATCGCGAGCTCCACCTCAGCGGGGGCGAGGTTCTTCCCGGCGGACGTGATGATCAGGTCCTTCTTGCGTCCCGTGATGCTCAGATAGCCGTCCGGGTCGAGCGAGCCCAGGTCCCCGGTGTGCAGCCAGCCCTCGTCGTCGAGCACCTCCGCGCTCGCCCCGGGATTCGCGTGGTAGCCGGGGAAGACCATCGGCCCGCGCGCCAGGACCTCCCCGTCGGCCGCGATGCGCACCTCGCAGCCGGCGATCGGGCGTCCGACCGTGCCGCGGCGCTCCGCGCCCGGGTGGTTCAGCGAGATGACCCCGCCGGACTCGGTCATCCCGTACCCCTCGTACACGGCGATCCCGCACGCCCGCAGCAGGTCCAGGGTCCCGGTCGCGATCGGGGCCGCTCCGGTGAGACCCCAGCGCAGCCGGCCGCCGAAGGCCGCCCGCACCAGGCCGTAGAGCTGCTCGTCGGCCTGCTTGTACGCGTCCGTCAGCTCGGGCGGCAGCACGCCGTCCGCCGCCAGCAGCCCGATCCGTACCGCTTCCTCCAAGCGCTCACGCCCGCCCTCCCGCGCCCCGGCGAGCGCCAGCACCGAGGCGTGGACCTTCTCGAAGAGGCGGGGAACGGACGGCAGATGCGTGGGCCTGGCCTGGGCGAGTTCGGCGACGACGTTCTCGATGCGGCCGCCGAAGTAGCAGAGCTCGCCGCCGTAGATCAGGGTGCTGAACTGCGTCAGCTGGGCGAGCACATGCGCGAGCGGGAGGTAGAGGTACGTCCGGTCCCCCGGGCCGCCGTCGACCAGCGGCAGCGTCGCGTCCTGTATCCCGCCGAGGTTGCCGTGCAGCAGGCGGCAGCCCTTGGGCGGGCCGGTGGTGCCCGAGGTGTAGACGATCCCGGCCTCGTCGTCCGGCCGCACGCGGCGGGCGCGGTCGAGCAGCGCTTCGAGGGGTGCGGGTCCGGGCAGCGCGAGGAGTGCGGGCCGTCCCCCCGCCGTTTTCCCCGTCCCCGCCGTTTTCCGCGTCCCCGCCCCGGGCCGCTCTCCCGCCACGGGCTGCGTCTCCGCCCCGGCCTGCGGGTCCATCAGCACCAGGTGCCGCACCGCGGGCAGCGTGTCCCGCAGCGACTCCACCCGGTCGGCCTGTGCCGCGTTCTCGCAGATCACCACCGACGCCCCGGAGTCGCCCAGCACCCAGCGCAGCTCCTCGGCCCCGGCCGTCGGGTAGACGGGCACGACGACGGCACCGGCCGCCAGGGAGGCGAGGTGCGCGTACGTCCACTCCGGCCGGGTCTCCGAGAGGACCGCGACCCGGTCCCCGGCCCGTACACCGAGGCCCATCAGCCCCTGCCCGACCGCCCGGACGGTGTCCCGCAGTCCGGTGTGGGACACCGTGTGCCAGGAGCCGTCCCGCGTGAACCGCAGTGCCGGATGGTCCGTGTACCGGTCGGCGGTCCACTCGGCGAACACCGCGAGCGTGCCGGGCCGTTCCCGCTCTTCACCTGTCATGCACCGAACGTAAGGACGCGGCCACCGCCGGTGGCATGACGGAAACCGTCACGCCCGCTGACCCCACCGCTCAACCCCGCTACCGTCGATGACCATGGGGAAGCGGACGATCACCGTGCACCATGTGCGGGCCGTGCTGCGTGGGGCGGAGCGTCACGGACTCGACACCGTCCCGCTGCTCCAGACCGCCGGCATCCCCCCGCTGCTGCTGAGCGACGACCGGGCCCGGGTCACCGCCGACCAGTTCGGCCTGCTGTTCAGGGCGCTGTACCGGGCGACCCACGACGAGTTCCTCGGTCTCGGCCCGTCGCCGAGCCGCCCGGGCACCTTCGCGATGATGTGCCACGCCACGCTGGGCTGTCGTGATCTGGGCGCGGCGATCGAGCGCGGTGCCGCCTTCTACGGGCTGTTCCCCGGCGGCCCCGACCTCGCCCTGACCCGGGACGGCGACGAGGCGGTGTTCGTCGTGCGCAACGACCTCGGCCGGGACGAGGACCGCTTCCTCGCCGAGTGCCTGGTGGTCATCTGGCACCGGCTGTGCAGCTGGTTCATCGGCCGCCGCATCCCGCTGCTGCGGGCCGGGTTCGGCTACCCCCCGCCGCCGCACCACGACGAGTACCCGTACCTCTTCGGCTGCCCCGTCCGCTACGGGGAGCCGGTGACCACGGCCGCCTTCTCCGCCCACTGGCTGGCATCGCCGCTGCTGCGGGACGAGTCGGCGCTGGAGGAGATGCTGCGGGCCTCGCCGTTCGAGCTGCTGAGCCGACGGGAGTACGCGGCGACCGTCGGCGAGCAGGTGCGCCGAGCGCTCGCCCGCTCGCTGCGGGCCTCCCCGAGGCTCCCCTCGCTGGACGAGACCGCCGCCGGGCTCGCGGTCAGCCCGGCGACGCTGCGGCGGAGGCTTCAGCAGGAGGAGACGTCCTATCGGCAACTGAAGGACGCGGTGCGGCGGGACGCGGCGATCGCCGGTCTCGCCGAGGGGCACGAGCCGATCGCGGAGCTCGCGGCCCGCCTCGGTTTCTCCGAGGACACCTCCTTCCACCGGGCCTTCCGCCGGTGGACGGGGACGACACCGGGGGCGTACCGCGGACAGGCCGACGTCGTTGATCACGACGGGTCGGCCGACGCGAGTTGACCCGAAGTCAGTGAAGCTGAGCTGCCCGGTCAGGACGGAACTTACTCACGGGTCACTACCTTTCCGTCAACTGCCCAGCATCACTGGACCGTTGGGAGAGCCGCAATGCGTGTACCCACCCGGGTGCTGGCCGTCATGGCCGCACTCGCCCTCTCGGCAGCCACCCCCACAGCGTCCGCGGACGACACGTCGGCCGCAGGCCCCGGCGACATCGTCGGCTCGGCGCCGAGCGCTTTCCACCCCCTGCCCGGACAACCCACCGCGACCAAGGCCTGGCGGATCACCTACCGCTCCACCACCGCCGACGGCGCCCCGAACACCGTCTCCGGCACGGTGATCGTCCCCCAGGACGGCCGCACCGGCCCGCGTCCTCTGGTCACCTACGCGGTGGGCACGGTCGGCCTCGCCGACAACTGCGCACCGAGCGCCGGATTCCCCACCGGCACGACCGTCGAGGCCAATCTGATCCAGCAGCTGACCCTGCGCGGCTGGGCCGTCGCGGTCACCGACTACGAAGGGCTCGGCACCCCGGGCGAGCACACCTACACGGTCGGCCGCTCGGCCGGTCACGCCGTGCTGGACGCGGCGCGCGCCGCGATCGCGCTGCCGGAGGCCGGGCTCTCCGCCGACTCCCCCGTCGGGATCATGGGCTACTCGCAGGGCGGGCAGGCGACGAGCTGGGCGGCCGAACTGCACGACTCGTACGCACCGGAACTGAAGGTCAGGGGCACGGTGACCGGCGGCGTACCGGCCCGGCTGACCGGGCTCGCCCCCGTACACGACGGCTCCTACGGATCGGGGCTGCTGTTCATGGCGGCGGCCGGCCAGGACGCGGCCTTCCCCGAGCTGGAACTGGACTCGTATCTGAACCCGGCGGGCAGGGCGCTCATCTCGTTCCTGCGCAACAACTGCGTGGCCCTCGACACCACCGTCGGATCCTTCAAGAAGATCTCCGAGATGACGGTGCGCAATCCGCTGGAGACCCCGCAGTGGCAGAAGCGGCTGCACGAGTCCGACCTCGGTTCGCACCGCCCCGACCATCCCGTGTACCTGTACCACGCGCTGGCCGACGAGCTGATCCCCTACGGCCAGGGGTCCCAGCTGCGCAAGGACTGGTGCGCGAAGGGCGCGAACGTGAAGTGGCGGACGATCGTGCTCGGCGAGCACGTCACCGGAGTGATCACCGAGGCGATTCCGGCGGCCAATTGGCTGGCGGACCGGTTCGCGGGACGGGCGGCTGCCGGCAACTGCTGACGCCGCCGGGGGCGGGGTCGGGGGTGGCCGTGCGGCCACCCCCTTCGCTTTCCCGGCCCGCCTACGATGGAGGGACCGAGACGGGAGGTCGGGACGTGACCGAGCGAAAGCCCCCGGGCGTCAGTTTCGAGTCGTGGGTGGACAAGCAGATCCGCGACGCGACGGAACGGGGGGACTTCACCTCACTGCCCGGCTTCGGAAAACCGCTGCCGGACGACAAGGCGCCGTACGACGAACTGTGGTGGGTCAAGAGCAAGATGCACCGTGAGGGCGTCTCGGTCCTGCCGCCGACGCTGGCGCTGCGCAAGGAGGCGGAGGACGCCCGGGACGCGGTGGACCGCGCCACGACGGAGTCCGAGGTCCGGCGCATCCTCACCGGGATCAACGAGAAGATCACCGCCGCGATCCTCCGTCCGCCGCCGGGCCCGCCACTGGGACGCAAGCCGTTCGACATCGACGCGGTCCTCCGCGAGTGGCGCGAGGCCCGCGCGAAGGGCCGGCGCGCGGAGGGCTGAGGAGGCGGCCCCGAACAACGCCCCGCGCGCCGCCGTGCGGCCGGAGCGGCCGAGCGGTTGACCGCCCCGCGCCGCCGTGCCGCCGGCTCAGCGCTGCCGCGGCAGCGGCGGCAGCTTCGGCTCGTACAGCCATGTGGTGAACAGCTTGTCCAGCGGGCGCGGTGAGTGCTCGCGGGCCAGCGCGATGAACTCCTCCGTCGTGACCACACCGTGCCGGTGCGTCGATGTCCACTGCCGCAGCAGCCCCACGAACGCCGCGTGCCCGATCTCCATGCGCAGCGCGTGCAGCGTCAGCGCGCCGCGTTCGTAGACCCGGTCGTCGAACAGCCGCCGCAGACCGGGGTCGGCGATGCGGACGTCCTGTCGCATCAGCGCCAGGCGCGCCCGGGACTTCGCGGCCATCGCCGACGCGGAGGGGCCGCCCGACATCTCGGACCACAGCCACTCGGCGTACTTCGCGAAGCCCTCGTTGAGCCAGATGTGCCGCCAGTCGGCGACCGTGAGGCTGTTGCCGAACCACTGGTGGGCCAGCTCGTGCGCCACCAGGCGTTCGCTGCCGCGCCGCCCGTCGACGTGGTTCGCGCCGAAGATGGACAGACCCTGGGCCTCCACCGGCACGTCGAGTTCCTCGTCGACGACCACGACCGCGTAGTCGTCGAAGGGGTAGGGCCCGAACAGGTCCTGGAAGACGGTCATCATCTGCGGCTGGCGCGCGAAGTCCCGCCCGAAGCGCCCGAGGAGCGGGCGCGGCACGGCGGCGGGCTGCGGCACGGCTCCCGCGTGCGGCACGTCGACCAGTTCGTACGGACCGATCTGCACGGTCGCGAGATACGTGGCCATCGGGGCGGACTGCTCGTACACCCAGGTCGTCGTGGAGGCGCTCATCGTGCGCGAGGTGAGCGTTCCGTTCGCGATCACCGTGTACGGCGAGGGCGCGGTCACCGCGATCCGGTAGACGGCCTTGTCGTCGGGGCGGTCGTTGCAGGGGAACCAGGACCGGGCGCCGTGCGGCTGCGAGGCCACCAGCGCGCCCTCGTCCAGCTGCTCCCAGCCGAGGTCGCCCCAGTCACGGGTGCGCACGGGATGCGGCACCCCCGTGTACCGCACCTCGACGGTGAAGTCGGCGCCCGCCCGCAGCGGTCGCGCCGGACGTATCCGGAGTTTGTCCCCGCGGTGCGTGTACCGGGCCGGGCGGGCGCCGTCCACCAGCACCTTGCTGAGCCGGAACTGCCCGAGGTCGAGGACGATTTCGGGCAGCGCGCGCTCGGCGACGGCGGCGATCCGTGCCCGGCCGGACAGTCGCCCGGTGTGCGGGATGTAGTCCAGCTCCAGGTCGTACCGCGTCGTCCGGTAACCGCTGTCGCCGTGCTGCGGCAGATACAAGTCCGTCACCCGTGTGTCCTTTGGGTCTTGCGTGTACTGCGCTGTCGCGCCCGTGCTCACTTCCGCCATGCCGCGATCGGGTTGCCCAGCCAGCGGGTGTCCGCGGGCACGCTCTCCCCGCGCATGACCAGCGATGCCGGACCGACGGTGGCCCGGTCGCCGATCACCGCGCCGGGCAGCGCGATGCCGTGCGGGCCCAGTGTCGCGCCCGCTCCGAGAACGACATTGTCCATGCGCATGATCCGGTCATGGAAGAGGTGGGTCTGGACGACACATCCGCGATTGACGCTCGCGCCGCTGCCGACGCTCACCAGGTCCGCCTCGGGCAGCCAGTAGGTGTCGCACCAGGCACCGCGTCCGATGCGGGCGCCCAGGCCGCGCAGCCACAGGTTCATCAGCGGGGTGCCGGCGCTCGCGCCGACCAGCCACGGCACGGCCAGCACCTCGACGAAGGTGTCCGCGAGCTCGTTGCGCCACACGAACGACGACCACAGCGGGTGCTCGACGGCCTTGAACCGGCCCACCAGCAGCCACTTCACCGCGATCGCCACCAGGCACGCCACCACACCGGCGGCGAACAGCACCGCTCCGCCGAGCAGCATGGCGACGGCGAATCCGTACCGGGCCGCCAGCAGTTCGAAGACCGCGAGCCCGAGGACGGCGAGCGCGACGCTGCACATCACCGGCACGATCCGGCAGAGCTCGACGCAGGCGCGCGCCCACTTCAGCCGGGCGGGCGGGGCGAAGGTACGGCTCTGGTCGCTCTCCTCCGCCGAACGCGGCAGCTTCATCGGAGGCATACCGAGCCAGGACGAGCCCGCCTTGGCCCGCTTCGGGGTCGACGACAGCACACCGACGAGACCGCGCTTGGGCACCCGGCGCCCGGCGGCGGTCATCCCGGAGTTGCCGAGGAACGCGCGCTTGCCGACCCGGGCCTCGGCGATCCGCAGCCAGCCGCCGCCGAGTTCGTAGGAGCCCACCATCGTGTCGTCGGCGAGGAACGCGCCGTCGCCGACCGTGGTCATCGCGGGGAGCGCGAGCACCGTCGACGCCTCGACGCCGCGGCCCACCTTCATGCCCAGCGCCCGCAGCCACACGGGCGTGAACAGGCTCGCGTAGAGAGGGAAGAGATGGACGCGCGCCATGTCCATCAGCCGCTCGGTCGCCCATGCCTGCCAGGCGATCCGGCCGTGCACGGGGTGATGGCCCTCGCGCAGGCCGACGCCGAGCGTACGGACGCCGGCGACGATCAGCAGGGCGTAGCCGACCATCGCCACCAGCGTGGCGAGCGGTACGGCGGTCAGCGCGGCGGCCAGGGCGTCACCGAGCCCGTGCGTGCCGTCCACGAAGGCGCCCATCACCAGCAGCGCGGGCAGCGCCGCGAGCGCCGGCAGCAGGCCGAGGAACAGCGAGGTCAGGGAGTAGACGGCGGTCCAGCGGCGTCTGCGCTGCGGACGGCCTTCGGGGAGCCGGCGGTTGGCCTTGCCCTTGCGGGTGGCCGGTACGCCGGACCAGCGCTCGTCGGCCGGCACGGCCCCGGTCACGCCGGAGCCGGGCGCGATCTCCGCGCGCTTGCCGATCCGCGCGCCGGGGAAGAGCGTGCTGCGGGCGCCGACGGTGGCACCGGCGCCGATGCGTACGGCTCCGATGTGCAGCCGGTCCCCGTCCAGCCAGTGGCCGGAGAGGTCCACCTCGGGTTCCACGGCGCTGCCGCGGCCGAGCCGGAGCATGCCGGTCACCGGCGGCAGGGAGTGCAGATCGACGTCCTCGCCGATCCGGACGCCGAGCGCGCGGGCGTAGTAGGTGAGCCAGGTGCCCGCGAGGTTGGTCGCGCCGCTGAGTTCGGCGAGACGTTCGGCGGCCCACACGCGCAGATGGGTACCGCCGCCGCGCGCGTACGTGCCGGGGCGCACCCCGCGCAGCAGCATCCGCGCGCCGCCGGCGGCGATGACGATCCGGCCGGCCGGGCTGAGGAACAGGAGCCAGCCGAGCGCCACCCACCACCAGGAGACGGTGGGGGCCCAGGGCAGGGCGACGACGTTGTTGACGGCGGCCGCGACCACCGACCAGCGCAGCCCTGTGACGGTCAGCAGCGGCAGCATGAGCAGGATCTGCGCGATCCCGGTCCCGCGCGGCACCGGCCGCACCGGGCGGGACTTCGTGCTGCGCGGGGAGGTCCGCTCCAGCGTGAGCGCGAGGGCTCCGAGCGTGGGGTTCTGGTAGATGTCGCCGACGGACCCGGTGGCGTACTGCTCACGGATCCGCGAGACGAGCTGTGCGGCGGCGAGGCTGCCGCCGCCACCGGCGAAGAAGTCGGCGTCGGGCCCGCTCACCGGCACGCCCAGGAGGTCGGTCCACTGCTCGGCGAGCCATGCCTCGGTCTCGGTGAGCTCGGCGGCCTGAGCGCTGTCGCCGGTGCCGGTGTTCGGCAGCGGCCAGGGCAGGGCGTTGCGGTCGACCTTGCCGGAGGTGCGGGTCGGCAGATCGTCGACGACGGCGATGAGCGGGACGAGTGCGGCGGGCAGCTCCTTGCGCAGCCGCGCGAGCGAGTCGTCGAGGTCGAACGCGACAGCGGCGACGGGCACGGCATCGATATCGGCATCGGCATCGGCATCGGCATCGGCGTCGGCATCGGCATCGGCATCGGTGTCCGCATCGGCGGCGTCCGGTGCATCGGCGGGCGCGTCCGTCCCCTGGGCCACCGCGCCGGCGCCCTCGGTCCGCGGCACCTCGGCGGAGTCGTCGAGCGGGTCCGCGGGCGTCACGCCGTCCGGCGCCGCCGGTACGACGTAGCCCACCAGCAGCTGGTGGCCCGCACCGGTCGTGCGGACCGCCGCCGCCGCGCCGGCCACGCCCGGCAGCGCCTGGAGCGCCGCGTCGATCTCGCCCAGTTCGATGCGGCGGCCGCCGAGCTTGATCTGCTCGTCGGCGCGGCCCACGAACAGCAGGCCCTCCTCCTCCGCGCGCACCAGGTCACCGCTGCGATAGGCGCGGTCCCAGCCGAGTGCGGGCAGGGGTGCGTACTTCTCGGCGTCCTTCGCCTCGTCCAGGTAGCGCGCCAGGCCGACGCCGCCGATCACCAGCTCACCGGTCTCGCCCATCGCCACGACCTCGCCGCGGCCGTCCACGACGGCGAGCTCCCAGCCGTCGAGCGGAAGGCCGATGCGCACCGGGCCCTCACCGGTCAGCGGGGCCGCGCAGGCGACGACGGTGGCCTCGGTGGGGCCGTAGGTGTTCCACACCTCGCGGCCGGTGACCGCCATGCGTTCCGCCAGCTCGGGCGGGCATGCCTCACCGCCGAAGATCAGCAGACGTACCTCGTCGAGCGCTTCCGCGGGCCACAGGGCCGCGAGTGTGGGGACCGTCGAGACGACGGTGATGCGCTGTTCGACGAGCCAGGGGCCGAGGTCGAGTCCGGTGCGGACGAGGGAGCGGGGGGCGGGCACCAGGCAGGCGCCGTGCCGCCAGGCCAGCCACATCTCCTCGCAGGAGGCGTCGAAGGCGACGGAGAGGCCGGCGAGGACGCGGTCGCCGGGGCCGAGCGGGGCGCCGGCGAGGAAGAGTCCGGCCTCCGCGTCGACGAACGCCGCGGCGTTGCGGTGCGTGACGGCGACGCCCTTGGGCTTGCCGGTGGAGCCGGAGGTGAAGATGATCCACGCGTCGTCGTCGGGCGCCGGCCTACGGCCGGTGTCGCCGCCGGGGGCGCTGCTCGGGACGATGGTGCGGCCTTCGCCGATGACGGCGCTCACCGCGGCCTCGGTGAAGACGAGGTCGGCGCGCTCGTCGGGGTCCTCGGCGTCGACGGGGACATAGGCGGCGCCGGCCGCGAGGACGGCGAGGATGGAGACGTACAGGTCGGCGGTCCCGGAGGGGACCCGTATGCCCACCCGGTCGCCGGTCCCCGTGCCGGTCTCGGCGAGCTGCCGGCGCAGCGTCTCGACCTCGTCGAGGAGCGCACGGTAGGTGAGGGGTGCGACGCCGTCGTCGACGGCGAGAGCGTCCGGGTGGCGGCGGGCGGTCTCGTCGAGGATGTCGACGAGAGTGCGCTCGGGTGCGGCGCCGCCGGCGGTGTAGAGCGCCGGGGAGGGCGCTTCGGCCAGAAGGGTTTCGAGGAGAGCCGGGGTCTCCGGGGCGACGGTCATGCAGTCCGCCGTTCGCCGGCGGACAGATCCCCGGGACCGGGCTCGCCCCGGTCGACACGCCACGGGCTGGTACGCATCTCTCACTCTCCCTCGGTCGTGGAGTGCGCTGCGAATCCCCATTCCGCGCACGGCAAACGAGGAGTTTATCCAGCGTTGACCCGACTCGCCTGTTGTCCGGGGCACTGGGCGAGTAAGTGGCACTGACCCGCCGGACCCCCGACGGTCGGTCATCGTCGCAGCTCGCCCCATCGAATCGGGGAACGGGGAAAGACCGGGATGGCGGTCTACCGGCGCGTAGAGAAATGTCCGACTGTGGCGAAGGGCACGCACGAATCGGCCCTTATCCCCCTCCACAGGGTGCCGGTCACGTCACCCCGGGTGACTCCGGAGCCCTTTTCCGGACCCCTGGTCCGCTGGACGCCGGTCCGCCCGACGCCTGCCACGGCGGGCGCCGTGGTGGTGCGCCGTCACCGGTAGAGGCCCTCGATCTCCGTCGTGAAGTCCCGAGCGATCGCGCTCCGCCGCAGCTTCAGCGATGGCGTCAGATGGCCGCCCTCCTCCGTGAAGTCCCCTTCCAGAACACGGAAGCGGCGGATCGACTCGGCCCTCGACACCAGCCGGTTCGCCTCGTCCACCGCGCGCTGGAGCGTCGCCAGCAGGTCCTCGTCCACGGCCAGTTGGGCCGCCGTGAGGTGCTGCTTCTTCTTCATACGGCACCAGTGCGCGATGCCATCGGGCTCCAGCGTCAACAGGGCGGTGACATAGGGGCGGTTGTCGCCGACCACCATGCACTGGCCGACGAGCGGATGTGCGCGCAGCCAGTCCTCCAGCGGCGCCGGGGCGACGTTCTTCCCGGCCGAGGTGATGAGAATGTCCTTCGTGCGTCCGGTGATGGTCAGATAGCCGTCCGCGTCGATCGAGCCGAGGTCGCCGGTGGCGAACCAGCCGTCCCGGGTCACCGGCACGATCGCACCCCGCTCCCGGTCCCAGTACCCGCTGAACACCTGGCCGCCGCGGAGCAGCACCTCACCGTCGTCGGCGATCCGTACCGCCGTTCCGGGCAGTGGCCAACCGACCGTGCCCATCCGGGGCTTGAGCGGCGGCGTCACGGTGGCAGCGGCCGTCGTCTCGGTGAGCCCGTACCCCTCGAAGACCTGGACACCGGCTCCGGCGTAGAAGGCGGCGAGCCGGCGTCCGAGCGGTGAGCCTCCGCAGATCGCGTACCGGACCTTTCCGCCGAGTGCCGCACGGATACGCCGGTAGACCAGCGGGTCGTACAGCGCGCGGGCGGCTCGCAGGGAGCGCGAGGGCCCCGGGCCGGTGCCGTGGTGGGCCGCCTCCATCGCCTCCCCGTAGCGCCGGGCGATCCTCGCCGCCCGGTCGAACGACGAGGCCCGGCCGAGCTTTTCGGCCGTCGCGCGGCCGGTGTTGAAGACCTTCTCCAGGACATAGGGGATGGCGAGCAGGAAGGTGGGCCGGAAGCCGGCCAGGTCGGCGAGCAGGTCCTCGGTCCGGATGGAGGGTGCGTGCCCCAGCCGTACACGGGCCCGCAGACAGGCCACCGCCACCATCCGCCCGAAGACGTGGGACAGCGGCAGGAAGAGCAGCGTGGCGGCGGGTTCACGGCTCAGCGACCGGAAGACCGGGTGCAGCAGCTCGATCGCGTTGTCCACCTCGGCGAAGAAGTTCCCGTGGGTGAGGACACAGCCCTTGGGGCGGCCGGTCGTTCCCGAGGTGTAGAGCAGTGTCGCGACCGACTCCGGCCCCAGGCCGCCCCGCCGCGCGGTGACGACCGTGTCGGGTATCTGCGCGCCCGCCTTCATGAGCGTGTCCACCGCGCCCGTGGCGAACGCCCACAGCCGGGTGAGGTCGGGCAGTTGCCTGCGTTCCTGGCTGATCAGCCGCGCCTGGGCGGTGTCCTCCACGACGCACGCCACGGCCCCCGAGTCCTGGAGGATCCAGCGGGCCTGGAAGGCGGACGAGGTCGGGTAGACGGGGACGGTGATCAGCCCGGCGGCCCAGGCCGCGAAGTCGAGCAGCGTCCACTCGTAGGTCGTACGGGACATGATCGCGAGCCGGTCGCCGGGGCGCAGCCCCTCGGCGATCAGGCCCTTGGCCACTGCCAGCACCTGATCCGCGAACTCCCCGGCCGTCACGTCCTTCCAGTCACCGCCGGGGCCCTTGCGGCTGAGGACGGCGTCGGCGGGCGCCTCGCGCGCGTTGTCGAAGGGGATGTCGGCGAGCGAACCGTGGCGGACCACGGGCATGAGCGGCGGCAGACGGACCTCGCGTACGACACCGCCCTGAAGGCTCTTGCTCGGCTCGACCGGTTCGACGGTCACGGGCGACTCCTTGTGCGCGTGGGACGTGCGGGGGTGTGGCTGCGGGGCAACGGCCCCACGGGAGGGCGGGGTTCAGGCGCGTTCGAGGATCGCCGTGACCCCCTGGCCGCCCGCCGCGCAGACCGAGACGAGTCCGCGGCACGGACCCTCCCGCTCCGCCAGCAGCGTGGCGAGCGTGGCGACGATCCGCGCGCCCGTCGCGGCGAACGGGTGCCCGGTCGCGAGCGAGGAGCCGGCGACGTTCAGCCGCGCCCGGTCCACGGGAGCGAGGCCCTGCTTCTCCCAGGCGGCCAGCGTGGCGAGCACCTGTGAGGCGAACGCCTCGTGGATCTCCACCAGATCGAAGTCGCCGAGGGAGAGCCCGGCCCGCTCCAGCATCCGGGGGACGGCGTACGCGGGTGCCATCAGCAGTCCGTCCCGCCCGCCGACATGGTCGACGGCGGCGGTCTCGTACGCCGTGAGGAAGGCGAGCGGCCGCAGCCCCCGCGCCGCCGCCCAGTCCTCGCTCGCCAGCAGCACGGTGGCCGCGCCGTCGGTGAGCGGAGTGGAGTTGGCGGCGGTCATCGTCGCGTCGGGGTGGCCGGTCCCGAACACCGGCTCGAGCGTGGCGAGCTTCTCCACGGTGGAGCCGGGCCGCAGATTCCCGTCCCGGGCCAGGCCCCGGTACGGCACGACGAGGTCGTCCAGGAGCCCGCGGTCGTACGCCGCCGCCAGCCGTCGGTGGCTCTCGACGGTCAGCTCGTCCTGCTCGGCGCGGCCGATCGCCCACTCCCGTGCGGTGATCGCGGCGTGCTCCCCCATCGACAGTCCGGTGCGGGGTTCGGCGTTGCGCGGGATGTCGGGCACGAGATGCCCCGGCCGGATCCGTGCGAGCGCCCGCAGCCGGCCGCCCGCGCTCTTCGCGCGGCGCGCTTCCAGCAGGATCCGGCGCAGGTCGTCGTTGACGCCGAGCGGTGCGTCGCTCGCGGTGTCCGCGCCGCCCGCGATCCCGCTGTCCACCGCGCCGAGCGCGATCTTGTTCGCCACGGCGATGATCGCCTGGAGCCCGGTGCCGCACGCCTGCTGGATGTCGTACGCGGGGGTCCGCGGGTCGAGTGCCGAGCCGAGGACGGTCTCCCGCGCGAGATTGAAGTCGCGGCTGTGCTTGAGAACGGCGCCGGCGACGAACTCGCCCACCGCGTCCGGCTCCTGGAGGCCGTACCGCTCGACGAGCCCGTCCAGCGCGGCGCCCAGCATCTCCTGGTTGGAGGCGGTGGCGTAGGCACCGTCGGACCTGGCGAAGGGGATACGGCTGCCACCGATCACCGCGATCCGGCGAGGCGCGTGAGCGAACATCTCGACCAGCTCCTGACTTGTCAGTAACCTTACTCTGGAGTAAATCTACGACCGAGCTGGGAGCAAGGACAATGGCCGATCGCTATCTGCACCTCACCCGCACAGCACCCGGCCGGTTTCTGACCCGGCGGCTCGGCCTGCCCCAGCCGCACCCGCTGCGCCGCTGGAGCTCCGACGCCCCCGCGCTGGACGGTCCGCTGCTGCGGCTCACCGCCGGGAGCTCGGCGCTGCGGGAGCCGCTGTCCGACGCGGGACTGCCGCTCATCGCGCCGGACGAGGGACCCGCGGAGCGGCAGACGCCGGCCGCCCTCGTCCTCGACGCGACCGGTATCAGCTCCGCCACCGGACTCGCCGAGGTGCACGCGGCGCTGCACCCGGCCGTACGGTCGCTCGGGGCAGGCGGCCGGGTGGTCGTCCTCGGCTCACCGCTGTCGGCGGACGATCATCACCAGGCCGCCGCCCAGCAGGCGCTGGAGGGATTCACCCGCTCCCTGGGCAAGGAGCTGGGCCGCGGACGCACCGCCAACCTCGTCCGCCTCACCGCTCCCGCCGCAGCCGAGTCGACCCTGCGCTTCCTGCTCTCGCCCAAGTCGGCGTACATCAGCGGGCAGGTCATCGAGCTCGCCGGGCGCGCGGTGGACGAGGAGCGGGCGGCGGTCGACGGGCAGGCCGCGGATCCCGCGCGCCCGCTCGCGGGCCGTACCGCTCTGGTCACCGGCGCGGCACGCGGCATCGGGGCGGCCGTCGCCGAGACCCTCGCCCGCGACGGCGCGGACGTCCTCTGCCTGGACGTGCCCTCGGCCGAGGCCGACCTCCGGGCCACCGCCGACCGGATCGGCGGCACCGCGCTCACCCTCGACATCACCGCCGCCGACGCGGCCGACCGCATCACGGCCGCACTCCCCGGCGGCCTCGACATCCTGGTCCACAACGCGGGCGTCACCCGCGACCGGCGCCTCGTCAACATGCCCGCGGACCGGTGGAGTTCGGTCCTGGACGTCAATCTCACCGCCGTACTCGACATCACCGACGCGCTCCTGAAGGCCGGGGTGGTCGGGGACGGCGGCCGGATCGTCGCGACCTCGTCCATCGCCGGTATCGCCGGGAACACCGGCCAGACCAACTACGCGGCGAGCAAGGCCGGGATCATCGGCCTCGTCCGCTCCCTCGCTCCCCGCGTCGCCGACCGGGGCATCACCGTCAACGCCGTCGCGCCCGGCTTCATCGAGACCCGGATGACGGCCGCCGTCCCGCTGTTCGTCCGGGAGGCGGGACGCCGGATGAACTCCCTCGCCCAGGGCGGGCTCCCCGTCGATGTCGCGGAGGCCACGGCCTGGTTCGCCCACCCCGGGTCCGGTGCGGTCTCCGGTCAGGTGCTGCGCGTCTGCGGCCAGAGCCTGCTGGGAGCCTGACGTGCCACTCGCCCTCACCTTGGCCCGTGGGGCCCTCACCTCACCGATGAAGCGCGGCATCCACGCGGACGCCGAACTGCCCGCGACCCGGATCGGCGGCCCCGTCCGCATCGATCCCGCGCGCCTCGCCGCGTACGCCCGCATCTGCGGCTTCCCCGGCGACGGACCCCTCCCGCTCCCCTATCCGCATGTCCTGGGCTTCCCGCTCGTCATGCGCCTGATGGCCGCCCGGCGCTTCCCGCTCCCGCTGCTCGGGCTGGTCCACACCCGTATCGAGATCACCGGGCACCAGCCGCTGCACCCGAAGGACATGCCGGTCCTGACCGTCCACGCCGAGGCGCTCACCCCGCACCGGCGGGGCACCGAGGTCACGATCGTCACCCGGGCGCACCGGGACGACGACCTCGTGTGGGAGTCCCGCAGCGGCTATCTGGCCCGGCACCGGACGTCGTCGGAGACAGACCGCCCGGCGCCCGGGACGCGGCACCGGACGTCGTACGACACGGGCCGCCGCGCGCCGGAGACAGGGCTCCTGGCCACCGGCCACCCCGCCCCCGACGAGCGTCTGCCCGCCGTCGGCACCTGGCAGCTCCCGGCGGACCTGGGACGCCGCTACGGCGCGGCCTCCGGCGACCGCAACCCCATCCATCTGCATCCGCTGACCGCCAGGGCCTTCGGCTTCCCCCGGGCGATCGCCCACGGGATGTGGACCTTCGCCCGCTGCCTCGCGGAGTCGGATTCCCCACGACTCACGGCGGCGAGCGCCGAGTTCAGGGCCCCGGTGCTGTTGCCCGCGTCCGTGACGTACGCCGCCGAGCCGGCCGGCTCCGGCACCGCGTTCCAGCTCCGCAGCGGCGACCGGATCCATCTCAGCGGGAGGACCAGCGTTCACCCTTCATGAGCTCGCCGAGGCCCATCCAGGCGAAGTTCATGAGCGTCGCGGCGGCTTCCTTCGCCGATACCGTGCCGGTCTGGTTCATCCACCCGGCCAGCGACTCGGCCGCGCCGACCAGCGCCTGCGCGAGGCCCGCCACGTCCCGGTCGGCCAGTTCGGGGTCCTGCCGGGCCGCTCCCGCCTCGCGGGCCGCGGTCGCGATCAGACCGGTCACGAAGGTGACGATCTCGTCGCGCATCGCGGCCACTTCGAGCGCGAACGGTTCCCCGTGCGTCCGCGCCTGCTGGTGCAGCACGGCCCAGCCGTCCGGGTGCTCGGCGGTGTGCGTGAAGAAGGCCGCGAGGCCGGCCCACAGCTGCCGGTCCGCCGGCAGCCCCGGCTCCACCGCCGCCTCCACGGCCGCGATGAGCGCGGCGGCCTCACGGCGGATGCACGCCGTGAACAACTCCTCCTTGGAGTTCAGATACAGGTAGACCAGGGGCTTGGAGACCCCCGCCAGCTCGGCGATCTCGTCCATCGAGGCCGCCCGGTAGCCGCGCTGCCCGAAGGTCTGCACAGCGGCGTCCATCATCTGCCGCTCGCGCACCGCCCTCGGCATGCGCTTGCTCTTCACGCCCTTCACCGCACTCATCTCAGAACATCCCTCCGCCCCCGCACCCCTACTCCGCGGTAAGCCTACGGCCAGCCGCAAGGCGGCACGACGCGTAAAGACCCCCCTCCCTTACGGAAGGGGGGTCTCACGCTGTTCACCTACGCGCCACGACCTGGTCAGGCGGCGACGGGCACCGCCGTCTTCTGTTCGGTCGCGCGCGGCTCGGCCTCGTCGATCGGGGACGAGGTGGCCGAGTTGTACGCGTCGTGGTCCAGGATCTTCTCCCGGGCCGCGACGATCACGGGCACGAGCGCCTGACCGGCGACGTTCGTCGCGGTCCGCATCATGTCCAGAATCGGGTCGATCGCCATCAGCAGACCCACGCCCTCCAGCGGGAGACCCAGCGTGGACAGCGTCAGGGTGAGCATCACGGTCGCGCCGGTGAGACCCGCCGTGGCCGCCGAGCCGACGACCGAGACGAAGGCGATCAGCAGGTAGTCCTGGATGCCCAGCTGCACATCGAAGATCTGCGCGATGAAGATCGCCGCCAGCGCCGGGTAGATCGCGGCGCAACCGTCCATCTTCGTCGTCGCGCCGAACGGGACGGCGAAGGACGTGTACTCCTTGGGCACACCGAGCCGCTCGGTGACCTTCTGGGTCACCGGCATCGTGCCGACCGAGGAGCGCGAGACGAACGCCAGCTGGATCGCGGGCCAGGCACCCCGGAAGAACTGGATCGGGTTGACCTTGGCGACCGTCGCGAGCAGCAGCGGGTAGACGCCGAAGAGGACCAGCGCGCAGCCGATGTAGACGTCGGCGGTGAAGGTCGCGTACTTGCCGATCAGGTCCCAGCCGTAGTCGGCGATGGCGAAGCCGATGAGGCCGACGGTGCCGAGGGGCGCCAGCCGGATGACCCACCACAGGGCCTTCTGGAGGAGCTCCAGCACGGACTCGCTGAGGGTGAGGATCGGCTGGGCCTTCTCACCGAGCTTGAGTGCGGCCACGCCGGCGACGGCGGCCATGAAGACGATCTGCAGGACGTTCAGCTCGGTGAACGGCGTGATGACGTCCGTGGGGACGATGCCGGTGAGGAAGTCGATCCAGCTGCCCGCGTGCTCGGGCTTCTCGCCGTCCTTCGGGGTCAGGCCGGTACCGGCGCCGGGGTTGGTGATCAGGCCGATGGCCAGACCGATCGCGACGGCGATCAGCGAGGTGATCATGAACCAGAGCAGGGTGCGGGTGGCCAGCCGTGCGGCGTTGTTGACCTTCCGCAGGTTGGTGATCGACACCAGGATGGCGAAGAAGACCAGCGGCGCGACAGCGAGCTTCAGCAGCTGGACGAAGATGTCGCCGACCTGCTCCAGCGTCTTGTAGAGCCAGTTGATGTCCTGGCTGCGGGCGAGCCATCCGAGCAGGACACCGAGGACGAGACCGGCGACGATCTGGGCCCAGAACGGGACCTTGGGTATGCGGAAACCGGAGCCCGAGGGCTCTTCCGTCGTGGTGGACGCGGCGTTCGCGGACACGGACACACTCCAGTTGCGGCGTATCGGGTGGATACGGCGGATGCGGGGACACAGGGGATGCGGGCCATACGGAGCAAGGAGAGCGGCGCCCGGTGCGCGATGGCGCGGCGCCGCTGAGATGCCGGGGTCAGACCGAGCGGCAACAGACCGCGGACATACAGCGGCAGAGATCGACATG
This sequence comes from Streptomyces sp. NPDC058685, assembly GCF_042714725.1. Classification (NCBI taxonomy): domain Bacteria; kingdom Bacillati; phylum Actinomycetota; class Actinomycetes; order Kitasatosporales; family Streptomycetaceae; genus Streptomyces; species Streptomyces sp. NPDC058685. The sequence continues at coordinate 30,801 of NZ_JBHXSL010000060.1, forward strand.
CAGGCGCGCCACGAGCGGGGGGCTCGCGGCATCGTGGAGGCGCACTGCTGTCGTCACGTCGAACACGTTAACACTTGAACTTTGAGCTACTCAAAGAACCCCTTTGAGGGCGGGGAATCCCAAGTGGCCCTCGGGGCAACGGAAAACCCCGGCGGAAGCGACTGCTTCCGTCCGGGGTGTGTGACGCAGACAACGTCCGCGGAGTGCGACGGACGTGTGCGCCGCGCTCCGCGCACGGGGTGCGGGGCGTGTGACGCGGACTGTCGTGCGAGGGTGACGCGGACCGTCGTCGGGGTGGGCTGGGCGCGGGCTACTGCACCGCGCCGTCCTCCTGCGACCGGTTGGCGTCCAGGCGCGCTTTCGCGTGGTCGACCTTGGTGACGATCTGCTCGGACATCGCGTCGCGCTGCTTGCGCAGCAGGACGAAGCTGAGCGGCGCGGAGATGAGGAGCGCCAGCAGAACGACCCAGACGAAGTTGGAGTCGCCGAGTCCCTTGGGGAGCGCGCCGATCTGCACGAGACCGCCCACGGCGAGGAAGCAGCCGATGAAGATGGCGAGGCGCAGAGTGGTGTACCGGATCGCGGCGCTCGACTTGGCGGACACGGTGGGCCTTCTCTCTTCGTACGACAGATCGTGCCAAACCAGTGAAGCACGACCCCCGGCGGCTCAGTACAGCGGTAGCAGCATCACGACGTCGTCGCGGTCGTCGCCCTCGGCGACCCGGATCGCGCCGGGCACCCGGCCGACTTCCTTGTAGCCGCAGGCCTCGTAGAACCGGTCGGCGCCGGTGCCGCCGCGGCAGGTCAGCCGTATCGCCTCTATGCCGTCCAGACCCCGGGCGGCCTCGGCCGCGGAGGCCAGGAGGTCGCGGCCGTATCCCTTGCCCTGATGGGTGGGGTGGACCATGACCGTGTAGAGCCAGATCCAGTGCCGCATGAGCCGGTGCGTGTTGAGGGTGAGGAAGGCGGCGGCGGCGACCTCGCCGTTCGCGTCCTGACCCACGAGCAGCCGGGTGCGGCCCTCGGTCATCGACGTGAGGTGCTTGACCAGTTCGGGCCGCACGGCATCGGCCGTGACCGGGGGCACGAAGCCGACGGCGCCGCCCGCGTTGGACACATCGGTCCAGAGCGTGACGAGGCCGTCGTGCAGCGTGCGGTCGACGGCGGGATCCAGGGTGAACGCCAGGGCCATCAGAGGCGCATGGGCTGCGGCGACTCACGACGGTCGGCGTCCGGGCCCGGGTACTCGCGGATGATCTCGTAGCGGGTGTTGCGCTCGACGGGCCGGAAGCCGGCGTCGCGGATCAGGTCGAGCAGATCGTCGCGGGTCAGCTTGTTCGGCGTGCCGTAGTTGTCCGCGTCGTGCGTGATCTTGTACTCGACGACCGAACCGTCCATGTCGTCGGCGCCGTGCTGGAGCGCGAGCTGGGCGGTCTGCACACCGTGCATCACCCAGAACACCTTGACGTGCGGGACGTTGTCGAACAGCAGCCGGGAGACCGCGAAGGTCTTGAGCGCCTCGGCCCCGGTCGCCATGGTGGTGCGCGCCTGGAGGCGGTTGCGGACCTTGCCGTCCTGCATGTCGACGAAGTCGTGCTGGTAGCGCAGCGGGATGAAGACCTGGAAACCGCCGGTCTCGTCCTGGAGTTCACGCAGCCGCAGCACGTGGTCGACGCGGTGACGGGGCTCCTCGATGTGCCCGTACAGCATCGTGCTCGGGGTCTTCAGACCCTTCGAGTGCGCGAGGCGGTGGATGCGCGACCAGTCCTCCCAGTGGGTGCGGTGGTCGACGATGTGCTGACGCACTTCCCAGTCGAAGATCTCGGCGCCGCCGCCGGTGAGCGACTCGAGGCCCGCCTCGATCAGCTCGTCGAGGATGTCGGAGGCCGACATCCCGGAGATCGTCTCGAAGTGGTGGATCTCGGTGGCGGTGAAGGCCTTCAGCGAGACGTTGGGCAGCGCCTTCTTCAGCTCGCTGAGGGACCGCGGGTAGTAGCGCCACGGCAGGTTGGGGTGGAGGCCGTTGACGATGTGCAGCTCGGTGAGGTTCTCGCCCTCCATCGCCTTGGCGAGGCGGACGGCTTCCTCGATGCGCATCGTGTACGCGTCCTTCTCGCCCGGCTTGCGCTGGAACGAGCAGTAGGCGCACGACGCGGTGCACACGTTCGTCATGTTGAGGTGACGGTTGACGTTGAAGTGGACGACGTCGCCGTTCTTGCGCGTGCGCACCTCGTGGGCGAGGCCCCCGAGCCAGGCGAGATCGTCCGACTCGTAGAGGGCGATACCGTCCTCACGGGTCAGCCGCTCTCCGGCCCGGACTTTCTCCTCGAGCTCGCGCTTGAGTCCCACGTCCATGTGCGACGGCCTCCCATACGTATGCCAATCGGGCTCCACCAACCCAGCAAGACTACGTCCAGCTCTCCTCGGGCAAGTCGCCGACCCGGTTCTCCCACTTCGTGGACAGCACGATGGTGGTACGGGTGCGGGAGACGCCCCGGGTGCCGGACAGCCTGCGGATCGTCTTCTCCAGACCGTCCACGTCGCTCGCCCGCACCTTGAGCATGTACGAGTCGTCGCCCGCGATGAACCAGCAGTCCTCGATCTCGGCGAGGTCCTTCAGCCGGCGGGCCACGTCCTCGTGGTCGGCGGCGTCGGAGAGCGAGATGCCGATGAGCGCGGTGACACCGAGACCGAGCGAGGCCGAGTCGACGGTGGCGCGGTAACCGGTGATGACGCCCGCCGCTTCGAGGCGGTTGATGCGGTCCGTGACGCTCGGCCCGGAGAGGCCCACAAGCCGTCCGAGCTCGGCGTACGAGGCTCTGCCGTTCTCCCGCAGCGCCTGGATGAGCTGCCTGTCCACCGCGTCCATATGCCTGGAGCCTTCCATTGTTCAGCGATCCAGCGAGTTTACGTATAGAATCTAAGGCATGCAGGGGCAGTGACCCTGCGATTCCTTCAAAAAATCAGCGACGATCCTTCAGGAGCGTGCTTCACCGTGTACACGATCGAGATGGCCCACGCCCACATGCGACAGCTTCAGGAGCTGGCCAACCGCTCGCGTGCCCACCACCCCGCGGCCGCCCGCCGCACCGACAAGGCGCGCAAGGCCGGCAAGAAGGCCTGAGGGGGAGTCTTCGGACACCCCCTAATCCGTACGAGAGCCACCGAGCTCTCCTTCCCAGCGGCGGTAGAGCCGGTGCGGCACCCCTGCCGCGTCCAGCACCCGCCCGGCGACGAAGTCCACCAGGTCCTGGATGTGCGTCGCCCCCGCGTAGAACGCAGGAGAGGCGGGTAGCACCACGGCGCCCGCCTCGTCCAGCGTCACCAGATGCCGGAGCGTCTGCCCGTTGAGCGGAGTCTCGCGGACCGCGACCACCAGGGGCCGGCGCTCCTTGAGCGTCACGCTCGCCGCCCGCTGGAGCAGATCCTTCGACAGTCCGAGCGCCACCCCGGCCACCGACGCCGTCGACGCCGGCACGATCAGCATCCCCTTGACGGGATACGACCCCGAGGACGGCCCGGCGGCCAGATCCCCTGCGGCCCAGTGCCGGACGTCGTCCACGTCCACCGCGAAGGTGCCCGGCTTGCCGTCGGCACCGCGCGCCAGCCACTCCCGCAGATCGTCGCGCCAGTGCGCGTCACGGAAGGCGATGCCGGTCTCGTCGAGCAGCGTCAGCCGCGACGCCCGGCTGACCACCAGGTCCACACTCTCGCCCGCGGCGAGCAGGCCACGCAGTACGGCGGCGGCGTACGGCGTCCCGGACGCGCCGGACACTCCGACGATCCAGGGCCGGCGGCCGTTCACTTCTCCTTGCTCCACACAGTGAGCCTATCCGGCGGCGCGGACCCGGAACCGAACGCGGTGGGCCTGACGTTCCCCGGCCGGGGTCAGGCGGCCGAGGGGTCCACGGGCAGCGCGGCGGTGTCGACCGAGAGCGTCCCGATGCCGCTCGCCACGGTGACCTGCTTGCCGTACGGGATCGTGTCCCGCCCGAGGTAGCCGTCGGGACCCGGGTTCCACAGCGTCACGCAGTGCCGCCGGTACGGGTCGAAGATCAGGTAGTGCGGAATGCCGCGCCGCGCGTACGCCCGGTCCTTGACCTCGTAGTCGTTGCGCACACTGCTCGGCGAGACCACCTCGATCGCGATCTCGATGAGTTCGGGAGAGTACGCGCTGAGGTTCTTGGCCACCTCGGCGGCGGGGATCACGGCGAGGTCGGGGCAGAACTCGTTGGTGTCGTCCATGGGTACGGCGACATCACTGAGGAAGCCCCACTCCTCCGGGACCTGGGACTCCAGCGCGTTCCACACACGCCGGATGGTCTCGGCATGGTGTGGTTCGACCGGACTCATCACGATGTTGCCCTCGACAATCTCCGTCCGGTATCCGGGGAACATGTCCTCGAACCGGCTGAGCTGCGCGTGCAGGCGGTCGCTCTCCGAGATGGTCACGTCGGCCTCCATTCCCTGCACCCGATGGTAGGCGCACCGTAGCTACACGGTCAGGCCGCGAACCAGAAGATCGAGCAGCGCACACACGAACAGGGCAATGCCGATGAACCCGTTGACCGTGAAGAACGCCCTGTTCAGCCGGGACAGGTCGTGCGGGCGCACGATCGAGTGCTCGTAGAGGAACGCCGCCGCCACCAGCGCGAGGCCCAGCCACAGGAACACGCCCGCGTCCGTCGCCAGCGCGTACCAGACGAAGAGCGCCATCGTCACGACGTGGCAGCCGCGTGCGCCGTACAGCGCCGCCGGGATGCCGAACCGGGCCGGGACCGACTTCACGCCGTGGGCCCGGTCCGCCTGGACGTCCTGGCAGGCGAAGATCAGGTCGAAGCCGCCGATCCAGATGCCGACCGCGAGTCCGAGGATCACCGCGTCCCACGACCACGACCCGGTGACCGCGATCCAGGCGCCGACCGGGCCCATGGCCTGGGCGAGACCGAGGATGGCGTGCGGGAAGTCGGTGAACCGCTTGCCGTACGGATAGACCACCATCGGAATCACCGCGATGGGCGCGAGCGCCAGGCACAGCGGGTTCAGCGCGGCGGCGGCGCCCAGGAAGACCACCAGGGCGACGAGCGCCCCGGTCCACGCCGAGCGCACACTCACCGCTCCGGTGACCAGTTCGCGCGAGGCCGTGCGCGGGTTCCGGGCGTCGATCTCCCGGTCGATGATGCGGTTGCAGGCCATCGCGAAGGTCCGCAGCCCCACCATCGCCACGGTGACGAGCAGCAGCCGGCCCCAGTGGATGTTCTTGTCCAGCTCGAACATCGCGGTCAGCGCGGCGATGTAGGCGAACGGCAGCGCGAAGACCGAGTGCTCGATCATCACCAGGCGCAGAAACGCCTTGGTGCGTCCGCGCTGCGGCGCCGGGCCCGGACGGGCCACGCCGTCGGCGGTCGTCATCATCCGAGGTTCCTCCGGAACAGTTCGAGCTCGGCGCGAAGGTCCTCCGTGGACATGGAGCCGATCTCCACATCGAGCGGAGAGGACTCCGGCGGGGTGAGCCGCGCCAGGAACGCGAAGCCCCCACCGGCCGGGCGACCGTCCAGGCGCAGCAGCCCTCGGCCTGACACCGTCAGCGTCTCGGTGAACTCCGCCTCCGGGTCGTCCAGGGCGGCCAGCAGCCGCTCCGCGAAGTCGGCCGCCGCCGCGTCGCCGAACTCGGGCAGCGCGACCTCCAGCCCCTCGCCGTCCGTACGGTCGGCGATCAGCTGCCACAGGCCAGACGGCCCGGCGAACTCCTCGGGGGTGACGCCCGCGCGCTCGGCCGCCTCGCGTACCTCCGGCCGGGTGGGGTCGATCTCCGGGCGCAGCAGGGCGACGCACGGTGTGTCGGCCCCGAGGAACAGGGCGGGGCCGCCCACGGCGATCGGGCTCACAGGCCGTACTCCTTCCAGCGGCGGTCGACCTTCGCCGCCGTCTCCGGGTCGGACTCGACCATCTCCGGCCAGCCGCCGTCCCGGGTGTATCCCTCCTCGGGAAGCTTCCGCGTCGCGTCGATGCCCGCCTTGCCGCCCCAGAACTGCTGGTAGGAGGCGTGGTCGAGATGATCCACCGGCCCCTCGACCACGGTCAGGTCCCGGGCGTAGTCGGTGTTGCCGAGGGCGCGCCAGGAGACCTCGTGCAGATCGTGCACGTCGCAGTCGGCGTCGACGACCACGATCAGCTTCGTCAGCGACATCATGTGCGCGCCCCAGATCGCGTGCATGACCTTCTGCGCGTGCTTCGGGTACTTCTTGTCGATCGAGACGATCGCGCAGTTGTGGAAGCCGCCCGACTCGGGGAGGTGGTAGTCCACGATGTCCGGCACGATGATCTTGAGCAGCGGCAGGAAGAAACGCTCCGTCGCACGACCCAGCGGACCGTCCTCGGTCGGCGGACGGCCCACCACGATGGACTGGAGCAGCGGCCGCTTGCGCATGGTCACACAGTCGATGGTGAGCGCCGGGAACGGTTCCTGCGGCGTGTAGAAGCCGGTGTGGTCGCCGAACGGCCCCTCGGGAAGCGTCTTCCCGGGCTCCAGCCAGCCCTCCAGCACGACCTCGGCCTGCGCCGGGACCTGGAGCGGAACGGTCTTGCAGTCGACCATCTCGATCCGCTTGCCCGAGACGAAGCCCGCGAACAGGTACTCGTCGATGTCGCCCGGGAGCGGCGCCGTGGAGGCGTAGGTGACCGCGGGCGGGCAGCCGAAGGCGATCGCGACCGGCAGCCGCTCCCCGCGCCTGGCCGCCACCTGGTAGTGGTTGCGGCTGTCCTTGTGGATCTGCCAGTGCATGCCGATGGTGTTCCGGTCGTGGCGCTGGAGCCGGTAGAGACCGAGGTTGCGCACCCCCGACTCCGGGTCCTTCGTGTGCGTCAGCCCCAGGTTGAAGAAGGAGCCGCCGTCCTCGGGCCAGGTGAACAGCGCCGGCAGCCGGTCCAGGTCGACGTCGTCGCCGTGCAGGACGACCTCCTGCACCGGGGCGTCCTTCACCTTCTTCGGCGGGACGTGCACCATCGTGCCGAGCTTGCCGAACGCCTCGCGAACCCCGACGAAACCGTGCGGCAGCTCGGGCTTCAGCAGCCCGCCGATCTTGTCGCTGATCTCGGAGTAGGACTTCAGTCCGAGCGACTTGAGCAGCCTGCGGTCCGTACCGAACACGTTCATCGCCAGGGGCATCGCCGAGCCGCGCACGTTCTCGAAGAGCAGGGCCGGGCCGCCGGCCTTGTTCACCCGGTCGACGATCTCGCCGACCTCGAGATACGGGTCGACCTCGGCCTTGATGCGCTTGAGGTCACCCTCGCGCTCCAGCGCCCTGAGCAGGGAGCGAAGATCGTCGTAAGCCATGCGCTCCAGTATCCGGTACGAGCTACCCTGGCCGCGTCACCGGGGCCCGTTCCGCGCCCTTCCGCCTCTTCCTGGGGGACCGTACGACCATGCTCAGGTATCTGCCCTTCCTCCTGGTCCTGGCCCTGTGGATCTACGCCTTCATCGACTGCCTGAACACTCCCGAGAAGGAGGTCCGGCACCTGCCGAAGGTCGTCTGGGTGATCATCGTGCTGCTCTTCGGAGAGGTACTGATCGGCCCCGTCGCCTGGCTGGTCGCGGGCCGCCCCCGCAAGGGCGCGCGAGGCGGCGGCTCGCCGTTCGAGCGTCGCCGCACCCAGTGGGTCGCCCCGGACGACAACCCCGACTTCCTCAAGTCCCTGAAGGACGAGAAGGCCGAGAAGGACGCACGGGCGGCGAAGGACGCGGACGAGGCCCAGGCGGCGAAGGACGCCGACGCGGAGGAGCTGCGGCGCCGCGAGCGCGAGGAAGACGACCGCTGAGAGGACTTCGGTGACCGGACGCGGGATTCCCACCATCGATCTGCGCCACTGGCACGAAGGGGGCACAGCGGACCGCGCGGACCTCGCGGCGGTCGTCGACGAGGCCCTGCGCCGCGCGGGCTTCCTGCTCGTCACGGGTCACGGAGTCGACCCTGAGGTGCGGGCGGAGATCCGCGGCGCGGCACGGGAGTTCTTCCGGCTGCCGCGGACGGTGAAGGAGCCGTACGCGGTACGCCCCGGCGGCCGCGGCTGGCTCGGCCCGGGCGCCGAGGCCAACGGCTATGCGGAGGGCACCGAGACACCGCCGGACCTCAAGGAGTCGCTGTCCTTCGCGGCCGACGAGCCGACCGGCGACGCGGCCGTCGACGCCGAGTGGTTCCTGCCCAACACCTGGCCCGGTGAGGTGCCCCGGCTCAAGGCGCTGGTCGAGACGTACCTCGGGCAGATGCGGGCCCTGTCGGACGGTCTTCTGGAGCTCCTCGCGGTCGCGCTCGGCGAGCCGGAGTCCTTCTTCACCCGCCACACGGGACACCCGACCTGGGGCTTCAACATCAACTGGTACCCGAGCCGGGACCGCATCGGAGACCCGCAGCCGGGCCAGTTCCGCATCGGCCCGCACACCGACTTCGGCACGGTCACGGTCCTCGACCGGCAGGAGGGCAGGGGCGGCCTCCAGGTCTTCACCGACGAGGCCGGCTGGGAGGACGCGCCCTTCGCCCCGGACGCCTTCACCATCAACATCGGTGATCTGATGGCCCGCTGGACGGACGGCCGCTGGCGCTCGGGCCGTCACCGGGTGCTGCCTCCGCCGGCGGACGCGCCCGCGGAGGAGCTGATGTCGCTGGTCTTCTTCTACGAGTGCGATCCGGGCACCGACGTGCGCGGCGTGGACTCGCACGTCCACCTGCGCGCCCAGCTGGACGCGATCTCGGCGGACTGACCCGGCCCCACCGGCGGAGACGGTGGCCACCCGTTGCGGAGCAACGGCGTCCAACTGTCCGCACGGCAAAGGCCGGTTCCGGTGACGTGGGTCACAGGAACCGGCCTCGGCGAGGAGTGGGAGTCTCAGACGCCCGCGTAGCTGTGCTTGCCGGTCACGAAGATGTTCACGCCGTAGTAGTTGAACAGCCAGCAGCCGAAGGCGATCAGTGCCAGGTAGGCGGCCTTGCGGCCCTTCCAGCCGGCCGTCGCGCGGGCGTGCAGGTAACAGGCGTACGCGACCCAGGTGATGAAGGACCAGACCTCCTTGGGGTCCCAGCCCCAGTAGCGGCCCCATGCGTCGCCCGCCCAGATCGCGCCCGCGATGATCGTGAACGTCCACAGCGGGAAGACCGCCGCGTTGACGCGGTAGGCGAACTTGTCCAGCGAGGCCGCGGACGGCAGCCGGTCGAGGACCGAGGTGGCGAAGGCGCCGGGCCTGCCGCCCTTGGCGAGCTTGTTCTCGTACGAGTCGCGGAAGAGGTACAGCGCCGTGCCGACCGCGCCCAGGTAGAACACCGCGCCGCAGATGATCGCGGTGGAGACGTGGATCCACAGCCAGTACGAGTGCAGCGCCGGTACGAGCTGGTCGCTCTCGGTGTAGAGCACGGTGGTCGCGATGCCCAGGTCCAGCAGGACCGTGGTGACCAGCGGCAGACCGACCCAGCGGATGTTCTTCTTCGCGAGCAGGAACGCGAGGTACGCGCCGACCGCCACCGTGGAGAAGGTGATGGAGAACTCGTACATGTTGCCCCAGGGGGCGCGCTGCACCGACATGGCCCGTGCGACGACGCCGCCGGCCTCGATGAGGAACGCGAGAACGGTCAGCGAGACGGCGATCCGTCCGTACAGATCGCCCTTCTCCGTGCCGCCGGCAGCGCCGGGCCCGTCCGGGACGTCGCGGGTGCCCGCCGCCGAGCGCGTGACGATCTTCGGCCGGTCGAGCACGGCGGTCGAACCGCCCTGCTTCGAGCGGACCGTGACCGCCGGGGCCGCGGCGGAGGCGGCACCGGTCAGCGCGGCGGCCGTGCGGCCGACCTTGCTGCGGCTGCCGAAGACCCACTCGGCGATGTGGGCGAAGAAGGCCAGCGTGTAGACGGCCATCGCCGAATAGATCAGCACATTGCTGATGTTCGCCAGGTTCTCGTTGGTTGCGGCGGCGAGAGTCACTTCTCAGCCCCTTCGGAAGAAACTTCCACTGGTTCGGGCGCGGTGGGCGCCTCTGTGTTGAGGGTCGCGGCCAGGTCGGCCAGTTCTTCGGGCAGCTTCGCGGACTCGCTGCGACCGAGGCCCGCCATCTCGACGACGGTGACACCGTCGTCGCCGGTGACGGCCCGCACCCAGACGCGGCGGCGCTGGATGAACAGGGAGCCGATCAGACCCGCGATGGCGACGATCGCTCCGGTCAGCGCCCAGCCGGTGGCCGGCTGGTGCGTGATCTGGAACGTCGCCCACTCCTTCACGTCCTTCTCGAACGTGATGGAACCCGCGCCGTCGGGGAGCGTCAGGGTCTCACCGGGCAGCAGGTTCTTCTTCAGGATGTTGCCGTCGGCGTCCTTGAACGGCTTCATCTTGCGGCTGTCGAGCTGGTACACGTTCTGCGGCAGACCCGAGTCGACGCCCAGGCTGCCGTGGTAGGCGCCGACGTTCAGCACCGGGAACTCCAGCCCCGGGAACTGCGAGAACATCTGGCCCTTGCCCTTGCCCGCGTACGTGGGCACGAACATCGCCGGGAAACCGAGCTGGTCCTTCCTTCCGGTCTTGTCCCGGTAGCCGTCCATCACCTTGATCGCGCCGGTCGAGGTGACGTTGTTGTCGATGGGCAGCAGCGGCACGGCGCCGTTGAAGACCACGTTGCCCTTGCCGTCCCGGACGGTGACGACGGGCGCGTACCCGTGGCCGTTGAGATAGACCTTGGTGTCGTCGAACACCAGGGGCTTGTTGACCTCGATGGTCTTCGTGCCCTCGGTGCCGTCGGCGCGCGTGAAGGAGACGGCGGCCTCATAGGTGCGCGGCGTACCGCGCTGCGGGCCGCTCTTGGCGTACGTCCCCGTGAACCGGTCGAGCGTGAAACTGAACGGCGACAGCTCGTCCGTGCTGAACAGCGAGCCGGACTTGAAGTCGTCGTACTGGGTGAGCGTGTTGGAGAACCCGTCGCCCTCGACGATCAGCTTGCCGCCCTCGGACTTGAAGAGCTGACCCGCGGCGAACGCCACCAGCATCACGATCAGCGCGATGTGGAAGAGGAGGTTGCCGGTCTCGCGCAGATAGCCCTTCTCGGCGGCGACGGCGTTGCCGACGGTGTGGGCGCGGAACCGGCGGCGCCGCAGGATCGTGAGCGCGGCCTCACGTACGTGCTCGGCGTCCTGCTCCGTACGCCACGTCGTGTACGCGGGCATCCGGTTCAGCCGGCCCGGCGCGCCCGGCGGGCGGCTGCGGAGCTGGCCGACGAACTGCCAGGTGCGCGGCACGATGCAGCCGATGAGAGAGACGAACAGCAGGATGTAGATCGCCGAGAACCACACCGAGCTGTAGACGTCGAAGAGCTGGAGCCGCTCGAAGAGGGGCGTCCAGAACTCGTGGGTGGCCTTCCACGACTGCACCTTCAGCTCGTCCACGCTGTTCTGCGGCACGAGCGAGCCCGGGATCGCGCCCAGCGAGAGCAGGAACAGCAGGATCAGCGCGACCCGCATCGAGGTCAGCTGCCGCCAGAACCAGCGGGCCCAGGCGACGACCCCGAACGAAGGCCCGGAGACGGGGGCCTCCTCGACGGGGGCGGTGGAGAGCTGCGCACCGGCGGCGGCGTACTCCCCGCTGTCCCGCTGCTCTTCGGTCTCGGTCTTGCTCATGGATCAGATCCCCACCTGGAAGCCTTCGGACCAGCCCTGCATCTCCTGGACCATGCTGTCCCACGCACCTGTGAGCAGCAGCAGACCGGTCGCGACCATCATGCCGCCGCCGATCCGCATCACCCACGCATAGTGCCGCTTGACCCAGCCGAACGCGCCGAGCGCCTTGCGGAACGCGATCGCGGCGAGGATGAACGGCAGCCCCAGCCCGACGCAGTACGCGGCGGTCAGGATCGCCCCGCGGCCCGCGCTGGCCTGTTCAGCGGCGAGCGCGTTGACCGAGGTCAGGGTGGGTCCGATGCACGGGGTCCAGCCGATGCCGAACAGGGCGCCCAGCACCGGCGCGCCGACCAGCCCGGTCACCGGCCGCTTGTGGAAGCGGAATTCACGCTGGGTGAACCACGGCATGAGGCCCACGAAGAAGATCCCCATGACGATCATCAGCACACCGAGGACGGTGGTCAGCGTCTCCCGGTGCTCCTGGAGCGTCCAGCCGAAGTAGCCGAAGAGCGCGCCGCCGGAGATGAAGACGGCGGAGAAGCCGAGGACGAAGAGCGCCGCGCCGGCGGCCATCCGGCCCCGCCTGGCCTCGGCGAGGTCGGTTCCGGTGACCCCCGTGACGTACGAGAGGTAGCCGGGGACCAGCGGCAGGACGCACGGCGAGAAGAAGGAGACCAGCCCTCCGAGTACGGCGATGGGCAGGGCGAGCAGCAGGGCCCCGCTGAAGACCGTCTCGTTCATCACTTCTCCGCGATCAGCGGTTCGACGAGCTTGCGCAGTTCGCTCTCGTCGAGCGCCTTCAGCGAACGCGCGGCGATCTTTCCGTCACGGTCGAGGACGATCGTGGAGGGAATGGCCTGCGGATTGAGACTGCCCTTCGGGAAGCCCGTGACGATCAGCTTGCCCGCCGGGTCGTAAAGGCTCGGGTACTCGATGCCGTAATCCTTCTCGAAGGAGATGGCCGGGCCCTTGTTGGCGTCACGGGTGTTGATCCCGACGAACTCCACGCCCTTCGGCTTGGTCTCCTTGGCCACCTTCGCGAAGTGCCGCGCCTCGGCACGGCACGGCGGGCACCAGGAACCCCAGACATTCATCACGACGACCTTGCCCTTGAGGTCGGCGATGTCGAGCTGCGCGCCGTCGAGGGTCTCACCGGCGAGCTTGTGGGGCGCCGTGCGCTTCCCCTTCGCCACGGTGGAGATGCCGCCCGTGTCGGTGACGAAGTTGGTGTCGCCGCCACCGCCCGACTTCCCTGAGTCCTCGCCGGTGCAGCCGGACAGGACGAGCGCGCCGGCCGCGGCACAGGAGGCCAGCAGGACGGCGCGGGGGGCACGGCGAATACTCATGTGAAAAGTTTCGCATGGCGCTTCCGGCGATCTTCCGCGCCCCCCTGCGCGTCCGTGGGGCCGTGTGTCAGGCGGTCTTGAAGAAGGTGTTCCAGCCGCCCGCCGGGGCCTGGCCGACCTCCAGCGAGCAGAGCTTGGCGAGCACCTGCGGGTCCTGGACGTCGAGCCAGTCGCAGAACTGCCGGAAGGACACGAGCCGTACGTCCTTCTTTCCGGCCAT
>NZ_JBHXSL010000061.1:0-42337 GCF_042714725.1 Streptomyces sp. NPDC058685
AGGAAGGAGACGGTGTCGCGGACCATCTCCAGGTTCTCCTCCAAAGTGGTGCGCAGGGCCAGTTCCACATGCCGGTCGTGCGACTTGGCGACCAGGCAGACCACCGGCGCGCCCGACTCCAGCAACGCCCGCACCTGCGGATCGTCCGCCGCCTTCGCTCCCGGGCGACGGGTGGCGCCGAACGCCACCAGCTGCGCGTGCCGGAAGGTGATCTCCTGCTGCGCGCGGGCGAAGAACTCGGTGTCACGGGGGTTGGCACCCGGCCAGCCGCCCTCGATGAACCCCACGCCGAACTCGTCCAGGTGCCGGGCGATCGTCAGCTTGTCCGCGACGGTGAGGTTGATGCCCTCACGCTGCGCGCCGTCGCGCAGGGTCGTGTCGAAGACATGGAAGGCGTCGTCGGTATCCGTGTCCGTGGCCTGTGTGGTCATGGCTGTCCTGACTCCTGTCGGATGAGTGGCTCCGGAAATACTGGCTCCACTTGCCCCCGTCTCCGCGTGCGGCTCGCTTCCGGCCGGGTGAGGCCGTAAAACGAAAAAACCCCTCGCGGGTGCGAGAGGTCTGCGCGCGGGTCTGGGGCACGGTGGCCGCGTCATACATGGTGGTATGAGGCGATCACTGCGGACCGGCGCGCCTGCTGCCGATAATCATGGCGAACGAAAGCACGCTGGCAGTCTGCCACATCGCACCCGTTCCGTGGACGGTGGTCTCAGTATGCGGGCGGTCCGTCCCGCCCCGGAACCCGCGCCCGGCCGGCACCCCCGATGATCAGGCGCTTTCCCGCAGCAGCGCGTCGCGGAGGAACTCCCTGACATGGGTCAGGACGTGCTCGCGTCCGGTGCCGGGGATGCCGACGGCGACGTGGACGCTGAAGCCGTCGAGCAGCGCACGGAGGCGGGCGGCGAAGCGGTCGGGGTCGACGGGTCGGAACTCGCCGCGGGAGATCCCCTCCGCCAGCAGGGCGACGAGATCCCGGTGCCAGGCCCCCTCGATGGCGGCCTGGCGGGCGCGGGCCTCGTCGTCGGCGTTCTGCGAGCGGTTCCAGACCTCCAGCCACAGCGTCCAGTGCGGATCGCGCGGGCCGTCGGGCACATAGAGATCGACATACGCGTCGAGCCGCTCGGCGGTGGGCGCCTGCCGGGACAGCAGTGCGCTGCGCTCGGCCCCCAGCCGGCCCTCGCTCCACTCCAGGGTCCGCAGCAGGAGCTCGTCCTTGGTGCGGAAGTAGTAGAGGAGATGGCCGCTGCTCATGCCGACCTCCCGGCCGAGCCCCGCCATGGTCAGCCCGTCGAGACCGCGCTCGGCGATGGTGGCCATGGCGGCGGCGAGGACGGACTCACGGGGCGGCGCGATGTTGCGCCGCCGGGCGGCGGGGGTCATACGGCGGCTCCGGAAGCGGCGCCGAAGGCGGCCCCGCGGGCAGCCGGGGAGGTGTGCGACTCATTCACGCGTATGTTCTACCTGATCGTCGGCGCTCGCCGTGGGCCGTCCTGAAGACCTTCGGCTGCTGCTGGGTGATGCAGTGGATGCCTCCCCCGCCCGCGAAGATCGCGCGCGCGTCCACCAGCGTGACCGTCCGGCCCGGGTACAGCCGCCGGAAGATGCCCGCCGCCAGTTCGTCGCGGGGGTCGTCGAAGGCGCACAGGACCACACCGCCGTTGCACACGTAGTGGTTGATGTACGAGTAGTCGACCCACTCGCCGTCCTCCCGGAGCACGGTCGGGGCGGGGACCTCCACCACCTCGATACGGCGGCCCTTCGCATCGGTCTGCGAGCGCAGCAGCGCCACGTTCGCCTTGCACAGTTCGTGGTCCGGGTGCGTGGGATCGGGCTGGGTGTGGGCGACGACGACGCCGGGCCCGGCGAAGGCGGCGACGATGTCGACATGGCCGCGGGTGCCGTACATGCCGTAGTCGCCGCTGAGGCCGCGCGGCAGCCAGATGGCCTTGGTCGTGCCGAGCCGGGCGTGGATCTCGGCCTCGACCTGCGGGCGCGTCCAGCCGGGGTTGCGCTCCGGGCCGAGCTGGACCGTGTCGGTGAGCAGAACCGTGCCCTCGCCGTCGACGTGGATCGCGCCGCCCTCGTTGACCAGCGGTGAGGGGTGGACCTCGACGCCCGCGATGTCGGCGACGTGGCGGGCGATCTTCTTGTCGTGGTCCCAGCGCGCCCAGTCGGCGGCCCCCCAGCCGTTGAACACCCAGTCCACGGCGGCCAGTCGGGAGCCGTCCGTGGTGAAGGTGGGACCGATGTCCCGCATCCAGGCGTCGTCCAGGTCGCGTTCGACCAGCTCGATGTCGGGCCCGAGCAGTTCGCGCGCGGACGCCGACTGCCCGGTGCCCACCACCATGGTCACCGGTTCGAAGCGGCGTACGGCATGGGCCACAAAGGCCCACGCGCTGCGGGCCTCGGCGAGTTCCTCGGCGTCGGTGAAGGTGGGGTTGGGGCCGGGCCAGGCCATCCAGGTGCGCTCGTGGGCGGCCCATTCGGGCGGCATGCGGAACATGGGTGACGTCCTAGAGGAAGTAGAGGCGGTTGAGGGAGATCGCGTCGGCGGGTTCGGAGCGGATCGGGTCGCCGTCGAGGGTCACGAGGCCGGTGCGGCCGTCGACCCCCACGTCGCCGATGCGGGAGTTGAGCCGGAGGTCGGCGGGGCCGATGCCGCGGGTGCCGCGGACCGCGACCCTGCGGCGGCGGGTGGGCATGTGGTCGGAGCCAAGTTCGGTCGCCGCGCGTGCCACGAAGGCGACGGAGATGTCCGCCGGCGTCGCACCGTACGCCCCGAACTGCGGTCCGAGGACCAGTGGTTCACAGGTGTCCGTCGCCGCGTTCGGGTCGCCCGTCACTCCGTACGCGGGGAAGCCCGACTTCAGGACGAGCTGCGGCTTCGCGCCGAAGAACTGCGGACGCCACAGCACGATGTCGGCGAGCTTGCCGACCTCGATGGAGCCGATCTCGTGCGCGAGGCCGTGGGCGATGGCGGGGTTGATCGTCAGCTTGGCGACGTAGCGCAGGACTCGGGCGTTGTCGTCGTGCGCGCCGTCGCCCGCCATCGGGCCGAGCTCGGCCTTCATCTTCCCGGCCATCGCGAACGTCCGGCGCACCGTCTCGCCCGCGCGGCCCATGCCCTGGGCGTCGGAGGAGGTGATGCCGATCGCGCCGAGGTCGTGGAGCACGTCCTCCGCGCCCATCGTCCCGGCCCGGATGCGGTCCCGGGCCATCGCGGCGTCGCCGGGCAGGTCGGTCTTCAGATCGTGGACGGAGACGATCATCCCGTAGTGCTCGGCGACGGCGTCCCGGCCGAAGGGCAGGGTCGGGTTGGTGGAGGAGCCGATCACGTTCGGCACGCCCGCCATCTTGAGGACGTTCGGGACGTGACCGCCGCCGCAGCCCTCGATGTGGAAGGCGTGGATGGTGCGGCCGTCGAGGACGCGGAGGGTGTCCTCCACCGACAGGCACTCGTTCAGCCCGTCGCTGTGCAGGGCGACCTGGACGTCGTGCTCCTCGGCGACCCGCAGCGCGGTGTCGAGCGCGCGGGTGTGCGCGCCCATGTCCTCGTGGACCTTGAACCCGGACGCGCCGCCCTCGGCGAGCGCCTCGACGAGCGGGGCCGGGTCGGAGGACGAACCGCGGGCGAGGAAGCCGATGTTGACGGGCCAGGCGTCGAAGGCGTTGAAGGCGTGCTTCAGCGCCCAGGGCGAGTTGACGCCGACGCCCCACACCGGGCCGAACTCCTGGCCGATGACGGTGGTGACGCCAGAGGCCAGCGACGCCTCCATGATCCGCGGCGAGAGCAGATGGACATGGGTGTCGACGGCTCCGGCGGTGGCGATCATGCCCTCGCCGGAGACGATGGAGGTCCCCGTGCCGACCACGACGTCCACCCCGTCGAGGGTGTCGGGGTTCCCGGCGCGTCCGATCGAGCAGATGCGCCCCTCGCGGATGCCGATGGAGACCTTGCGGATGCCCTGGACGGCGTCGATCACCAGGACGTTGCTGATCACCACGTCACAGGTCTCGCGGACGGCGGCGGCCTTGAGATGCAGTCCGTCGCGGGCGGTCTTGCCGAAGCCGGCGAGGAACTCGTCGCCGGGCTTCTGGGAGTCGTCCTCGACACGTACGACGAGTCCGGAGTCGCCGAGGACCACGCGGTCGCCGGCCCGCGGGCCGTGCACGGCCGCGTACTCGTGGGGATCCATGCCGGTCACCGGTCCTCCTCCGGGATGTCCTGTGGTGCCTGGTCGTCCTGTGGTGCCTGGTCGTCCTGCGGGGTGTCCTGCGGTGCCTGCTGCCTGGGCCGCGGGTCCTGTGCGGGCCGGCTGTCCCGTGCGGCCCCGGACGTTTCGGCCGGCGTCGCGCCCAGATAGCCGCATGCCGCCGCCCGGCGCAGCGCCTCCTCTCTCGCGCCCGGCGCGTCCAGCGGACCGTCCACCAGGCCGGCGAACCCGATGGCCACGCGCGCGCCGCCGATCGGGAGCAGCCCGACCTCGGACTGCTCGCCCGCGCCGAAGCGGACCGAGGACCCCGCGGGCACGCACAGCCGCATGCCGTAGGCCGAGGCCCGGTCGAAGTCGAGGCGCGGGTTCGCCTCGAAGAAGTGGAAGTGGGAGGTGACACTGACCGGCACGGTCGCGGTGTTGATCACCGTGAGCCGCACCACCGGCTCCGGCTCGACGTCGGCGGGCCCCGGCACGACCGCGCCGGGCGCGGCACCGCCCAGGGAGCCGCCTCCGATCGGGTCGGAGACGACCGCGAGTCGCGAGCCATCGTCGAAGACCGCCTCGACGTGCACCTCGGTCACGACGTCCGCCACCCCGGGCAGCACATCGCCCGGACCGAGCACCGCGCGCGCCGCCTCGATCGCCTCCGCCAGCCGCCGTCCGTCCCGGGCGGCCTCGCAGACCGTGTCGGCGATCAGCGCGGTGGCTTCGGGGACATTGAGCCTCAGGCCGCGGGCCCGGCGGGCCCGAGCCAGCTCGGCGGCGCCGAAGAGCAGCAGCCGGTCGCGCTCCGTGGGGGTCAGTCGCACGTCTGGAACACCTCCTGTTTGAACGACACTCTAATCATGAGTTTCTTTTCTGGGAAGCATTGACGGGTCCGCATCCCCTGGGCCACATTGAGCGGCATTCAAACAGTCGAGCGTCAGGGGCAGCCGTATGCCGATGGAACAACGCGGGGTCGACACCATCCCGGAGCAGGAGCGCACCAGCACCCCGCGCGACCTCGTCTCGATCCTGCTGGGGTCGAACCTCTGCCTGGGCGTGATCGTCTTCGGCTGGCTGCCGGTCTCCTTCGGCCTCGGCCTCTGGCCGGCCGTCACCTCGGTCGTGGCGGGCACGGCCGTCGGTGTGGCGGTCACCGCCCCGCTCGCCCTCGTCTCGCTGCGCACCGCCACCAATCTGTCGACGTCCAGCGGCGCGGCCTTCGGGGTGCGCGGCCGGCTCGTCGGCTCGGTCGTCGGACTGCTGCTCTCGCTCGGCTACACCGCCCTTACCCTGTGGATCGGCGGCGACGTGATGCTGGGCACGCTGTCCCGGATCGCCGGAGTGCCGACGGGCGCAGCGGCCCACGCCCTGGTGTACGCGCTGCTCGCCGGCTGTACGGTCGTCGGCGCGGTGTACGGCTACCGGCTGCTGCTGCGCATGAGCCGGATCCTCGCCGTCGGCATGACGGCGCTCCTGCTGCTCGGCCTGCTCGCGTACGCACCCGACGCGACCACCGTCGCCCCGCCCGGCACCCCGTATCTGCTCGGCTCGTTCTGGCCGACGTGGCTGCTGTCCGCGGTGGCGGCGGGGTTGAGCGGCCCGATCGCGTTCATCACCCTGCTCGGCGACTACACCCGCTACATCTCGCCGCAGCGGCACAGCCCGCGCCGCGTGCTGCGCGCCACCTGCCTCGGGCTGTTCGCCGGACTGCTGATCCCGCAGCTGTTCGGCACGTACACCGCGCTCGCCGCCCGCGCCGCGCTGGACTACGCCGGGCCGCTGGTCACCGCGTCACCCGCCTGGTACCTGATCCCGCTGCTGCTCGCCGCCACCGCGGGATCGGTCGGCAACGCGGGACTGATGCTCTACTCCATGGGCCTCGACCTGGACGCGATCCTGCCGCGTGCCACCCGGACGCGGGCCACGCTGGTGGTCGCCGTGGTCGCGACCGGCTTCGTCTTCGTCGGCCACTTCGCCTGGAACGCCCAGTCGGCGATGACCTCGTTCGTGCTGCTGCTCACGGCGATCGGCACACCCTGGGCGGTGATCACGATGATCGCGCACCTGCGCTGCGGCGGTGCCTACGACCCGGAGGCCCTCCAGGTCTACAACCGGCGGGCCCGCGGCGGGATCTACTGGTTCCGGGCCGGCTGGCACCCGCGTGCCACCGCGAGCTGGGCGGTCGGCGCCGCCGTCGGGCTGTGCGCGGTGTCCACCCCGCTCTACGAGGGCCCGCTGCTCGCCCTGACCGGCGGCGTGGACTGCAGCTTCGTGCTGTCGGGCGTGGTGGGCGGGCTGACGTACACCGCGCTGACGCTGCGGTCCTACGGGACGGTGCCGGTCAAGTCCTTGGCGTAGGCGTCGATCGCCCGCCGGAACCTGCGCACCGAGGGGTCCTCGCTGGTGGCGGCGAGCAGTTCCAGCAGCAGCCGCACGGACTCCTCGTGGCTGCCGGTGTTGAACAGCGCCATGGCCAGAAAGGCCCGCAGACCGCCGTGCGCGGGGAACTCCTCGGTCCCGCGCCGCAGGGTCCGCTCCGCGTCCTCGTACCGGCCGAGCACCCGGTAGGTGCTGCCGAGGCCCAGCAGGGCGTCGCAGCGGTCGCTGTCCGGCAGGCCGTCGCCGGCGAGGGCGCGCTCGTAGTGCGGAACCGCGTCCGCCTCCAGGCCGAGCACATCGTGCACCCACGCGGTCTGGTAGGCGATCTCCACGTCGTCGGGCAGCTGTTCGGCGAGGCGGAGCAGTATCAGCCGGGCCTCCTCGGCGCTCCCCTGCTCACGCAGTCGTACGGCTTCGGCCAGTTCACGATCCCGCTCCGGTGCACCCATGCCCCCATCCTCGCCGATGCCGGGCGGCGGGAACGGGGGCAGGGTCGCCGATGAAGTACTGAGCGGGTCAGGCCAGTTCGTGCATCCAGCCGTGCTCGTCGGGCGTGATGCCGCGCTGGATGTCCAGCAGCGCCCCGCGCAGCTTCATCGTCAGCTCGCCCGGCTCACCGCCCGCCTGCGTCCACTCGCCGCTCTCGCACTTGACGGTGCCGACCGGGGTGATCACCGCTGCGGTGCCGCACGCGAAGACCTCGGTCAGCGTGCCGTTCTCGGTGTCGCGCCGCCACTGCTCGGTCGAGATACGGCCCTCCACGGACTCGTATCCGAGGTCCTTGGCGAGGGTGAGCAGCGTGTCGCGGGTCACGCCGGCGAGGAGCGAACCGTTGAGCTCGGGCGTGACGATCTTGTTCCCGTACACGAAGTACAGGTTCATGCCGCCCATCTCCTCGACCCACTTGTGCTCGACGGCGTCGAGCCACACGACCTGGTCGCAGCCCTTGGCGGCGGCTTCGGCCTGGGCGAGCAGCGAGGCGGCGTAGTTGCCGCCGGTCTTCGCGAAGCCCATGCCGCCGGGGACGGCGCGGACGTAGTTCTCGGAGAGCCAGACGGAGACCGGCTTGACGCCCCCGGGGAAGTAGGCGCCGGCCGGGGAGGCGATCACGAGGAAGAGGTACTCGTTGGCGGGCTTCACGCCCAGACCGACCTCGGTGGCGATCATGAAGGGCCGCAGGTAGAGCGATGCCTCGCCGCCGTGCTCCGGGACCCATGCGTTGTCCTGCTGGACCAGGACGTCACAGGCCTCGATGAACGTCTCGACCGGCAGTTCGGGCATGGCGAGACGGCGGGCCGAGCTCTGGAAGCGCCGGGCGTTGGCGTCCGGGCGGAACGTGGCGACCGAACCGTCGGGGCGGCGGTAGGCCTTCAGGCCCTCGAAGATCTCCTGCGCGTAGTGCAGCGTCATGTTGGCCGGGTCGATCGACAGCGGCGCGTAGGGGGTGAGCTGCGCGTCGTGCCAGCCACGGCCCTCCGTCCACTTGATCGTCACCATGTGATCGGTGAAGTGGCGGCCGAAACCGGGGTTGGCCAGGATCGCCTTGCGCTCCGCGTCGGACAGGGGGTGCGAGGAGGGCTTGAGCTCGATCGTGGGCGTCGTCATGAGTGCAGTGTCCTTCACCGTTGGTTGTGACGGACCGCGCTCACGTCGCTACAGCTGCTAGGACGTCCGAGCATTCCCGCATGCGCCGGCCCGGTTCGATTATGGCTCGGGCGGGCGCGTGCATGAAACGGGGTGAAAGCGGTCCGGGGTTGATGGTGGCATCCGGGAGCCGCACAGGAGAAGCCGCCGGGTGCGTGTGCGACCCGGCGGCTGGAGGCCCTGTCGTTGTGATCGTGCTGGGCTCGATCCCAACGACAGACCTGGAAGCTTCGGGTCAGCCCGCTACGCGTACCGCGAGCGTGTCGCCGATCTCGTCCGTCGTGCGGAACGTGCCGTCGCGTCCCGCGAGGTCGGCGGAGACGGCCTCCTCGATGCGCCCGGCCTCCGGCTCGAAACCGAGGTGACGCAACAGAAGGGCGACGGAGAGGATCGTGGCCGTCGGGTCGGCCTTGCCGGTGCCCGCGATGTCGGGCGCCGAGCCGTGGACGGGCTCGAACATCGACGGGAAATCACCCGTCGGATTGATGTTGCCGGAGGCGGCCAGGCCGATGCCACCGGTCACGGCGGCGGCGAGGTCGGTGAGGATGTCGCCGAAGAGGTTGTCGGTGACGATGACGTCGAAGCGCTCCGGCTGGGTGACGAAGAAGATCGTCGCGGCGTCGACGTGCAGATAGTCCGTGGTGACGTCGGGGTACTCACGGGCGACCCGGTCGAAGATGTTCTTCCACAGGTGGCCGGCGTAGACGAGGACGTTGTTCTTGTGGACCAGCGTCAGCTTCTTGCGGGGGCGGGCGGCGGCCCGCGCGAAGGCGTCGCGGACGACGCGCTCCACGCCGTACGCGGTGTTCAGGCTGACCTCGGTGGCGACCTCGGCGGGCGTACCGGTGCGCAGGGAACCGCCGTTGCCGGTGTACGGACCCTCGGTGCCCTCGCGGACGACGACGAAGTCGATGTCCGGCCGGCCGGCCAGCGGCGTCGCCGTGTTCGGGAAGAGCTTCGACGGCCGCAGGTTGACGAAGTGGTCGAAGGCGAAACGCAGCTTGAGCAGGAGACCGCGCTCGAGCACACCGGACGGCACCGACGGGTCGCCGATGGCTCCCAGCAGGATCGCGTCGTGGCTCTTGAGGGACTCCAACTCCGCGTCGGGGAGGGTCTCCCCGGTGCGGTGCCATCGCTGGGCGCCGAGGTCGTACGCCTTGGTCTCCAGCTTCACGTCCTGGGGAAGGACGGCGGACAGGACTTTCAGGCCCTGGGCCACGACTTCCTGGCCGATGCCGTCACCGGGGATCACTGCGAGATTGATGCTGCGAGACATGTCGGCACCCTACTCGCCGTCCCAGCACATGACACATGACGTCCACCATCTGGACGATGGTGGAGTCATGGCGAGCGGGAGAGGTCAGTGGCCGGTGGAGCCACCGTTGTCGCGGCGGTCCAGGGCCCGCTGGAGCGCGGCGGCCGCGTTCTTGCGGTCGGACTCGCTGGTGCGGGAGGTGTGACGGACTCGGCGGGCGGTCGCAGCGCGCATGATGATCGACTCCTTGAGATCGGAAAGATTTCGAGGCGCCGGAGGGCGGGGAGCGTGCCGCAGGGGTTACCTGCCGGGGGCACGAGCTCACTGCCGCCATTCGCTGGATCGAGCGAGACGTTCGGCTCCTACAAAGCTAGGACAGGTACGCGCTCCTGTCTCTACAAGTAGTCGGACTTCCTACTATATGAGACGGCGATCATGGAACGAGTCCTCCGGGAGCGTCGCCGCACGGTGGCCCCGGACGACGTTTCACCTGGTCAAGAGCGCGAGGCCGACTACTGACGGGGTCACCGGGGAGCGACGCGGTCGTCGCGGCGGGCAGGCGCGCGCCGGTTCGTCGGCGGCACTTTCGCGGGGCCGGCGGGGACGGCCGCCGTCCCGCTCCGCATCGGCGCGGACCCGCGATCGCTCGAGCTGACGCGCAACCGATGGGTTGCACCATTCTCCATGACGTGCAACCATTGAGTAGCACGTCATGGATGAACCGGAGGTGGAAGCCATGACCGAGAACCGGATCGAGCGAGAGATCAGCATCGCGGCGCCCGTCGAGCGGGTGTGGGCAGTACTCACGGAGCCGGAGCACGTCGGCAGCTGGTTCGGGCAGGGCAGTCCGACGCCCGTCGACCTGCGGCCGGGCGGCACCATGCACCTGGACCACGGCGAATACGGACAGTTCCCGACCACCATCGTCACGGTCGACCCGCCGAACCACTTCTCCTACCGGTGGGCGAGTGCGTACCCGGGCGAGCAGGCGGTGGAGGGCAACTCCACACTCGTCGAGTTCACCCTCACCCCCGAGGGAGACGGCACCCATCTGCGCGTGGTGGAGACCGGCTTCGCCGAACTGGTCGTCCCCGAGGACAGGAAGGCAGGGGCGTCGTACGAGAGCCACTCGCAGGGCTGGAGCGAGCAGGTCGTGAACGTCCAGAAGTACGCGGAGCAGCTCGCGGCATGACGGAGGCCGACCAGGATGCCGTGACGGAGGTCCTGTCCGCACTGGCGGACCCGACGCGCCGCCGGATACTCGACGCGATCGCCGCCCACGGCGAGGCGACCGCCACCGTCCTGGCCCGGGAGCTGCCGGTCAGCCGGCAGGCGATCGTCAAGCACCTCGCGGTCCTCACCCGGGCCGGCCTCGTCGCCGGCCACCGGGAGGGCCGCGAGGCGCGCTACACGGTCCTGCCGGCGCGGCTGAACGTCACGGCCCGCTGGATGGACCGGGTGGCGTCCGAGTGGGACTCCCGGCTGGCGGCGATCAAGCGGCTGGCGGAGGACGCCGGCGGGAACACCGGCCCGGACGCATGACCGGCTCCGGTGAACCCACCGCCCCGTGCGGTGGGTTCACCGGACAGGCCGGACCGGTCGCGGAACACCGACGCGCCGGCACGCCCCGCGCGTGCACGGCGCTCCCTCGTGTCACGTCGGCACCCCCTTCCGGCGGGCCGCTTGCGGCCTCCCGGTTTTCGCGGAAGTCCGCAGGGCACCCGCGTACGGGAGGTTCACTGATGAACGCACGTGCGTTGACGCTTCGTGGACATATGACGGCCCGTCGGGCGGCGAACAGCTCTGCCATGGACGTGGCGGCCCGCTGGGGTTTCGTCGCCCGCGGGGTGATCTATCTGCTCGTGGGCATTCTCGCCCTGCAGATCGCCTTCGGCGACGGGGGGAAGCAGGCCGACCGGGGCGGCGCGCTCGCCGAGTTGTCGGAGAAGCCCATGGGGTCCGTGATGCTGTGGGCCGTGGGGATCGGGCTGGTCGGGATGGCGCTGTGGCGTCTGTCGGAGGCGCTGTTCGGGGCCGCCGGGCCCGACGGCCACAAGACGCACAAGCGGCTGCTGTCGGCGGGCCGCTTCCTCTTCTACGGCTTCGTCGCCTACTCGGTACTGGCGTTCGCCGCGGGTGACCGCAGCAGCGGCGGGGGCGGCGGGTCCTCGGACCAGCAGTCGCAGGACATCACCGCGCGGGCGCTCGAACTGCCCGCGGGCCAGTGGCTCGTGGGCATCGCCGGAGTCGGCATAGCCGTCGCCGGCCTCTGGGTCGGCGCCCGGGCCGCCATGCGGAAGTACCACAAGCATCTGAAGCTCGGCGAGATGTCCCGCAGGACCCGTCAGCTCGTCGATGTCACCGGCGTGGGCGGCGGCGCCGCGCGCGGCGCCCTCTTCACGGCGATCGGGGTGTTCGTCGTACGGGCCGCCGTCGACTACGAGCCGGACAAGGCCAAGGGGTTCGACGACGCCCTCCGCTCCTTCGCCGACACCCCGGTGGGGCCGTGGCTGCTGGCCGTGATCGCCATCGGGCTGGCGCTGTTCGGCGTCTTCTCGTTCGCGATGGCCCGCTGGCGGAAGGTCTGAGGTTCGCCGAATCCAGGCGTGGACCGGGTCTTCGGACCCGGTCTGCGAGATCGGTCCGCGGACCCGGTCCGCGGACCGGGTCTTCGAGCAAGTCCCAGAACCGAGGGCGCGATGGAAGCCGCCCCCGTGCCGGCGTGGGGGCCGGGACGGGGGCGGAGTGCTGGGGGCGACGGAAACCGTCAGCCCATGTGCGGGTAGCCGTACTCGGTCGGCGCGACCAGCGTCTCCTTGATGGCGCGGGTCAGCGTCCAGCGCATCAGGTTCTGCGGGGCACCGGCCTTGTCGTTGGTGCCGGAGGCCCGGCCGCCGCCGAAGGGCTGCTGGCCGACGACGGCGCCGGTCGACTTGTCGTTGATGTAGAAGTTGCCCGCGGCGTACCGCAGCTTCTCCATCGCGTGCGCGGCGGCCGCGCGGTCGTTGGCGATGACCGCACCCGTCAGCGCGTAGGCCGACACCGACTCCATCTGCTCCAGCATGGCCTCGTACTGGTCGTCCTCGTAGACGTGGACCGCGAGGAAGGGACCGAAGTACTCGGTGGTGAAGACCTCGCTCGCGGGGTCCGAGCACTCGACGACGGTCGGGCGGACGAAGTAGCCCACCGAGTCGTCGTAGGTGCCGCCGGCGACGATGGTGCAGCTGTCGTCTGCCTTGGCCCGGTCGATCGCGGCCTTGTTCTTGGCGAAGGCCCGCTCGTCGATGACGGCGCCGATGAAGTTCGTCAGATCGGTGACGTCCCCCATCTTGATGCCGTCGACCTCGGCCGCGAACTCCTCCTTGAAACCGGAGTTCCAGATGGAGGCGGGGATGTACGCACGCGAGGAGGCCGAGCACTTCTGGCCCTGGAACTCGAAGGAGCCACGGGTCAGCGCGGTCTTCAGCACGGCGCGGTCGGCGCTCGGGTGGGCGACGACGAAGTCCTTGCCGCCGGTCTCACCGACGATGCGCGGGTAGGAGCGGTACTTCTCGATGTTGTTGCCGACCGTCTTCCACAGGTGCTGGAAGGTCTTGGTCGAGCCGGTGAAGTGGATACCCGCCAGCTCGGGGTGGTTCAGCGCCACCTCGGAGACGGCGATGCCGTCGCCGGTCACCAGGTTGATGACGCCCTTGGGCAGGCCCGCCTCCTCCAGCAGCTGCATGAGCAGCACGGCGGCATGGGTCTGCGTCGGGGACGGCTTCCACACGACCACGTTGCCCATCAGGGCGGGGGCGGTGGGGAGGTTGCCGGCGATCGCGGTGAAGTTGAAGGGCGTGATCGCGTAGACGAAGCCCTCGAGCGGCCGGTGGTCCAGCCGGTTCCACACACCCGGGGAGTTGGCCGGCGGCTGCTCCGCCAGCAGGTCACGGGCGTAGGAGACGTTGAAGCGCCAGAAGTCGACGAGCTCGCAGGGGGTGTCGATCTCCGCCTGCTGCGCCGTCTTGGACTGGCCCAGCATCGTGGAGGCGGCGAGCGTCTCGCGCCACGGGCCGGCCAGCAGCTCGGCGGCGCGCAGGATGATCGCGGCACGGTCGTCGAAGGACATCGCGCGCCACGCGGGCGCGGCGGCGAGCGCGGCGTCCACGGCGTCCTGCGCGTCCTGCTGGGTGGCGGCGGCGAAGGTGCCGATGACCGCCTTGTGGTTGTGCGGCTGGACGACGTCGACCCGCTCGCCGCCGCCCATCCGACGCACACCGCCGATGGTCATCGGCAGGTCGATCGGGTTCTCGGCCAGCTCCTTGAGCTTGGCCTCCAGGCGGGAGCGCTCGGGGGTGCCCGGCGCATAGGAGTGGACCGGCTCGTTGACCGGCGCGGGGACCTTGGTCACAGCGTCCATGGGTGCCGAATCTCCTTAATCAGTAGGTCAGTTGGGGGGTTCAGCCGCGGCTGACCAGCGAACGCAGGAAGAACGCCAGGTTGGCGGGGCGCTCCGCGAGGCGGCGCATGAAGTATCCGTACCAGTCGGTGCCGTAGGCGATGTAGACACGCATCCGGTGGCCCTCGGCGGCCAGCCGGTGCTGCTCCGCCTCCCGGATGCCGAACAGCATCTGGAACTCGTAGTCGTCGAGCTTGCGGCCGGCCCGGCGGGCGAGCTCCTGGCTGATGGAGATGATCCGCGGGTCGTGGGACCCGACCATCGGATAGCCCTCACCCTCCATCAGGATCTTCAGGCAGCGGATGTACGCCTTGTCGACCTCGGCCTTGTCCTGGTACGCGACGGACGCGGGCTCCTTGTAGGCGCCCTTGACCAGACGCACGCGCGAGCCCGCCTCGGCGAGGGCCCGGCAGTCGTCCTCCGTACGGAAGAGGTACGACTGGACGACCGCGCCGGTTCCCGGGAAGCGCTCCCGCAGATCTGCGTGGATGGCCAGGGTCGAGTCGACGGTGGTGTGGTCCTCCATGTCGAGCGTCACCGTGGTGCCGATCTCGGCGGCGGCCTCGACGACGGGGGTGACGTTCTTCAGGGCGAGGTCGTGGCCCCCGGGGAGCGCCTGGCCGAAGGAGGACAGCTTCACCGACATCTCGGCACGGGTGCCGAGGCCGAGCGGCTTCAGCGCCTCGATGAGCTCCAGGTAGGCGTCCCGGGCGCGCAGCGCCTCGGTCGGGTCGGTGATGTCCTCGCCGAGGACGTCCAGCGTGACCTCGAGACCGCGGTCGGCCGTGTCCTGGACGACGGGGATCGTCTCGCGGACCGACTCGCCGGCGATGAAGCGGTTCACCACGGGCTTGGTGACCGGGGCGGCCGAAACGACGCGGCGCATCTTGTCGCTGCGCGACGCGGCGAGGATCACGGGACCCAGCACGGGGACCTCCACGGAGAGTACGGACAGGGCCGGCTCGGCCCGCGGTGAACGGATCCGGAACGGCACGAAGAACCACCGTGAAACCTAAGGATCGCTCCGATCGTCTGCCATCGACAGCTGTCACGCATCCGTGTCCG
Source organism: Streptomyces sp. NPDC058685 (assembly GCF_042714725.1). NCBI lineage: Bacteria > Bacillati > Actinomycetota > Actinomycetes > Kitasatosporales > Streptomycetaceae > Streptomyces > Streptomyces sp. NPDC058685. The sequence goes on from NZ_JBHXSL010000061.1 coordinate 14,984, forward strand.
CGATCTCATACATATGTCTGAAGGCCGTGCCAGAATATCTGCATGAAGGGCGACTACCAGGAACTCGTGGACGAGATCTCGGCGCTGCTCGCCGTTCCGGCGACGCTGGAGAACCGCGATTTCGGGCTGATCGCCTTCGGTGCGCACGACAGCGACGACGACACCGCGATGGACCCGGTCCGGACCCGCTCGATCCTCACCCGCAAGTCGACGCCGGCCGTCCGCGCCTGGTTCGAGGGCTTCGGCATCACCCGTGCGACGGGGCCGGTGCGCATCCCGGCCTCCCCCGACGCGGGGGTGTTCCGCGACAGGATCTGCCTGCCCGTACGCCATCGGGGCATCGTGCTGGGTTACGTCTGGCTGCTCGACACGACGCCGGGCCCGACCCCCGCGCAGTTGTCGGCGGCCATGGAGGTCACCGAACGCATCGGCACCCTGCTGGCGGACGAGGAGCGTGCCGGCGCGGATCTGTCCCGGGAGTTCCGTGCGGTACTGACGGCGGAGCGCGACTGGCACTACGACATGGCGGTCGCGGCGCTGCGTACGGCGCTCGGCGGCGGTCCGGGTCCGGAGGGCCCGCACGCGGTGGTGTGCGTGTCGCCCTGGCCGGCCGAGGACGCGCCGGCGCCGCGCTCCCTGCCGGGGGTGGCGGCCGTGTCGACAGTGCCCCGGTCCGGCGGACTCCCGGACGGGGCCCCCGAGTCCGCCGACGCGGGCGCCCGGCTCGCCGCCCTGGTGCGGCTGCGGACCGCCGAGTCGACTGCCCCCGCGCTCGCCGTCGCCGACCGGCTGCTCGCGGCAGCCGGTGCCGCGACCGTCGGGATCGCCCGCGCCCGTCAGGGGCTGACCGGTCTCAACGCGGCCTGGCAGGAGGCGACTTCGGCCGCCCGCGCCGCCTGGGCACAGCCCCGGCTCGGGCCGGTCGCGCAGTGGTCGGAGATCGGCCCGTACCGCATGCTGACGGCGCTGCCCGCGGAGACGGCCCACGACCCGGTGGTCGCCCCACTGTTGGCCGGCTCGCACACCGAACTGGCCCGTACCGCCGAGGAGTTCCTCGACTGCGCGGGCCAGGCGAGCCGCACGGCGTCCGCCCTCGGCATCCACCGGCAGACGCTCTACTACCGCCTCTCCCGCGTCGAACAGCTCACCGGCCTCGACTTCTCGCAGGGCGAGGACCGCCTGCTGCTCCACATGGCTCTCAAGGCGGCGCGGCTGCGGACAGTGCCCGGCCCACCGCCGTCCGACCGGCGGTGACAGACCGTCAGCCGCGGTCCTCCAGTACGGCGCGCAGGCCGTTCGTCAGGTCGTCGGCGGACGGAGCGGTGTCCGGGTCGACCAGCCACTGGATCATCACGCCGGCCAGCAGCGCCTGGTAGAACAGGCCCGCCACCCGGGCCTTTTCGGGATCCGCCACCGGGTCCGTGCCGGCGAACGCCTCGGCGAGACCGAGGCGGCCCTCCGCCTGCGGATCGCGGATCGCGTCCCGCAGCTTCTCGTCGTCGTCGAGGCGGGAGACGACCTCCAGTTGGAGCTTCCACACGGGCCGGCTCCTGTCGAAGGTGGCCAGGACCTCTTCCCAGGTCTTGCGGAAGCGCTCCATCGCGTCCTTCGGAGCGTCGAACTCCTCGCGGCCCGCCGGGCCCACAGCGTCCCCCCACTCCTCCGTCACCGCGAGGAACGCCTGATGGAGCAGGGCGTCCTTGGAGCCGTAGTGGTAGCCGATGGAGGCGAGGTTGGTGCCGGACGCGGCGACGATGTCCCGCGCCGTCGTGCGGGCGTAGCCCTTCTCCAGGAGGCAGCGCTTCGCGCCTTCGAGCAGATCCTCACGATGTCCCATGTCAGCAGCCTAGCGCGGAGCCATACAGCCGTCCTATACGCTTGTTTTACACAAACGTTCTAGACAGATGTTTTATACGCTCGTACATTACAAGGCATGACCGAACTCCGCCACTTCGCCGCATCTCGCGCCGGCCGCCGGGAATGGACCGCCTTCGTGGTCCTCCTGCTGCCTCTTCTGCTGGTCTCGATGGACGTCTCCGTCCTCTACTTCGCCGTCCCGGCCATCAGCCGCGAACTGGACCCGAGCAGCACGCAACAGCTCTGGATCTTCGACATCTACGCCTTCGCCCTCGCGGGACTCCTCATCACCATGGGTTCGCTCGGCGACCGCATCGGCCGGCGCCGGCTTCTGCTCGTCGGCGCCACCGCCTTCGGCATCGCCTCGATCGGAGCCGCCTACGCCCAGAGCGCCGAAATGCTCATCGCCGCACGGGCGTTGCTCGGCATCGGCGGCGCGACGCTGATGCCCACGACCATGGCGCTGGTCCGCAACATGTTCCGCGACGACCGGCAGCGCAGCCGGGCGATCGGCATCTGGTCGGGAGCCATGGCGGGCGGGATCGCGCTCGGCTCGGTGATGAGCGGCGTGATGCTGAACCACTTCTGGTGGGGTTCCGTCTTCCTGGTCAACGTGCCGGCGATGCTGCTCCTGCTCGTCCTGGTGCCCCTGCTGGTCCCGGAGTTCAAGGACCCGGCACCCGGACGGTTCGACCTGCTGAGCGTGCCGCTGTCGATGGGAGCCGTCCTGCCGGTGGTCTACGGGCTGAAGGAGTTCGCGGCCGAGGGCCCGGATACCGCCGCGGCGCTGTGCGTCGTGGCCGGACTCGCGGTCGGCGCGGTCTTCGTCCACCGGCAGCGCACCCGCTCGGGCGCGATGATCAGCAAGGACCTCTTCACGCACCGTGTCTTCGGCACGGGTATCGCCCTGAACACCGTCGCCGCCTTCGCGGTGATGGGCTCCGCCTACTTCACCACGCAGTATCTGCAGTCCGTGCTCGGTATGGGCACGTTGGAGGCCGCGCTGTGGAGTCTGGCGCCCTCGCTGGCGATCGGCGTCGCCGCTCCCCTCGCCACCGCGCTCGGACAGCGGACCGACCGGGCCCACGTCATCGCCGGCGGGTTCGTCGTCGCGGCCGCCGGATTCGCCGTCCTGGCCTGCTCCGGTACGGACTCCGTCTGGCTGCTGCTGGCCGGGGCAGCGGTCATCGGCTGCGGCATCGTCACCGTGATGGCGCTGGTCAGCGATCTGGCACTGGCCGGGGCGCCGCCGGAGAAGGCTGGTTCGGCCGCGTCCCTCCTGGAGACGGGACAGGAGTTCGGCGGCGCGCTCGGCATGGCGCTCCTCGGCTCCATCGGCACGGCCGTCTACCGGCAGGACATCGCGGACTCGGCGCCGAAGGGCGTACCGGCGGACGCGCTGGACGCGGTCCGCGAGACGCTGGGCGGGGCGGCCGCCGTCGCCGGTCGACTGCCTGGCAGGCTGGGCGAGTCGGTGCTGGCGGTGGCCCGCGACGCCTTCGTCCACGGCATGCAGCTCGCGGCCGTCGGCGCGGCCGTCGTGCTGGTCGCGGCCGCGGTCCTGGCCGCCGTCCTGCTGCGGAACGCCACTCCCCCGCCTACGCCGCGGGCCGCACACGACCCGGCCGTGGACGGGGCGGCCGAACCGGCCGGCGCCCGCTGACACGGGCAGCGCGAAGGGCCCGGCTCACTCCGGTGAGCCGGGCCCTTCGGCGTACGACGGCGGACGGTCAGTCGGTGAGGTTCACCGAACGGGCCGAGACAGCGCCGATCTCGTCCGCGATCTCGGTCAGCACCTGCTGCGGCACGGTGTCGTCCACGGTGAGCACGACGAGCGCCTCGCCGCCCTCCTCCGCACGCGACACCTGCATGCCCGCGATGTTCAGTCCGGCCTCGCCGAGGATCCGGCCGACGGTGCCGACGACACCGGGGCGGTCGTCGTACCGCAGGACGACCATGTGGTCGGCGAGCGCCAGGTCGATGTCGTGGTCACCGATCGCGACGATCTTCTGGAGGTGCTTGGGGCCGGCCAGCGTGCCGGAGACCGCGACCTCCTCGCCGCCCGACAGGGTGCCGCGGACGGTGACGACGTTGCGGTGGTCCGGCGACTCGGAGCTGGTCGTCAGACGCACCTCGACACCGCGCTCCTGCGCGAACAGCGGGGCGTTGACGTAGCTGACGGTCTCGTCGACGACGTCCTCGAAGACACCCTTGAGCGCGGACAGCTCCAGCACCTTGACGTCGTGCTGGGTGATCTCGCCGTAGACCTCGACGTCGAGACGGACCGCGACCTCGCCCGCGAGCGCGGTGAAGATCCGGCCGAGGCGCTCGGCCAGCGGCAGACCGGGCTTGACGTCCTCGGCGATCACGCCGCCCTGGACGTTCACCGCGTCCGGGACGAGCTCACCGGCGAGCGCGAGACGCACGGAGCGGGCGACCGAGACGCCGGCCTTCTCCTGCGCCTCGTCGGTGGAGGCGCCGAGGTGCGGGGTGCAGACGACCTCGTCCAGCTCGAAGAGCGGGGAGTCGGTGCAGGGCTCCTTGGCGTACACATCGAGGCCGGCGCCGGCGACGCGGCCCTCCTTGAGCGCCGAGTACAGCGCCTCCTCGTCGACGATCCCGCCGCGCGCGGCGTTGACGACGCGGACGGTCGGCTTGACCTTGTGCAGCGCCTCGTCACCGATGAGCCCGAGGGTCTCGGGGGTCTTCGGCAGGTGGACGGTGATGAAGTCCGAGACCTCGAGCAGCTCGTCGAGGGAGAGGAGCTTGACGCCCATCTGCGCGGCCCGCGCGGGCTGGACGTAGGGGTCGTACGCGACGATCTTCATGCCGAAGGCGGACATCCGCTGGGCGACCAGCACGCCGATGCGGCCGAGACCGACGACGCCGAGGGTCTTCTCGCTGAGCTCGACACCCGTGTACTTGGACCGCTTCCACTCGCCGTTCTTCAGGGCGGTGTTGGCCTGGGGGATGTTGCGGGCCGTGGCGACCAGCAGACCGCAGGCGAGCTCGGCCGCGGTGACGATGTTGGACGTCGGCGCGTTGACGACCATCACGCCGGCCTTGGTGGCGGCGGAGACGTCGACGTTGTCCAGTCCGACGCCGGCGCGCGCGACGACGCGCAGCTTCCGGGCCGCGGCGATGGCCTCGGCGTCCACCTTGGTGGCGGAACGGACGAGGATCGCGTCCACATCGGCGATGGCGGGGATCAGCTCCGCGCGGTCGGCGCCGTTGCAGTGCCGGATCTCGAAGTCCGGGCCCAGCGCGTCGACGGTGGCGGGCGACAGCTCTTCAGCGATGAGTACGACAGGTTTCGAGCTCACGTGTGTCCTCACAAGTCCATGGGGCCCCCGCCCGTGCGCCACGCGCTACGGGGGAGAGCGGCCGTCCCGACGGCCGCAGGCGGTGGAGGGGCAAGCCGCGTGGAAGACGCACGACACTGTGGGCCTGACGCGTATGTGTTGAGAAGTGTAGTGGTGCTTCGGCGCAGGTCTTACGCCTCCGAGGCAGGATCACCCGTCCGTGGTCAGCCACAATGGAGCAGCGGCCGGACCGCGGCGCGGTGTGCGACGGGGGCCGGGACTCTGTTGTCCCGGCCCCCGTCCGCGGCTCACGCCTCGTCGTTGTCGACCCAGCTCATGAGCTTGCGCAGCTCCTTGCCGGTGGTCTCCAGCAGCGACTCGCTGTCGGCCTTCTTGTACTCGTTGTACTTCTTCAGACCGCCGTGGTACTCGTCCATCCAGTTCTTGGCGAAGGTGCCGTCCTGGATCTCGGCGAGAACCTTCTTCATCTCGGCCTTGGTCTGGTCGTTGATGATCCGCGGGCCGGTGATGTAGTCGCCCCACTCGGCGGTCTCGGAGACCGACCAGCGCATCTTCTCCAGGCCGCCCTCGTACATGAGGTCCACGATCAGCTTCAGCTCGTGGAGGCACTCGAAGTACGCGATCTCCGGCTGGTAACCCGCCTCGGTCAGGGTCTCGAAGCCCGCCTTGACGAGTGCGGACGCACCGCCGCAGAGCACGGCCTGCTCGCCGAAGAGGTCGGTCTCGGTCTCCTCGGTGAAGGTCGTCTTGATGACACCGGCGCGGGTGCCGCCGATGCCCTTGGCGTACGACAGCGCCAGCTCGAAGCCCTTGCCCGTGGCGTCCTGCTCGACGGCGGCGATACACGGAACGCCGCGGCCCTCCTCGTACTGACGGCGGACCAGGTGGCCCGGGCCCTTCGGGGCGACCATGGCGACGTCGACACCGGCCGGCGGCTTGATGAAGCCGTAGCGGATGTTGAGGCCGTGGCCGAAGAAGAGCGCGTCGCCGTCCTTCAGGTTGTCCTTGATGGACTCCTCGTAGACCTGGGCCTGGATCGGGTCCGGGACGAGGATCATGATGACGTCGGCCTCGGCCGCGGCCTCGGCCGGCGTCACCACGCGCAGGCCCTGCTCCTCGGCCTTGGCCTTGGACTTGGAGCCCTCGTGGAGACCGACGCGGACATCGACGCCCGAGTCACGGAGCGACAGCGCGTGGGCGTGGCCCTGGCTGCCGTAGCCGATGACCGCGACCTTGCGGTTCTGGATGATGGACAGGTCGGCATCGTCGTCGTAGAACAGCTCGGCCACTGGAATATCTCCTTGGTGTGCAGGTGTGCGTCCCACCGTACGGCGGGGTCGGGGGCGGAAGTGCGACGGTCTCGCGATGCGAGCAGAGCGCGGGGCGGGCGCTGTCAGGCGCTGCGGTCCAGAGCACGCAGGGACCGGTCGGTGATGGACCGGGCACCGCGCCCTATGGCGATCGTGCCGGACTGGACGAGCTCCTTGATGCCGAACTGCTCCAGCATCTTCAGCATCGCCTCGAGCTTGTCACTCGAACCGGTGGCCTCGATGGTGACCGCCTCGGGTGAGACGTCCACGGTCTTGGCACGGAACAGCTGGACGATCTCGACGATCTGCGAGCGCGTCTCGTTGTCGGCGCGGACCTTCACCAGCACGAGTTCGCGCTGGATCGCACCGCCCGGTTCGAGCTCGACGATCTTCAGAACGTTGACCAGCTTGTTGAGCTGCTTGGTCACCTGCTCCAGCGGCAGGTCCTCGACATTGACCACGATGGTGATGCGGGAGATGTCGGGGTGCTCGGTGACGCCCACGGCGAGCGAGTCGATGTTGAAGCCGCGACGGGAGAACAGGGCGGCGATCCGGGCGAGGATGCCGGGCGTGTTCTCGACCAGAACGGAGAGCGTGTGCTTGGACATGGGTCGGTTTCTCTCTACTCGTTCTCTGGGCGCGCTCAGTCGTCTTCGTTGTCGCCGAAGTCGGGGCGGACCCCGCGGGCGGCCATGACCTCGTCGTTGGAGGTGCCGGCGGCGACCATCGGCCACACCATGGCGTCCTCGTGGACGATGAAGTCGATCACGACGGGGCGGTCGTTGATCGCGTTCGCCTCGGCGATGACCTTGTCCAGATCGTCGGGGGACTCGCAGCGGATCGCGTGACAGCCCATGGCCTCGGACAGCTTGACGAAGTCCGGGACGCGGGTGCCGCCGCTGGACTGGCCCGCGACGGCGATGCCGTTCTCGGGGCCCGAGTGCAGCACGGTGTTGGAGTAGCGCTGGTTGTAGAACAGGGTCTGCCACTGGCGGACCATCCCCAGGGCGCCGTTGTTGATGATGGCGACCTTGATCGGGATGTTGTTGAGCGCGCAGGTGGTCAGTTCCTGATTGGTCATCTGGAAGCAGCCGTCGCCGTCGATCGCCCAGACCGCCCGGTCCGGCATGCCGGCCTTGGCGCCCATCGCGGCGGGGACCGCGTACCCCATGGTTCCGGCGCCGCCGGAGTTGAGCCAGGTGGCGGGCTTCTCGTAGTCGATGAAGTGCGCGGCCCACATCTGGTGCTGGCCGACACCGGCGGCGAAGATCGTGCCCTCGGGCGCGAGTTGTCCGACGCGCTGGATGACCTGCTGCGGGGACAGACTGCCGTCGTCCGGCTGGTCGTAGCCGAGCGGGTAGGTGTCGCGCCAGCGGCTGAGGTCCTTCCACCAGGCGCTGTAGTCGCCGGTGCGGCCCTCGCTGTGCTCGGCCTGGACGGCCAGCACCAGGTCGGCGATGACCTCGCGGGCGTCGCCGACGATCGGGACGTCGGCTGTGCGGTTCTTGCCGATCTCGGCCGGGTCGATGTCCGCGTGAACGATCTTGGCGAACGGGGCGAAGCTGTCCAGCTTGCCGGTGACACGGTCGTCGAAACGGGCTCCGAGGGCGACGATCAGGTCGGCCTTCTGCAGCGCGGTGACGGCGGTGACCGCTCCGTGCATGCCCGGCATTCCCACGTGCAGCGGGTGGCTGTCGGGGAACGCGCCCAGCGCCATCAGGGTGGTGGTGACGGGGGCTCCGGTGAGCTCGGCGAGAACCTTCAGCTCGGCGGTGGCGTTGGCCTTCAGAACGCCGCCGCCGACGTACAGGACGGGCCGCTTGGCCTGGGTGATGAGCTTGGCGGCCTCACGGATCTGCTTGGCGTGCGGCTTGGTCACCGGGCGGTAGCCGGGCAGGTCGGTCTGCGGCGGCCAGGTGAAGGTGGTCCGCGCCTGGAGGGCGTCCTTGGCGATGTCGACGAGGACGGGACCCGGGCGGCCGGTGGAGGCGATGTGGAAGGCCTCGGCGATGGTGCGCGGGATGTCGTCGGCGTTGGTGACCAGGAAGTTGTGCTTGGTGATCGGCATCGTGATGCCGCAGATGTCCGCCTCCTGGAAGGCGTCCGTGCCGATGGCCTTGGAGGCGACCTGGCCGGTGATCGCGACCATGGGGACGGAGTCCATGTGCGCGTCGGCGATCGGGGTGACCAGGTTGGTGGCGCCGGGGCCCGAGGTGGCCATGCAGACGCCGACCTTGCCGGTGGCCTGCGCGTATCCGGTGGCGGCGTGCCCCGCGCCCTGCTCGTGGCGGACCAGGACGTGGCGCACCCGCTGCGAGTCCATCATCGGGTCGTACGCGGGGAGGATGGCGCCGCCGGGGATGCCGAACACCGTGTCGGCCCCCACTTCCTCGAGAGAGCGGATGAGGGACTGCGCGCCCGTGACGTGCTCAACTGCAGCGGTCTGGTGTCCGCCGGTACGGGCCCGCGGCTGCGGATGGTGGGCCCCGGTGGCCTGCTCGGTCATCGGCATTCTCTTCTCGAAGCTGAGGGTTTATGCGAGGACTGCTCGTTTTGTGCGGTATGACGGTGGTGCCGGTGCAACAAAAAACCCCTCGTGCCATGAGGCAAGCGAGGGGAGCGCGTCGGGAGGGGTCTGCGGGCCGTCATGGCCCACTCAGCCGACGCGCTTTCCAAGTACGAGAATTCGGGTGCGCATGGCACAGACCCTCCCCCCGACGCGGGGGGAGTGTCAAGTGGGTGGGACGCGCGTCTCAGCATGTGATCCGCTCTGGGCCGGAAACGCGCCACCCGTCAGCACCGGCAGAGCGATGCCGCCGGGCACCGGGAACTCCTCGCGGACCAGCGCCCTGCGCAGCCGATACTCGTCCAGCGCGCCGGAGAAAGCCATGCCCTGCCCGTGCGTACACCCCATGGCGCGCAGGGCGAGCACCTGCTCCGGCACGTCCACCCCGTCCGCCACGGACTGCATCCCGAGGTCGCAGGCGATGCGCAGCAGTCCACTGGTGATCTTGTGCAGACGCGCGGACTCAACGACGCCCTCGACCAGTCCTCTGTCCAGCTTCAAGACGTCCACCGGCAGTCTGCGAAGCGCGTTGATGGCCGCATAGCCGCTGCCGAAGCCGTCGAGGGCGATCCGTACGCCCAGCCGGCGCAGCGAGACGAGGCGCTGCTCCAGCTCGTCGAACGAGATCCGCGGATCGCTGTCCGCCAGTTCGATGATCAGCGCACCGGACGCCAGTCCGTGCCGGGTCAGCAGCGCCTCGATGGAGCCGAGCGGCATCGATCTGTCCAGCAGTCCCCGCGCGGAGATACGGACGGAGACCGGCACCCGGTGGCCGAGTCTGCTGCGCTCGGCGGCCTGCTCCACCGCCTCCTCCAGCAGCCAGCGGCCGAGCTCCGCGGTGCGGTCGCCGTCGTCGGCGACGCGCAGGAACTCCGCGGGCGTGAACAGGATGCCCTGGGTGGAACGCCAGCGGGCCTGTGCCGCGACGGTCTCGATCCGGCCGGTGGCCAGGCTCACCACCGGCTGGTGCAGCAGCGCGAACTCGCCGTCGTGCAGCGCGCTGCGCAGTCGGGCGGCGAGTTCGGAGCGACGGACGACCTCGGCCTGCATCTGCGGTGCGTACAGCTCGACGCGGTCCTTGCCGCCGGCCTTGGCGCGGTACATGGCGAGGTCGGCGTTGCGCATCAGGTCGGTGGGGGTGATCGAGGGCTCGGCGAAGGCCACCCCGATGGAGGCGGCCACCCGCACCTCGCTGCCGTCGATGCGGTACGGCTGCGAGAGCGTGAGCCGCAGCCGGTCCGCGATCTCCCGGACCTGGGACTCCCGGGCCGATTCGTCGCGAGTGCCGTCGCCGAGGATCAGGGCGGCGAACTCGTCACCGCCGAGGCGGGCCGCGGTGTCCCCCGCGCGGACGGACTCGGCCAGTCGGCGGGCCGCCTGGATCAGCAGCTCGTCGCCCGCCTGGTGGCCGAGGCGGTCGTTGACCCCCTTGAAGCCGTCGAGGTCGATGAAGAGCACCGCGGTGCCGGGGTCCCCGGACCGCCGGCCGGTGAGGGACTGGCGGACGCGCTCGGTGAACAGCGCCCGGTTCGGCAGGTCGGTGAGCGGGTCGTGTTCGGCGTTGTGCTGCAACTGGGCCTGGAGTCTCACCCGTTCGGTGACATCGCGGCTGTTGAAGATCAGGCCGCCCTGGTGCCGGTTGACCGTGGACTCGACGTTGAGCCAGTCGCCGGTGCCGGAGCGGAAGCGGCACTCGATCCGGGTGGTGGGCTCCTCCGCCGGAGGAGCGGCGAGGAACCGGCGCACTTCGTGGACGACGCGTCCGAAGTCCTCGGGGTGGATGAGCGAGGCCAGCTCCGAACCGATGAGCTCGTCCGCCTCCCGGCCGTAGACACCCGCCGCGGCCGGGCTCACATAGCGCAGGATCCCGGTGGAGGCCGCGATCATGATGACGTCGCTGGAGCCCTGCACGAGGGAGCGGAAGTGGTTCTCCTTCTGCGCCAGTTCATGGGTGAGCGCGATGTTGTCGAGGAGCATGATGCCCTGCCGGACCACCAGGGCGAGCACCACCGTGCAGCCGGTCAGGACGACGACACGGTCGACCCGGCGGCCCTCGACAACGTTGTAGAGGATGCCCAGGGTGCAGACCGCGGCGGCGAGGTAGGGCGTCAGGGCGGCCAGGGAGCCCGCGACCGGGCGGCTGGGCAGCCGGGGGCCTCGTGGCCCTCCGGGCCCATCGACCGTGCGCCGGGCGCCCCAGGGCGCGTACGCCAGCAGCAGTGAGCCGGCGAACCAGCCGGCGTCGAGGATCTGGCCCGAGCGGTAGCTCTCGCGCAGCAGCGGCGAGGTGAACAGCGCGTCGCACAGGACGGTCAGGGCGAGTGCGGCGATGGCGGTGTTGACGGCGGAGCGGTTGGTGGCCGAGCGGCGGAAGTGCAGCGCGAGCACCATGCTGACCAGCACGATGTCCAGCAGCGGATACGCCAGGGAGAGCGCGGCGGGCGCCACGCTCGACTCCTGGACATGGGTGGAGTGGGCGAGCGCGAGGCTCCAGGAGAGGGTCAGCAGCGAGCCGCCGATCAGCCAGGCGTCGAGGGCGAGGCAGACCCAGCCGGCCCGGGTGACCGGGCGCTTGGCGAGGACCAGGAGCCCGACGATGGCGGGCGGCGCGAAGCAGAGGAAGAACAGATCGGCGATGGACGGGCTCGGCACCTCACGGTCGAGCACCACCTCGTACCAGCCCCACACGGCGTTCCCCGCGGAGGCCATGGCGGAGGAGACGGCGAACAGCACCCAGGCGGGACGAAAACGGCTCTGCCCGCTGCGCGCGTAGAGGAAGCAGGAGACCGCGGCGATCAGGGCGGCGGCGCTGAGGCCGAAGTCGCCCATGATCAGCGCCAGTTCGCGGGAGCCCCAGCCGAAGGCCGCACCCACGCCGTATCCCGCGCAGACGCCGGCCAGCACCAGTTGCGGGACCAGCCCCGAGCCCTTGCCGGGGACCGCCCGGCGGGCCATGAGCGCTCCCGGCGCGCTCACCGCGCCACTCCTCGCGGAGCCGCCGTCGCACCGCCGCCCGGCGGAGGGTGCGAGGGTGGTCGTCGGCGGCCCTGCCGCGTCGGATCGTTCGTCCATTGGCCGTACATCGCCCGTCGCCCCCCTCGAAGTCTGATCGGCAGTCAGGTCGCGTCACTGCACCGCCCCTTGCCCGGCACAGCCCCCGAGTCCGGACGATACACCAGGATCGTCACTCTGGGATATAGCCCCTCTACTCTCCGTGACCGTCGCTCGTGTCACCGGCACGCGGTGCAACCGAGTGACTTCACAGAGTTTCCGCATGTGGCGGGGTGTTCGTTCATTCAGTTGTGAGCACGACGTTGCGTACGGGGTCACCTGCCGCGAATCGGGTGACTTGTCCGGCCAGCAGCCGCTTGGCACGCGGCATGAACGCCGAAGTGGAGCCGCCGACATGGGGGCTGATGAGTACGCCGGGAGCGTGCCACAGCGGATGCCCCGAAGGCAGCGGCTCCGGGTCGGTGACGTCCAGGGCGGCCGTCAGCCGGCCGCTGCCGACCTCCGCGAGGAGGGCCTCGGTGTCGACGACCGGGCCGCGCGAGACATTCACCAGAAGGGCGCCGTCCTCCATCTGCGCGAGGAAGCCCTCGTTCACCAGGCCCTTCGTCAGTTCGGTCAGCGGCGTGGACAGAATGACCACGTCCGCTTGCGGCAGCAGGGCCGACAGATCGCTCAGCGCGTGCACCTCGCCGCGCTCCGAAGCGCGTGCGGAGCGCGCGACGCGCGCCACCCGCGCACATTCGAAGGGCACGAGCCGGTCCTCGATCGCCGCTCCGATCGAGCCGTACCCGACGATGAGCACCGACTTGTCGGCCAGCGCCGGATAGAAGCCCGCCCGCCATTCCTCCTTGTCCTGACCGTGGACGAAACCGGGGAAGCCTCGCAGGGAGGCGAGGATCAGGGCGAGCGTGAGCTCGGCGGTCGAGGCCTCGTGGACACCCTTGGCATTGCACAGCCGCACACCCGGGGGCAGCGAGCCCACACCCGGCTCCACATGGTCGATACCGGCGGAGAGCGTCTGCACGACCCGTAGGGAGGTCATGGCGGACAGCGGACGCACCGCGACCTCCATGCCCTTCATGTAGGGGACCGCGTAGAAGACGCAGTCCGCCGGGTCGGCGGGGAAGTCCGGACCTCCGTCCCAGAAACGGTAGTTCAGACCCGACGCGGCGGAGTCGGGGAGACCGTCGATCTCGTCGGCCGGAATGGGGAGCCACACGTCTGAAGTCATGGTCAGGAGGCTAATGGTCGTGAGGCTGCGCGCAGGGCGGCGTGGTGCATTGGTTAGTTTGGGGTCGGCCGACGGAGGGATACGGGCAGTTGGAGCGCAGGACAATCGGTGCGGCGGCTCTCGAGACGGGCGCTGTCGGACTCGGCTGTATGCCGATGAGCTGGGCGTACAGCGCCTCCCAGCAGCGCGGCGACCGCTCACTGCGGACGGTGCACGCCGCGCTGGACGCCGGTTGCACGCTGCTGGACACGGCCGACATGTACGGGCCGTTCACCAACGAACTCCTGGTCGGCCGGGTGCTGAGGGAACGCCGCCGCGACGCGTTCGTCTCGACCAAGGTCGGCCTGCTCGTCGGTGATCAGCACGTGGTCGCCAACGGCCGCCCGGGCTATGTGAAGCGGGCCTGCGACGCGTCGCTGCGCCGGCTCCAGACCGATGTGATCGACCTCTACCAACTGCACCGCGCCGACCCCGAGGTCCCCGTCGAGGAGACCTGGGGAGCGATGGCGGAACTGGTGGGCGCCGGGAAGGTGCGCGCACTGGGACTGTGCGCGGTCGGGGCCCGTGCGTCGCGGCGCTCCGGCGCGCATCTGTACGAGGGAACGATCCGCCAGCTGGAACGCGTCCAACAGGTCTTCCCGGTCAGCGCCGTCCAGGCGGAACTGTCGGTGTGGTCGCCGGAGGCGCTGGAGCGGCTGCTGCCGTGGTGCACGGCGCGAGGAGTGGGTTTCCTGGCGGCCATGCCGCTCGGGAACGGGTTTCTGAGCGGGACGCTCACCCCGGGGCAGGGCTTCGAGCCGGACGACGTACGGGCACGCCATCCGCGGTTCACGGCCGAGATGATGGCGGCGAACCAGGCCGTCGTCGCGGGCCTGCGGCGGATCGCGGAACGGCACGGCCCGGACACCACTCCCGCGCAGGTCGCACTGGCCTGGGTGCTGGGCCGGGGCCGGCATGTGGTGGCCGTGCCCGGGGCGAAGCGGGAGCGGTGGGCGGTGGAGAACGCGGACGCGGTGCGGCTGGCGCTGTCGGCCAGGGACGTGGCGGAGGTTGCGGGACTGCCGCCGGCACGCGGATCTTGGGACTGACGGCAACTCTTCGGATCCGGTCGGGAAGATCGGGAACCTCCGGGGCCCGGGCGGTGTAGGAAGGGTAGTCAGGCAGCTTCCGCAGCCGTCGAAAGGATCAGTCCTGTGCCACGTCCCGCAGTGACGGCCGTGCTGGCCGCTGCCCTCCTGGTCTTCACCGCCGGATGCTCGTCCGATGGCGGCGCGTCCCCGGGCGACCTGGCGGGGTCGACCGCGAAACCGGCCCCGACCGGGTCCGCGTCCAGTGGTGCGGCAAGTCCTTCCGCGCCTCCGGCGAAGGGCTCCGTGAAGGTGGTGTCCACGCTCACCGAGAACCTCAAGTCGCCCTGGGGCGTGGCCGCGCTGGCGGACGGCGACCTGCTGGTGGGCTCGCGCGACGAGGGGACGGTCACCCGCGTCGACGTGGAGACCGGTAAGCAGACGGAGATCGGCTCGGTGCCGGGCGTCTCCCCGGAGGGCGAGGGCGGGCTGCTGGGCCTCGCCGTCTCCCCGAACTTCGCCTCCGACCACCAGGTGTACGCGTACTTCACCACCGAGTCGGACAACCGCATCGCCCGCATGCTGTACGACGAGCGGAAGCCGCCCGGCCAGCAGCTCGGGGCCCCGGACACGGTCCTGCGCGACATCCCCAAGGGCTCCATCCACAACGGCGGACGGATCGCTTTCGGCCCCGACAAGATGCTCTACGCGGGCACGGGCGAGACGGGTGAGACGGGGCTCGCGCAGGACAAGAAGTCGCTGGGCGGCAAGATCCTGCGGATGACTCCGGACGGGCAGCCGGTGCACGGCAATCCCGACGCCGACTCGGTCGTCTACTCGTGGGGGCACCGCAATGTGCAAGGGCTGGCCTGGGACTCCGAGAAGCGGCTGTGGGCATCGGAGTTCGGGCAGAACACCTGGGACGAGCTGAATCTGATCGAGCCGGGAAAGAACTACGGCTGGCCGGAGGTCGAGGGCAAGGGCGGCGGGTCCGGCTTCGTGCAGCCGGTGGCGGTATGGAAGACCTCCGAGGCGTCGCCGAGCGGTATCGCGTACGCGGAGGGCTCGATCTGGATGGCGGGGCTGCGGGGCGAGCGGCTCTGGCGGATCCCGCTGGCGGGCACGAAAGCCTCGGCGGACCCGCAGTCGTTCCTGGCGGAGGAGCACGGCCGGCTGCGCACCGTGCTCGCGGTGGGCGGCTCCGAACTCTGGCTGGTGACGAGCGAGACGGACAACAGGGGCACGCCTGCGGCGGGCGACGACAAGATCCTCAAGCTGAAGGTCACGTAGGCGCCCCGCAAGGGCTGGCGCCTGGGGCGGGTGCCCACCACCCGTGCCCACCACCCGCCCCGGGCGCGGGCCCCCCGGCGGGGCGCCCGCCCGGCGCCTCGAACCGGCCCCCGTTCAGACCGAGCCTGATCGCCCGTCCAAGCCCCGGCCCCGCTCCGACGCCCCGTTCACGCCGAAGCCGGCTGGTCCTCGTCCGACGCAGGGAACAGGCGCAGGCGGTGCGCCGTCGCCGCCGCCTCGCCGCGGCCCGAGACGCCCAGTTTGGCCAGGATGTTGGAGACGTGCACGCTCGCCGTCTTCGGGGAGATGTAGAGCTCCTCCGCGATCTGGCGATTGCTCCGGCCCGCCGCCACCAGCCGCAGGACGTCCTCCTCGCGGCGGGTGAGACCGAACACCGGGCCAGGGGCCGCCGGCGTCGCGGCCGGGGTGGTGGGCGGAGCGTCGGTCAGCGAGATCCGGGCGCGCTGGGCGAGCAGTGCGATGTCCTCGGAGAGCGGGCGGGCGCACAACCCCCGTGCCGTCTCGGCCGCCTCGCGCAACAGCGTCGCCGCGTGGGTACGGTCCGAGAGCAGCAGGGACTCCGCCCAGCGCACGCGGACGCGTGCCAGGTCGTAGGGGAAGTCCACCGCCTCGAAGGCCACACCGGCCTCTTCCCAGTCGGCGGCCGTGTCCTGGCCGCCCGCGCGCAGCAGTTCGGCCCGTACCCACCGCTCGTGGGCGGTCCAGACGGGGACCGCGGTGACCAGTGTGCGCGCTGCCTTGCGGATGCGGTCCAGCGCTTCGGCGCGGCCCGGTTCCGCCGCGGGGAGGCCACGGGTGTCGGCCTCCAGCGTGGCCGCGGCGCGCAGCAGCGGCCACGCGTACCGCTGGGTGCCCGGCGGGAAGCCGTCCCTGGCCGCCCGCTCGAACTCCGCCCGCGCCTCCGCGACCCGTCCCTGCGCCGCCGCGATGCCCAGCGCGATCACGTCCAGCGGGAGGGAGCTCTGCGGCATGGGGTCGTTCGGGCCGAAGTGGGCGCGGGCCGCCTCCAGATGCTCCGTGGCCCTCGCCGTGTCGCCGCGGGCCAGCGCCAGGGTCGCGAGCCGGGTGGCCGCGTATCCACGGGGCTTGGGACTGAGCCCGATCCGCAGGGCCCGTTCCGCCGACTCCAGCGTCTCGTCCCAGCGGCCGAGCGAGTGGTACGACTCGGCGAGGTTGCCGAGCATCCAGGCCTCGGTGTCGCACAGGCCGTACTTGCGCGAGAGCGTGACGCCCTCGGCGAGGACGTCCACCGCCTCCGCCGAGCGGCCGATGCCCTCCAGCACGGACGGGAGGTTCACATGGGTGCGGCCGATGAGTGAGGGCAGGTCGAGGAGCACGGCACGCTCCTTGACGAGGTACATCTCCGCCAGGCCGTCGTCGACATGACCGGCGTCCACCAGCAGGCTGCCGTGGGTCAGCCGGGCCCGGAGTTCGTTGTCCTCCTCCCCGACCATGCGGGCGTACTCGACGGCGCGCTCGGCGGTCGCCAGACTCCCCGGGCCGGGGGCGTGCACCATGCCCCAGCTGGCCGCCTCGGCGAGCACCTCGGCGTGCACCGGGGACGGCGGCAGTCCGCGCACCAGTTCCTGGGCGTCGGCGAGTTCGGCCCAGCCGTCACCGCGGCCCAGCGAGGAGACCAGCAGGGAGCGCTGGAGGGAGAACCAGGCACCGCGCAGGGCGTCGTCGTCCGCCTCCGCGAGCCGCTGCCCCCGCTTGGTGATCTTCAGGGCCCGCTCCCGCTCGCCGCACAGGCGCCCCGCGACCGCGGCCTCCGCCATCAGATCGAGGAAGCGCAGCGGTGTGGTCCGGGGGTCGCAGCCGCACGGAGGGTAGGCCTCCGCGTAGTCCAGGGGCCGCAGCGCGGCCCGTACATCGGCGGGGGCGCTGTCCCACAGCTCCATCGCCCTTTCCAGCAGCCGCAGTTGCTCGGAGTAGGCGTGGCGGCGGCGGGCCTCGACCGAGGCGGCGAGCACCGCGGGCAGGGCCTTGGCGGCGTCGTGCGCGTGGTACCAGTAGCTGGCCAGCCGCATGACCCGCTCCTCGTCCCGGACGAGCGTGGGGTCGGCCTCCAGCGCTTCGGCGTAGCGCCGGTTGAGCCGGGAGCGCTCGCCGGGCAGCAGGTCGTCGCTGACGGCCTCGCGGGCCAGGGAGTGCCGGAAGCGGTATCCGTCGCCGTCCGGCGTGGCCAGCAGGATGTTGGCGCCGACGGCGGCCCGCAGGGCTTCGATCAGGTCGTCCTCGGACAGCCGGGCGACGGCGAACAGCAGCCCGTACTCCACGGTCGAGCCGCCCTCGGCGACGATGCGCGCGACCCGCTGGGCGTCCTCGGGCAGGGCTTCGATGCGCACCAGCAGGATGTCCCGCAGCGAGTCGGGCAGACTCGGGCAGCGGTCGGCCATGCTGCGCGCCAGTTCCTCGACGAAGAACGCGTTGCCGTCGGAGCGCTCGAACACCCGCTCCACCATGGCCGGTTCGGGCTCCGCCGCGAGGATGCCGGCGAGCTGGCGGTGCACCTCACCGCGGTTGAACCGGGTCAGCTCGATGCGCTGCACGGTCCGCATGCGGTCGAGCTCGGCGAGGAAGGGCCGCAGCGGATGGCGGCGGTGCACATCGTCGGAGCGATAGGTCGCGATCACGACCAGCCGGCCGCGTCGCAGCGTGCGGAAGAGGTAGGCGAGCAGATGTCGGGTCGATGCGTCGGCCCAGTGCATGTCCTCCAGCACCAGCACCACCGTGCGGTCCGTGGCGATCCGTTCCAGCAGCCGGGCGGTCAGCTCGAAGAGGCGCGCCATGCCCTCCTCGTCGTGCCGGCTCCGCTCGTGGCGCTCCCCCAACTCGGGCAGCAGCCGGGCCAGTTCGTGTTCCTGGCCTGCGGCGGCCGCGGCCAGTTCGGCCGGCAGCTGTCGGTGCAGGGCGCGCAGCGCCGTCGAGAACGGCGCGAACGGCAGTCCGTCCGCGCCGATCTCGACGCATCCCCCGACCGCCACGACAGCGTCGCGACGGCACGCCTCGGCGAGCGCTTCCTCGACGAGGCGGGTCTTGCCCACACCGGCCTCACCGCCGACGAGCAGCGCCTGCGGCTCGCCCGCGGGGCTCCCCGAGGCACCCCCGCCGGCCGCGCGGGCGAGCGCGTCGGTGAGCACCGACAACTCCCCCGCCCGCCCCACGAACACCGGACTCACGGACATGTTCTCCACGGTGCCGAGCATCGCACAGGGCTCCGACAACGCGGCGGGGTCGGTGCCCGCGGTCCTGCCCTCGGCCCTGATCGGTACGACGGTCACGGTCGGACGGCCCGGCTGGTTCAGGCGGCCCGGACGAAGCGTTCGCTGAGCCGGCTCACCGGCCCCTCCCCGTCCTTGGCCGACCGCCTCGCGGCACGGCGGGCCCGGCGGACCTGGCGCACCAGGCGCTCGGTCTCGGCCTCCTGGATCAGCTCGGCCCGGCGGATCGAAGCGATCTCGTACTCGAACATCTCGTACTCCCTGGTCGGATTCCTCGGTGGTCCTGCCGGCTTTCTGCCGTGCCACCAATCTCGTCCCCCAGGGGGGTCGCTCACATCGGGAGAGTGCCGCATCTTCGCGGGGGCGGGGTCCTTAGACGGACCGTACGACCGCGGAGTACCGCCTAAGGCCCGGTCACGTAACGCCTCAGCGTGCGCTGCGAGGGGCCTCAGACGGTCGGTCGCGACGGGCGGACGCGCTGCTCGTAGAGGTAGGGCGTCGTGGTGGTGAGGACGGCGAATCCGAGCCGCTCGAGGATCGGGCGGCTCTGGTCCGAGGCGTCGACCTGGAGGTAGCGGTAGCCCTTCGCCGCGGCGAGGCGGGCGCGGTGGGCGACCAGCGCACGGTAGATGCCGCGGCCCCGCCATGCCTCGAGGGTGCCGCCGCCCCACAGGCTCGCGAACCCGGTGCCGGGGTGCAGTTCCATCCGGGCCGCGCAGACCGGCACGTCGCCGGCCATGGCCAGGGTCATCGGCACGGTGTCCGGTGTCCGCGAGAGCTGGGCGAGGAGCTGGTCGCGCAGTTTCGCCGCACTGGTGCCGAAAGCCTGCTCGTGCACCTCGGCCATCAGCTCCACACCCGCGGGGTCGGTGACCTCCACGAGCCGGATGCCCTCGGGGAGCGTGGTGGGAGCGGGCAGAGCAGCGGTCTCGGCGACCATCAGCGTCTCCTCGGGCTCGGGCGTGAAGCCCGCGGCCCGCAGCCGTGCGCCCAGGTCGTCGGGTCGGTCGTAGGCGTACAGCTTCCACTCGAAGTCGCGTCCGAGCGCGGTGAAGTACGCGATCTGTGCGGCGATGGCCGCGTCGGCGGTGGCGGCGTCGAGGCCCGACCAGACGACGCCGTGCCAGTCGTCGTCGGAGCCGCTCTCCCGGATCACGTCGCCGGCCCGCCGCAGCCGGGCCTGTGGCCCGTCGGCGCCGGTGCGCCGACGGAGCCTGCGGTCGAACAGCCGGAGTGCTTCCTCATGGTCCATCCGCACAGGGGAACACCCGGCAGGGGCTCGGGGCACCGGATTTACCGGCGCCCGGTGCTCACGGACGGGTGCCGGTGCTCACGGACGGGTGCCCAGTGCTCAGGACCCGGCGCTGGGCAGAGCCAGGATGATGTCGAAGTACATGCCGATGGACACGATCAGCCCGAGTGCGCCGAGTGCCGCTCCGGCCACGGCGACGGCGGGTACCCAGCCGGACTTCCGGGGCCGGGTGAGGACGACGAGCCCGATGATCAGCGCGAGCAGCGCGAAGACGCCGTTGCTGAGGGCGGTGGTGTGCCAGGCGTCGCCGTAGATCGCGGAGATCTGGTCGGCCGGGGAGCCGCCCTGGGACGTCTTGATCTGGCCGATGAGGGTCTGCCGCTCGGCGGCGACCCGGCCGATCCAGCTGCCGCTGAGGCCGACGACGCCCAGTCCCGCCGCGAAGACGGCTCCGGCGGACGCGGCGAGGCCGGAGGAGGCACGGGGCGTCCGTCCGTCGTCGTCCGCAGCCGGCCGGTCGTCGGCGTCGATGTCGTCGGAGACCGCGGTGTCGTGCTCGTCCCCCACGGTCTCCGCGGTCGTGCCTGCGGTCTTCTCCGACGTCCCGGGGGCCGCGACGGCCGTGTCCTCGGCCTTCGTGTCGACAGCGCCGGTGCCGGCCGCCGCCGGCTGCGTCGTCTTGTCGGTGGTCTTGTCGGTTTCGGTGGGGTTCATGGGGCGCACGCTAGGCGGCTTGTCTGAGAGTCCCCTTAACGAGCACGGCGAGTCCTCTCGGCCCGGCGCGGTAACGAGCACGGCGAGTCCCCTCGGCCCGGCGCGGCCGCCCCACGCGGCACGGCCGCTCAGCGGTTCCGCAGCTCCCGCCACTCCGGCGCCAGGACCGACCAGACCTCCATGTCGTGGCGTACTCCCCGGTAGGGGAACGCGTCCCGCAGCACGCCCTCCCGCGTCATCCCGATCCGCTTGGCGACATTGAGGCTCGCGGTGTTCCCCGAGGCCGCCATCCACTCGACGCGGTGGATTCCCCGGTCGATCACGGCCCAGTCGATCAGTACCCGGACCGCACGGGTGACGAGCCCCTTGCCCACGGCGGCCGGTTCGAGCCAGCAGCCGACCTCGCAGTACTCCAGTGCGGCGTCGAAGACCCGGAAGAGCACCCCGCCGACCAGCGTCCCGTCCATCCAGATGCCGTAGATCCGCCCGCCGCCGGCCGCCTGCTTCTCCGCGTAGGAGTGCAGGAAGGCCCGGGCCGAATCGAGGTCCTTCGCCGCGTCGGCGAGGGCGATGAACTCACCGATGAACTCACGCCCGCGGTCCATGTGCGCGAGGAACTCCTCGGCCTGCCACGGCTCCAGGGGGCGCAACTCCGCCGTCTCGTCGCCCAGGGGTATCGCGAACATCGGAGCTCCTTCGGCCCGTCATGGCACGAGCTGCCCGTCCTGGCTCGTGCGCTGCCCTGGGATCCTCGCATGCGAACGGATGTCGGGGGCTTCGATGCTGATCCTCGGCAGCCGGCGGTCGAGCCAGCCGGGCAGCCACCAGTTGGCGCCGCCGAGCAGGTGCATCAGGGCGGGCACCAGCAGGGTGCGCAGGACGAAGGCGTCCAGGGCGACGGCCGCCGCGAGTGCGATGCCGAACATCGCGATGACCCGGTCCCCGCTGAGGACGAACGCGAGGAAGACGGAGATCATGATGACGGCCGCGGAGTTGATCACCCGGCTGGTCTCGGCGAGCCCGACGCGCACGGCCCGGCAGTTGTCGCCGGTCTCCAGCCACTCCTCGTACATCCGGCTGACCAGGAAGACCTGGTAGTCCATCGAGAGTCCGAAGAGCACCGAGACCATGATGACCGGCAGGAACGGCTCGATCGGGCCCGCTCGGCCGAGCCCCAGGAGCTCGCTGCCCCAGCCCCACTGGAAGACGGCGACGACGATGCCGAAGGACGAGGCGACGGCTGCCACGTTCATCACCGCGGCCTTCAGCGGGATGCCGACCGAGCGGAACGCCAGCAGCAGAAGCAGACAGCCGAGTGCGATGACCACGCCCACGAAGAGGGGCAGTTTGCCGACGATGATGTCGGCGAAGTCGTCGTAGCTCGCGGTGACTCCGCCGACGTACACGTCCAGCGACGTGCCCTCGGTGGCGGCCGGCAGGACGTCGTCGCGCAGCCGGTCCACGAGTTCGCTGGTGGCCTTCGACTGGGGCGCGGACTCCGGTACGACGGGGAGCAGGGCCGTGTCGCCGCTGCCGTTGTACGTCACGGGACCGGCCGACGCGACGCCCTCCGTACCCCGCAGGGTGCCGGCCAGGGTGTTCATCGCGAGCCGGTCGTCGGCGCTGTCGAGTCGGGCGACGAGGGTGAGGGGTCCGTTGACGCCTGCCCCGAACCCGTCGGCCAGCAGGTCGTACGCCTGCCGGGTGGTCGCGGTGGAGGCGTTGTTGCCCTGGTCCGAGGTGCCGAGATGGAGCGAGAGCGTCGGCACGGCGAGGACCAGCATGACGACGGCCGCGATGCCTCCCAGCAGCTTGGGCCGGCGTTCCACGAACGCGGACCAGCGGGCGGCGAACCCGGAGGGCCGTTCTCGCCGGGGGCCGCGCCTGGCCAGTCGGCGCCGCTCGCTTGCGCCGAGCGCGCGCATGCCGATGAAGGACAGCAGGGCGGGCAGCAGGGTCACCGAGGCGGCGACGGTCAGCACGACCGTGAGGCATGCGGCGATCGCCACGCCGTTGAGGAAGTCGAGCCGCAGGATGAGCATGCCGAGCAGGGCGATGCAGACGGTGGCGCCGGCGAAGACGACGGCCCGGCCGGTGGTGGCGACGGCGTTACCGGCGGCCTCCGCGACGGGCAGCCCGCGGCGCAGGCCCGTGCGGTGTCTGGTGACGATGAACAGCGCGTAGTCGATGCCGACGCCCAGCCCGATGAGCAGACCGAGCATGGGCGCGAAGTCGGCGACCGTCATCACATGCCCGAGCAGGACGATGCCCGCGTACGCCGTGCCGACGGAGACCAGCGCGGTGGCGATCGGCAGCAGGCAGGCGGCGAACGAGCCGAAGGCGAGGAACAGGACGACGGCCGCGACGGCCACCCCGACGGCCTCGGCGACATGCCCCGGGGACGCCGACTCCGTCAGCACGACCGCGCTGCCGCCGAGCGCGACCCGGACCGTGTCCGTCTCGGCGGCTTCGGCGGCGGCGACGACCGCTTCGATCTGCGGCAGCGGGATGTCGTCCGCCTTCTGCGTGAAGGTGACGGTGGCGAAGGCGGTGCGTCCGTCCTCGCTGGTCTGCCCGACGCCCTCGGGTCCGTACGGGCCGGTGACGGTGGCGACTCCGTCGAGTCCGGCGACCTCACCGAGCATCCGGGACATGCGCTGCCGGACCTCGGCGGCCCGGACGCTGCCGTCCTCGGTGTGCCAGACGATGGTGTCGGAGTCGCCGCCCCGGCCGGGGAAGCCGGCGTCGAGCAGGGCCGTGGCGCGGCCCGACTCGGTGCCGGGGACGTCGTAGTCGTTGGAGTACGCGGACCCCGCGAAGCCCGCGGCTGCGGCGACGCCTCCGAGGGTGAACAGCCACAGGAGCACGGCGACGAGCCGGTGCGTGACGCACCAACGGGCAATGGCTGCCAACGAACTGCTCCCCGGATGGTTCGTGGATCTTTGTCCGGGAACAGCCCGCAAAGAACTCATGACCTACAAGGCAACACTCTGACAGCCGATCGTGATCCTTTGCCCCTTTCGTGGGCTTACTCACAGGTGCGTGCGCTCACCCCGACACGCTCGCACGGCCGTTCTCGACATGACCGGTCAACCGGCGGCGGAACGCGGGCTCGCGGTCGGCCGTCACCTCGACGTCGTACCAGCCGTGCGCGTCGGCCGCCGAGTGGACGACGGTGCGGCTGCGTCCGGGCTTCACCGTGATGGAGCGGGTCCAGTCGTCGAGGTCGGCCTCGTCGACATAGGCCAGCGGCCGGACGGTGAACGTGACGGTCCTGAGGCCCTCGTTGCGCAGCACGAGATGGAGGTCTCGGTCATGGTGGTCGACCCGTGTGGTGAGCGCGGCGGAGCCCCTGGCGGTGCCGGCGAACTCACGGCGGAAGCCGTTGGGTCCGGTGATCGTGAAGCGGTAGGTGTCCCCGGCGAGAGGGACCGTCCAGTGCGCCCTGCCCCGAACGTCCTTGTGCTGCGGGACGGGGAACTCGCCGGCGTACGGATACAGCGCGAAGTGCGCGCTCGACCGGCCGCTGTTGCCGAGCGCGACCGTGAACGAGCTCCCGGTGACCCGGCCGTGGGCATCGGGCTGGTAGGGCAGCGGCCGTGCGGGCCGGCTGCCCGGCTCCTGCTCCGGCATCCGCTGGACCTGCGGCGGCTTCGGCTGCCAGCGGCCGCTGAACGCCGGAATGGCCCCGGGCTGTTCGACGTCCGGCTGCGGCCTGCCCCGGCGGAAGTCGAACGCGGAGGTGAGGTCGCCGGTGACCGTGCGGCGCCAGGCGCCGATGTTGGGCTCCCGTACGCCCGTCCACTCCTCCAGGAAACGGATCACGGAGGTGTGGTCGAAGACCTCGGAGCAGACGTAGCCGCCGACGGACCACGGCGAGACGACGAGCATCGGCACCCGGATGCCGAGGCCGGTGGGCTTGCCCTGCCACTGCTCCTCGGCGACCTCGGGGGGCGCGACGGGCGGCGGCACATGGTCGAAGAAGCCGTCGTTCTCGTCGTAGTTGATGAGCAGGGCGGTGTGCCGCCACACCTCGGGATGCCTGCCGAGGGCGTCCAGGATCTTGTAGACGATCGTGGCGCTGTGGATGGGCGAGGAGACGCTCGGATGCTCGGAGTCGACCGCGGAGGGGACGAGGTAGGACACTTCGGGCAGTGTGCCCGCGGCGACGTCTCGTGCGAACTCCTCGGCGAGGGTGCCCGTCGGCACGCGCCGCAGCCCGCGCTCGAAGAGCCGGCGCTCGGTGCGGGAGAGCGTGGCGACGCCTTCCTCCAGCAGGCCCAGCAGCCGTTCGCGTTCGGCGGTGTCGTCGGTGTTCTCGGTCTCGCGGACGGCCGCGTAGAACGACTCCATGAAGGTGTGGCCGCCGGTCCGGGCGAGCGCCTTGCGGGCCACGGCCTTGAAGGTGGTGAAGAACTCCAGCTGGTTGTCGGTGAAGTTCTCCCACTCGGTGTACGTCTTCCAGCTGCGCCCGGCCCGTTCCAGACGTTCGGCGTACGTGCCCCAGTCGTATCCGGGGTGGGTGCCCTCGTCGTAGGCGTCGTTGTCGACGGCCCGCGTGCCGTCCCCCTCGAAGCCGGTCTTCCCGCTCCACAGGTGGTTGCGGTTGGGGCTCGTGGAGGTGTGGATGGAGGAGTGGTAGGCGTCGCAGATGGTGAAGGTGTCGGCGAGCTCGTAGTGCAGCGGGATGTCGCGCCGGTCGTAGTAGGCCATCGTGGCGGCCGACTTGGCGGAGACCCAGTTGTTCATCCAGCCGCCGCCCCAGGCCCTGGCGCCGCCGCTCCAGGAGTGGTCGAGCGCGCCGATGTACTGGAGGTCCTTCTGCTGCGCCTCGGCGGCGTCGCGCACCGGGAAGGGCAGCACGGCGCTGCCGTCCGGTCCCGGCTGCTCGAAGACGGACCCGCCGGTGGGCAGCTCGACGGCGTTGCGGTCGCCGAAGCCGCGGACGCCGCGGAGCGCGCCGAAGTAGTGGTCGAAGGACCGGTTCTCCTGCATCAGCACGACGACATGCCTGATCGCCCGCATCCCGCCGGAGGGGGGCTCGGCGGCCAGCGCCGCCTGCAAGGACGGAGGCAGCAACGACCCGGCCGCCGCGGCGCCGATGGCGCCCCCGCCGAGTGCGAGCAGACGCCGCCGTGACATGTCCGTGGTCAAGTGATCCTCCTGATTCCGGTGCTGCGGGGACCGTAATCGGGTCGGATGACCTGGGGAAGACCCGCGGACGGCGCCGTGGTGAACGGTCCCGAGCCGGCCCTCCCTCTGCCGACGGGCCGCGCCCGCCCGCTCGGCACCACGAATTCTCGCCAGGTACGCGGGACCGCGATCCGGCTGCGCCGGGCTCTGCGGCCCTTCCCGGCCGGGCGGGACACGGCCGTGACCTGTACGCCTGCGTCCGGCCGGTGTCCCGGGGGCGAATCCGCGCCGTCCGGAAACCGTAAATCCCCCCGCGCACCCCCGGTGTTGTCGGCGGCGACTGGCACGATGGACGGCATGGAGACCACGGGGACCAATCAGCCGATCCTGACGCCCTGCGAAGCCGCGGACTTCGCGCTGGCGCTGCACGACGCGCCCGCGGGGCACATCGGCCGCGTTCCCGTGCCCGTGCTCGCCCACCACCCGAGCGCCTCGCTGCGGGAGCGGCGGGAGACGTTCCGGGAGGTGTACGACACGATCGTGGCCCGGATCGGGGAGCCCACGCTCTACGGCGGCTCGGCCGACGGACCCAACATCCGCTGGCGGGACGCCGCGAGGACGGTCCTCCTCTCGGCGACCCGGCACCACGCCGAGCTGTCGGTCCACCCCACGGAATACCTGGAGAGCGAGGAGCGCCGCACCTTCGAGTGGGGCGGCGCCTGGTCGGCCGGCGAGCAGCACGACTTCGACCTGCTGCCGTACATCTGGCAGCTGGACCGCAGTGGACCCGGCGAGCGTCCGGTGGAGCGGCCCGGCGGGCGGATGGCCTCCAGCCTCGAACACTTCGAGAGTGCCCTGGGACTGCTGCTGACCGCCTGGATCGAGCAGCTCTCCGTACAGGTCGGCGGTGACTGGGCGGGGTTCTCCCTGACCAGCGGCGCCGACCGCGGCCGCCAGCTCCAGATCTCCTACTCGCTGCCGGACGGGCTGCATGTCTCGGTCGACGACCGGGACGGGGAGGACAGCCCGGAGCGGGCCCGGCTGATGTTCTCCCGTGGCTGGCACTCCCGCGACCGCGGCTGGTGGCAGGCGGAGTTCCCGCAGCCCGAGCGGCCCGAGGCGGCGGAGGCCGCGCGGCTCGCGCTCGCGGAGCTGCGGGCCCGGGGCACACAGCGGCCGAACGAACTGCGGGCCCGGGACGCCAGTTGCAAGGACCGCGGCGAGCTGCTGCTGCCGGGCCTGGGCATACGCAACTGACCCGGGGCAGCTGACGACCGCGGTGCTCCGCGCCGGCGGCGGATACGCCGAGGCGGCCCGCACCGTTCGGTGCGGCCCGCCTCGGACCGTGCGGGAG
>NZ_JBHXSL010000062.1:0-41798 GCF_042714725.1 Streptomyces sp. NPDC058685
GCCGCGCGCACGCCGGCCGCCCCACCCCGGCGCCCCCGCCGCCGGCCCCCCGTCGGCGCGCCGGCCGCCCCCCCGGCCACCCGGGCGCGGCCCCGACCGTCCCCCGGCCGGGGCAGCGCCCTTGTCCTGTCGTGTCAGCGCGTCACTTCTTGCGGCCGCGCTTCTCCCGCACCCGCACCGAGATGTGGATCGGGGTGCCCTCGAAGCCGAACTCCTCGCGCAGCCTGCGCTCCACGAAGCGGCGGTAGCCGTGCTCCAGGAAGCCGGAGGCGAAGAGGACGAACCGCGGCGGCTTGGTGCCCGCCTGGGTGCCGAACAGGATGCGGGGCTGCTTGCCGCCGCGGATCGGGTGCGGGTGGGAGGCGACGATCTCGCCGAGGAAGGCGTTCAGCCGTCCCGTCGGAACCCGGGTCTCCCAGCCGGCCAGCGCCGTCTCGATCGCCGGGACCAGCTTCTCCATGTGGCGGCCGGTGACGGCCGAGACGTTGACCCGGGGCGCCCAGGCGATCTGGGCGAGCTCGGTATCGATCTCGCGCTCCAGGTAGTAGCGGCGCTCCTCGTCGAGGGTGTCCCACTTGTTGAACGCGACGACCATGGCACGGCCGGCCTCGACCGCCATGGTGATGATCCGCTGGTCCTGGACGCTGATCGACTCGGACGCGTCGATCAGGACGACCGCGACCTCCGCCTTCTCGACGGCTGCGGCGGTCCGCAGGGAGGCGTAGTAGTCCGCGCCCTCCTGGAGGTGGACGCGGCGGCGGATACCGGCCGTGTCGATGAACTTCCAGGTGATGCCGCCGAGCTCGATCAGCTCGTCGACCGGGTCGCGGGTGGTGCCCGCCAGCTCGTTGACGACCACCCGGTCCTCGCCTGCGACCTTGTTGAGCAGCGAGGACTTACCGACGTTGGGGCGGCCGATCAGGGCGATGCGGCGGGGGCCGCCGACGGCGTTGCCGAAGGTCTGGGCCGGGGCTTCGGGCAGGGCCTCCAGGACGGCGTCGAGCATGTCGCCCGTACCGCGGCCGTGCAGCGAGGAGACCGGGTGCGGCTGGCCGAGGCCGAGCGACCACAGCGCGGTGGCGTCCGCCTCGCCGCTCTGTCCGTCGACCTTGTTGGCACACAGCACGACGGGCTTGCCCGCCCGGCGCAGCAGCTTGACGACGGCCTCGTCGGTGTCGGTGGCGCCGACGGTCGAGTCGACCACGAAGACGACCGCGTCGGCCGCCTCGATCGCGTACTCGGCCTGGGCTGCGACGGAGGCGTCGAGCCCCAGGACGTCCTGCTCCCAGCCACCGGTGTCGACGACCTTGAAGCGTCGGCCCGCCCACTCGGCCTCGTAGGTGACGCGGTCGCGGGTGACGCCCGGCTTGTCCTGGACGACGGCTTCACGGCGGCCGATGATGCGGTTCACCAGGGTCGACTTGCCGACATTGGGGCGGCCGACGACGGCGAGGACGGGCAGCGGGCCGTGCCCGGCCTCCTCGATGGCACCTTCGACGTCCTCGACGTCGAAGCCCTCTTCCGCGGCGAGCTCCATGAACTCCGTGTACTCGGCATCGCCGAGCGCTCCGTGGTCGTGCTGGTCGTTCATGAAGTCCGTTCCTCGTTCATCGATGGATCGCGCGATCCACTACTCAAGTCTGGCCTAGCGCCCGGTGAGGCGCCTGGCGTTCTCCAGGTGGGCTGTCAGCCGCTCCTGGATCCGTACGGTGGCCTCGTCCAGCGCCTTGCGCGTACGGCGCCCGCCGGCGTCGCCCGCTTCGAAGGCGTCCCCGAACACGACGTCCACCTTGCTGCGCAGCGGGGGCAGCTGTCGTATCAACCGTCCGCCGCGCTCACTGCTTCCCAGCACCGCGACCGGGACGATCGGAGCCCCCGAGCGTACGGCGAAGTAGGCGAGCCCCGCGCGCAGCGAGGCGAAGTCTCCATCTCCGCGGCTGCCCTCGGGGAAGATGCCGAGGACACCCCCAGTCTCCAGCACGCCGAGCGCGTTGGATATCGCGGTGCGGTCGGCGGTCGACCGGTCCACCTTCAGCTGACCGATTCCGAGCAGGAACGGGTCGAGGGGACCGACGAACGCCTCCTTCTTGATCAGGAAGTGCACGGGCCGGGGCGCGGTGCCCATCAGCATCGGCCCGTCGATGTTGTGCGAGTGGTTCACGGCCAGGATGGCGGGCCCGGTAGCGGGAACCCGCCAGGCGCCCAGCACCCGCGGTCTCCACAGCCCGTACATCAGCCCGATCCCGATACGGCGCCCGACGGCGGCGCCCCGCTCGGACGGCAGGGTCACCGGGCCGCCCGCTTCTCCTCGACGAGGGTGACGACACATTCGACGACCTGCTGGAGGGTCAGCTCGCTGGTGTCCACCTCGACGGCGTCGTCGGCCTTGGCGAGCGGGGAGGTCTTGCGGCTGGAGTCGGCCGCGTCCCGCTTGATCAGGGCGTCCCGGGTGGCCGCCACGTCGGAGCCCTTGAGCTCGCCGCTGCGGCGGGCCGCACGGACCTCCGGCGTCGCGGTCAGGAAGATCTTCAGATCGGCGTCCGGCAGGACGGTGGTGCCGATGTCGCGGCCCTCGACGACGATGCCGCCCGTGGCGGACGCGGCGATGGAGCGCTGGAGCTCGGTGATCCTGGCCCTCACCTCGGGGACGGCGCTGACCGCGCTCACCCTGGCGCTGACCTCCGTGGTCCGGATGGGGGCCGCGGCGTCCACACCGTCGACGGTGATCGTCGGGTCGTCCGGGTCGGTGCCGGACACGATCGCGGGCTTGCCGGCCGCCATGGCGATCGCGGCGGGGTCGTCGACGTCGACACCGTTGGTGATCATCCACCAGGTGATCGCCCGGTACTGGGCACCGGTGTCCAGGTAGCTCAGCCCGAGCGCGGCGGCCACCGCCCTGGACGTGCTCGACTTGCCCGTGCCGGCGGGGCCGTCGATGGCGACGATCACGGATTCCACGGTGTCGGACACCTTTCCTGGTCTGCGGAGAGGGCCGGCGGAATGCCGAGGGGCCCCGAACAAGGTTACCGATTGCCGGGCACCGCCCTGACACACGGATGGCGGAGCCCGGATCACCCGGTTCGGGGAGCCCGCTACTGCCGGATCGACCAGCCGCGTTCGCGCAGGGAGGCCGCCAGGACGGGGGCCGCGGCCGGGACGACCATCAGCTGCACCAGGCCGGCCTGCTGGCCGGTCGCGTGCTCGATGCGGACGTCCTCGACGTTGACGCCGGCCCGGCCGGCGTCCGCGAAGATCCGCGCCAGCTCGCCCGGCTGGTCGCTGATCAGCACGGCGACGACCTCGTACGAGGCCGGTGCGGCGCCGTGCTTGCCCGGGACGCGGGCGCGGCCCGCGTTGCCCCGCAGCAGGACGTCCTCGATGCCCTCGACCCCGCCCTGCCGCTTGGACGCGTCGGCGGACTGCAGGGCGCGCAGTGCCTGGACCGTCTCGTCCAGGTCGGCGGCCACCCCGGCGAGCACATCGGCGACGGGCCCCGGGTTCGCGGACAGGATCTCGACCCACATGCGGGGGTCGGACGCCGCGATCCGCGTGACGTCGCGGATGCCCTGGCCGCACAGGCGTACGGCCGTCTCGTCGGCCTCCTCCAGGCGGGCGGCGACCATCGACGAGATCAGCTGGGGGGTGTGCGAGACGAGCGCGACGGCGCGGTCGTGGGCGTCGGCGTCCATCACCACGGGGACGGCACGGCACAGCGCGACCAGTTCGAGGGCGAGGTTGAGGACCTCGGTGTCGGTGTCGCGAGTGGGCGTGAGGACCCAGGGCCGGCCCTCGAAGAGGTCGGCGGTGGCGGCGAGCGGACCGGAGCGCTCCTTGCCCGACATCGGGTGGGAGCCGATGTACGTGCCGAGATCGAGGCCGAGGGCCTCCAGCTCGCGCCGCGGTCCGCCCTTGACGCTGGCCACGTCGAGGTAGCCCCGGGCGGTCCCGGCACGCATGGCCTCCGCGAGCGCGGCGGCGACATGGGCGGGCGGCACGGCGACGATGGCGAGGTCGACCGGACCCTCGGGCGGATCGTCCGTACCGGCGCCGAGCGCGGCGGCCGTACGTGAACGCTCCGGGTCGTGGTCGACGAGATGGACGGCGATCCCGCGGCCGGCCAGCGCGAGCGCCGCGGAGGTGCCGATCAGTCCGGTTCCGATGACGACGGCGGTTCTCACTGGGCGATGTCCTTGCGCAGGGCGGCGGCGGTGCCGAGGTAGACGTGAGCGATCTCGGACCGGTCGAGATGCGACTCGACATGGGCCAGTATCCGTACGACGCGGGGCATCGCGCCGACGACGTCCAGCTCCTGGGCACAGATCAGCGGTACGTCCACGATGCCGAGGTTGCGCGCCGCGGCGGCCGGGAAGTCGCTGTGCAGATCGGGGGTGGCGGTGAACCAGACGCTGATCAGATCGTCCGCGACCAGCCCGTTGCGCTCCAGCACGGCGGTGAGCAGCTGACTGACCTGCTCGTCCATGTGTCCGGCGTCGTCCCGTTCCAGCTGGACCGCCCCGCGGACCGCTCGTACCGCCACCTCGTGCTCCTAACCCTGTGCGAGTGCTCCGTTCAGCGTAGTCACGCGGCCGGAGGCGGGAACGCCACGACCGCTCTCCGAGACGGGACGCCGGCAGGGCACGCGTCGAGGTGTCTGCGCCGGAGCGGCCCGGAGTCACGGGTGCCGGAGAGGCCCGGAGTCCCGGGTGCCGGAGAGGCCCGCAGCCGCAAGGGCCGGAGCCGCCGTGTGCCGTCGGTCAGAGCTGCTGCTGCCGGATCAGGTCCTCGATCGACTGGCCCGCGGGCGGCACCGCTCCGTCCGGGGTGAGCTTGTCCACCGTCTGCGGCAGCACCTGGGCGATCTGGTCGGCGGCCTGCTGCGGTGTGACCCCGGCGTCCTGGGCGACCTTCTGCAACGTCGCCTCCGGCACCGCCTCGGCGATCTGCACACCGCTGACGGGCTGGTTGGCCCCCGTACCGATCCACGACTGGGCATGGTCGGCCAGGCCGGACTTGGCCAGCATGTCCACCAGCCCGCCGAGCGGGCTGCCGCCGGCAGCGCCGTTCCTGTTGCCGAGTGCGCTGATCAGGGCGCCGAGGATGTTCGCGCCGCCGCCGGAGCCGGCGCCCTGCTGACCGCCGCCGAGGAGGCCGCCCAGAAGGCTGCCGAGGTCGTTACCCGCCATGGTGGTGCCCTTCGGTGAGGTGGAGTGATGCTCGGTGAGGCCCGTCACATGTCACCCCGGATCCCGGACGGTCGCCACTCGGGCCTCTTCTCGGCCCTCCCCGCGACGGACCGGGTGCCACCGCTCTGCGCTACAACTGGCGCATGCTCTTTCACGTCGTACCCGTGGACGAATGGACGACGGACGTCGACCGTCCGTACGCCCCCGCCTCCCTGGTCTCCGAGGGCTTTGTGCACTGCTCGCCCGACGGGCCGGCGGCACTCGCCATCGCCGACGGCCTCT
This sequence comes from Streptomyces sp. NPDC058685, assembly GCF_042714725.1. Classification (NCBI taxonomy): domain Bacteria; kingdom Bacillati; phylum Actinomycetota; class Actinomycetes; order Kitasatosporales; family Streptomycetaceae; genus Streptomyces; species Streptomyces sp. NPDC058685. Next base: position 5,466 of record NZ_JBHXSL010000062.1, read on the forward strand.
ACCGTGACGTCCCCGATCTGCTGGTGCTCCAGATCGACGAGGCGGCGCTCGGCGCCGAGGTCCGCTGGGAAGGCTCGGAGGACATGCTGTTCCCGCATGTGTACGGACCGATCGAGCGTTCCGCGGTCACCGCGGTGCTCGTGGTGCGGCGGGACGCGGACGGCCACGCGCGGGAACTCACCCCCTGGGTGTGACATCGCACCGGTGGTGCCCTGCCGGTACGCGTTGGGCTGTCGGACGTACGGCGCACGCGCGTGATGGGGCACGCACCGGCAGGTTGCTTCTTCTCGGCGGCATTCAGCGCCAAGATGCTCCTGCTGCGAGCGGAGCGCCTGCCCCGGCGGGTGCTGCCGGTCGGCAGTGGGGTCGCCATTCACGGTGATCCTGGTGATCGGGCTGACGTCGGCGCTGTGGTTCTTCCGCACGGCCGGGGTCACGACGCAGGGAGACGGGCCATGGACGCACGGCGGCGTACGGTGCTGACGGCAGGCACGGCAGGTGCTCTGGCGGTGATGACGGGCTGTGGCGGGAACGGCAACGACGGCGCTGCCGCGTCCGAGCAGCCGGCCTCTCCCGGTGCGACGACCGCGACCGATGAGTCGCCCGCGGGCTCGGCACCTGCCGGCGAGGAGCTGGCGCGGATCACCGACATCCCGGTGGGCGGCGGGAAGGTGTTCGCCGACCGGAAGGTCGTGGTCACCCAGCCGACGGCCGGTCAGTTCAAGGCCTTCTCCGCCGTCTGCACCCACCAGGGCTGCACCGTGGACAAGGTCGCCGACGGCACCATCGACTGCCCGTGCCACGGCAGCAGGTTCCGTGTCACCGACGCGTCGGTAGCGAAGGGACCGGCCACGAAGCCCCTGCCGCCCAAGCAGATCACCGTCTCCGGGGAGACGATCCTGCTCACGTAGCCTGTGCCGTATGACCCCGCATGAGCTGGTGCGCGACCACACGATCTACTCATGTGTCATGGGTTCGCGCGCCTTTGGGCTGGCGACGGAGGACAGCGACACCGACCTGCGCGGTGTGTTCGTCGCACCCACCCCGCTCCACTGGCGGTTCGAGAAGCCCCCGACGCATGTCGAGGGGCCGGCCGACGAGCAGTTCTCCTGGGAGCTGGAGCGCTTCTGCGATCTGGCCCTGCGCGCCAACCCGAACATCCTGGAGTGCCTGCACTCCCCGCACATCGAGCGCGTCGACGACACCGGCCGTGAACTGCTCGCCCTGCGCGCGGCGTTCCTGTCCCGCGAGGTCCACCGGACGTTCGTGCGCTACGCCGAGGGCCAGCACAGGAAGCTGGAGTCGGACGTCCGCCGGTACGGCGCACCGCGCTGGAAGCACGCGATGCATCTGCTGCGGCTGCTCGCGTCCTGCCGGGACCTGCTGTGCACCGGGGACCTCGTCCTCGACGTGGGCGAGGACCGGGAGCGTCTGCTGGCCGTGAAGCGCGGCGAGTTCAGCTGGCCCGAGATCACGTCGTGGATGGCCCGCACGGCCCACGAGGCCGATGAGGCGGCGCTGCGCACACCGCTGCCGCCGGCGCCGGACCGCGCCCGCGTCGAGGACTTCCTCGTACGGGTCCGGCGGGCCTCAGCCCTCCAGCCGGACGCGGACCACGAGCGCGCCGAGGGCGGCGTGGGCGGAGGTCTCGTCGGGCAGCCGTGAGGCCTGCTGCGCCTCGTCGAGGACGAGGCGCAGCGCTTCGACGTCGGCCCGGGCCCTGTCCTTGTCGACGCCGGAGGCGAGACCGTGCTCGGCGTCCGCCTTGGCCGCGATCAGGTCGGGCAGGTACGCGGGAGCCGCGACCTCGTCGAGCAGCGTGGGCAGATGTGCCTGCACCTCGCCGCTGCGCATCAGACGGATGCCGGTCAGCAGGGTGCGGAAGGTGTAGAGCAGCGGCTTGAGTTCGCCGGTCTTCTCGAACAGCCGCCACTGCGTGGACGCGAAACCCCGGTAGTGGTGGGCGTGGTGGACGGTGAGCACACCGGGTGCGAGGGCCACCAGCTCGTCGTGGGCCTCGCCGGTGTGGACGACCAGCGGTGACAGCAGCTGCTCCAGCACATAGCCGTTGCGGCGCAGCATGAGCCGGACGAACTTCCGCAGGTCGTGCGTGACCAGGTCCATCTCGGTCCCGTCCCGGTCCCACAGGAGAGACCTGGTCTCCTCGGGCTCGTGCAGCCCGACCAGCTCCGCCACCGGGAGCAGATGGACGCCCCGCAGGTCCACGTCCGAGTCCTTGGACGGGAATCCGTACAGATGCGCACCCGAGACGGTGGCGAAGAGCAGAGGGTCGGGCTGTTCGGCCACGACGGGGCCGAGGTCCATGGCGAGTGGGGCAGTCATGGATCAAGAATCCCAGAGCGCTCCGAGGGACATCAGGTCGCTGCGGTACTCGATCCGCTCCGACCACTCCTTGGGCCACGCCCCGGCGCCCAGGTGCGCCCCGGCGAAGGCACCGGCGAGGCAGGCGATGGAGTCCGAGTCGCCCCGCGTGCAGGCGGCCCGGCGCAGCGCGGTGGCCGGCTCGTCCGGGAAGAGCAGGAAGCACAGCAGCCCGGTGGTGAGGGCCTCTTCGGCGATCCAGCCGTCCCCGGTGGCCAGACACGGATCGGTCTCCGGGTTGGTGGTGCGCAGGGCGGTGGCGAGCCGTTCGAGTGCCTGGAGGCACTCGTCCCAGCCGCGGGCGATGAAGGCTTGGGGCGTCGGGTCGTGGGAGTAGGTCCAGAGGTTGCCGAGCCAGCGCTCGTGGTAGCGGCTGCGGCTCTCGTAGGCGTACGAGCGGAGCTGGCCCACCAGGCCCATCGGTTCGCCGCCCTGCGCCAGCAGGTGCACGGCCCGGGCGGTGAGGTCGGAGGCCGCCAGCGCGGTGGGGTGGCCGTGGGTGAGCGCCGCCTGCAACTGGGCCGCGCCCGCTCGCTGTTCCTCGCTCAGTCCCGGTACGAGACCGACCGGCGCGACCCGCATGTTGGCGCCGCAGCCCTTGGAGCCGATCTGGCTCGCCTCCTGCCAGGGAAGGTCGCTGTCGAGCTTCTCGCAGGCGACGAGGCAGGTGCGGCCGGGGGCGCGGTTGTTGTCCGGTGAGTGGTACCAGTCGACGAACTCCTTGCGCACGGGCCCGGCCATACGGGACGCGTCCAGCAGCCCGCGGTCCATGGCGGTGCGTATGCCCCGGCCGAGGGCCAGGGTCATCTGGGTGTCGTCCGTGACGATGGCGGGCCCGGGCAGCTGCATCTCCCGCCAGGGTCCGGTCCTGGCGAGAATCTGCGGTACGTCGTCGAACTCGGTGGGGAAGCCGAGCGCGTCCCCGATCGCCAGTCCGATCAGCGAGCCGGTCGCGGCCTGCTTGGTGACGGTCCTCGTGGTCCTCAGCGTGGTCATGGCTGCCGTCCTTCCGGTCGCAGGAGTGGAGGGTGCAGGGCCGATGCGGCACCGGCCCGGTAGATCGCGGCCGGTTTCCCCCGGCCGCCGGTGCGGCGCGGCGCGCCCTCGACGGCTTCGACGAAGCCGGGTGTGGTGAGGACCTTCCGCCGGAAGTTGGGCCGGTCCAGCTCGACACCCCAGACCGTCTCGTACACCTGCTGGAGCTCGCCGAGGGTGAACTCCGGCGGGCAGAAGCTGGTGGCCAGGCAGGTGTACTCGAGCTTGGCGCCGATGCGGTCGTACGCGTCGGCGAGGATCCGGTCGTGGTCGAAGGCGAGCGGGGACGCGGACGCGAGCGGCATCCACTGGGCGTGGGCCGCGTCCCCGCCGCCGCGTGGTTCCGGCAGGTCGGGCAGCAGGGCCGTGTAGGCGACGGACACGACGCGCATCCGCGGGTCGCGGTCCGGATCGCTGTAGGTGCGCAGCTGCTCCAGGTGGAGGTGCTCGACGGTCCGCTGCGACAGCCCGGTCTCCTCGGCCAGTTCGCGGCGCGCGGCGATCTCGGCGGACTCCCTGGGCCGCACGAAGCCGCCGGGCAGGGCCCAGGCCCCCTTGTAGGGGTCCTCGCCGCGCCTGACGAGCAGGACGTGCAGCCGCTGCTCGCGGACCGTGCAGACGGCGAGGTCGACGGTGACGGCGAAGGGAGGGAAGGCTCCCGGGTCGTAGTCCTGCATCAGCGGCGCTCCGGGAGTGGGTCGGCGAGGTCCCAGCCCTCGTCGAGCAGGGCGTCGACGGCGGCGACGGCGGTGGCGAAGCGCTGCTCGTGCGGGCCGCGCAGCCGGACGGTACGCCGGCCGGTGCGCCGCAGTTCGTCGGCGAAGCGGCCGGTCATCCACGGTCGCAGATGTTCCCCGTCGCGCAGTCCGTCGTCCTCGAAGTCCACGCCTTCGTGGTCGGTGAGCAGCCACAGATGCTGTCCGCCGCGGGCGGCGATCCGGGCCACCTCGTCGTGGCCGGCGCCGAGGTAGCGCTCGTGCCACACCGTGGTGGCGAAGGCGTCGGTGTCGCAGAACAGCACCGGGGAACCGGCGCGGGCGGCCGCCTCCTCCAGCTCCGTCTGCCGCCGGGCGATGACCGGGAACTCGTCCGAGGAGAAGGACACCTCGCTCCAGTCGGCTCCCGGCCGCACGGAGCGCAGCCGCGCCAGCTTCAGTTCGCTGAACTCCCGCCCGTACTCGGGCACGTACTGGGTGCGGGACCAGACGCCGCCGCGCCGCCGGTAGTGGTCCGTGAGCGCGCGGGCCATCGTCGTGGTGCCCGTCGACTCGGCGCCGAGCACGACGACGCGCCGGGCGAGCGCCGCGCGGACGGGTGCGCGCAGCAGGTCCCAGGAGCCGACGGGGTCCTTGCGCACGGCCGTGCCGGAGACCGGGAAGAGCGTGCGGTCGGGGTCGACGCACACCGCCTCGGCGCCGAACCGGCGGCCCAGTTCGGCGCCGTAGGTCTCGGAGGTGAAGACCGCGTCCACCGGCTCGGGCACGGCGGCGCGGAAGACCGCCATGTGGGCCTCCCACACGTCCGGGTCGTTCAGGTCCACCGGAATGTCGTCGATGGCGCCGACGACCCGTACCTCCGGGTGGAGTTCGCGCATCCATGCCACGCGCGCCGCGAGCGGGATCGTCTCGACCGCGGAGGCGCAGACCAGCACGGTGAGCCGCTCGCACCGGTCGGCCGCGGTCGTCACGAGATGGTGGTGGCCCGCGTGCGGCGGATAGAACTTCCCGAGGACGAGGCCGTGTCCGTACCGGCTCATGCCCTCGCCCCGACCGGCTCGCGGGGCACGGCCGCGAGATCGCGCGACCAGTTGCGCAGTCCCAGCACGCAGAGCGTCATGAACCCGATGTAGAGCAGCGAGGTCAGATACAGCTCCTTGTACGCGTACAGCGGGATGTAGACGACGTCGGCCGCGATCCACAGCCACCACGACTCGACCCGCTTGCGGCACTGCCCGTACGTCGCCATCAGCGACAGGGCGGTGGTCAGCGCGTCCCAGAAGGGGACGGTCGAGTCGGTGGCGCGGGCGAGCAGGAGCGTCAGCCCGGCGGTCCCCACCACCCCCGCCGCGCACAGCCACGACCATTCCGTGCGGCTCGTGCGCCGCACCGGAAGGCCGTCGCGGCCTGGTCCACCCCCGTGGGTCCAGGTCCACCAGCCGTACACGGCGAGGGTGATGAAGACGATCTGCAGGCCGGCGTCGGCGTAGAGCCCGGCCTGGACGAAGAGAAGGACGAAGAAGAGGTTGTTGGCGATGCCGATCGGCCAGTTGGCGAGGTGCTGGCGGGCGACGAGCCAGACGCAGAGTGCGCCGCTTCCGAAGCCGAGGACCTCGGTCCAGCTCACCGGGGTGTCCAGAACGGTGAACAGCGGTTGCTGCAACGGTTCGACGATGTCCGCGAGACTCACGCCCGCCTCCTTAATGGTCACTCTGACTATAAAGGCAGTGGGGGTGGTCCCACAAGGCGTGGCGGCTCCCGGGAACGACGAAAGCCCGCGGCATCAACTGCCGCGGGCTCTGCGTGCGTTGCGTTCCGGACCTGAGGGCTCCGGCGCAACAGGTGTTCCAGGGTCTTCCGTTCGGATCCGGCCTGATCCGAACGACAGGTCCTAGAGGCCGACTTCCTTCATCAGCATGCCGACCTCGGTGTTCGTCAGACGGCGCAGCCAGCCCGACTTCTGGTCGCCGAGACCGATCGGCCCGAACGACGTCCGCACGAGCCTCTCGACCGGGAAGCCCGCCTCGGACAGCATCCGGCGGACGATGTGCTTGCGGCCCTCGTGGAGGGTGACCTCGACCAGGTAGTTCTTGCCGGTGTTCTCCACCACGCGGAAGTGGTCGGCGCGCGCGTAGCCGTCCTCCAGCGGGATGCCGTCCTTGAGCCGCTTGCCGAGGTCACGCGGGAGCGGGCCCTGGATCGCGGCCAGGTAGGTCTTCTTCACCCCGTACTTGGGGTGGGTGAGACGGTGGGCCAGCTCACCGTGGTTGGTGAGCAGGATGATGCCCTCGGTCTCGGTGTCCAGCCGTCCGACGTGGAACAGCCGCGTCTCGCGGTTGGTGACGTAGTCGCCCAGGCACTGGCGGCCGTCGGGGTCCTCCATCGTGGAGACGACACCCGCGGGCTTGTTCAGCGCGAAGAAGAGGTGGGACTGGGTCGCGACGGTCAGCCCGTCGACCTTGATCTCGTCCTTCTCCGGGTCGACCCGGACGCCCTGCTCGACGACGACCTGGCCGTTGACCTCGACCCGGCCGGAGTCGATCAGCTCCTCGCAGGAACGGCGCGAGCCCATACCGGCCCTGGCCAGCACCTTCTGCAGCCGCTCGCCCTCCTGCTCGGCGCCGGGGAAGGTCTTGGGCGTCTTCACCTCGGGCTTGTTCGCGTAGCGCTCGCGGTTGCGCTCCTCGGTCCGGGCGTCGTACTCACGCGAACGCGAGGGGGCGGTCCGGCCGCGGCCTCGCTGGGGGGACTGCTTCGGGCCGCCCTTGGCACCGCCACGGGCTCCCTCTCCCCGCCCCTTCTTCGGCGCCTCGGAGGAACCACCGACGTCGTAGCGGCGCTCCTCGGGCCGGGGCTTGCCCGAGCGCTTCTGCTGGTCGTCGCGGTTGTTGCCGGCACCCCGGTAGTTGCCGCGCCCGCTGCTGTTGTTGCCGCTGCTTCGCATCAAAGTTCCGTCGTCTTGTCGTCTTCGTCGGTGTCCGGAGCATCCGGATCGAACGACGGCACCCCTTCCAGCGTCTCGGCCTCGATCGCCTCGGCCTCGGGGAGGAAGGGCGCGAGCTCCGGGAGCTCGTCCAGGCCGCGCAGGCCCATCCGCTCCAGAAAGTAGTTCGTCGTCCTGTACAGGATCGCACCTGTTTCGGGTTCCGCGCCCGCCTCCTCGACCAGACCGCGCTGAAGGAGGGTGCGCATGACGCCGTCGCAGTTCACTCCGCGCACCGCGGAGACCCGCGAACGGCTGACCGGCTGACGGTACGCGACGACCGCGAGGGTCTCCAGCGCCGCCTGCGTGAGGCGTGCGTGCTGCCCGTCCAGGACGAAGCGTTCCACGGCGTCGGCGTGCTCCGCGCGCGAGTAGAAGCGCCAGCCGCCCGCCACGAGCCTCAGCTCGAAGCCGCGGCCCTGGACGGTGTACTCGTCGGCCAGCTCCCGCAGAGCGTCCGCCACCGCCCTGCGCGGCTGCTCCAGGACCTTGGCGAGGTGCTCCTCGGTGGCAGGCTCGTCCACCACCATCAGAACGGCCTCGAGGGCGGGCTTGAGATCGCTCACGCCTTCTCCTCAGGAATCTCGGGTGCTCGGTCGAACTCGTCGGTGACGCTCGCCTCCGCGTCGCCGCCGGTCCAGGTGACCAGGAGCTCCCCGAGGGCGTCCTCCTGGTCGAGGACGACGGCCTTGTCCCGGTAGAGCTCCAGGAGTGCCAGGAAGCGGGCCACGACGGTGAGGGTGTCCGCGGCGTCGTCGGCGAGCTCCCGGAAGCTGATCTGCCCGCGCTCCTTGAGCAGGGCGACGACGATCTCACCCTGCTCACGGACGCTGACCAGCGGGGCGTGGATGTGGTCGACGTAGACCTGCGGGCGGGGCTTGGGCTGCATGGCCTTCACGGCCAGCCGGGCGAAGCCCTCGGGGCCGATGCTGATGACCACGTCGGGCAGCAGCTCGGCGTGGTGCGCCTCCAGCCCCACGGTCCGCGGGTAGCGGCGGGCCTCGGCGTCCAGCCGGACGCTGAAGATCTCGGCGATCTGCTTGTAGGCGCGGTACTGGAGCAGCCGCGCGAAGAGCAGGTCCCGCGATTCGAGCAGCGCGAGATCGGCCTCGTCCTCGACCTCGGCGGAGGGCAGCAGACGGGCGGCCTTGAGATCGAGCAGGGTCGCGGCGACGACGAGGAACTCGGTGGTCTGGTCGAGGTCCCAGTCGTTGCCCATGGCGCGGATGTACGTCATGAACTCGTCGGTGACCTTGGACAGGGCGACCTCGGTCACATCGAGCTTGTGCTTGGCGATGAGCTGGAGCAGCAGGTCGAAGGGGCCCTCGAAGTTCGCGAGCCGGACCTTGAACCGGCCGTCGTCGGGCTCGGGCTCCTCGGGCTGGTCCGGCTGCTCCGGCTCCCGACCGTCGGGCGAAGGCTCGGCAGGTGCCGGGACCGCGGGCGCCGGCCCGGACGGGGCGGCCGCCTCGCCGAGGAGGTCCCCGGAGCCGCCGTCGGGTGCGCTGTGCGGGGTCGGGAGCACGTCCGTGGCCGCAGGCCCCGGCCCATACGCCGGGGGCGCGAGAGAGCCGTCCAGGGCGACGGGCACGTCAGCGGTCTCGAAAGCCTCCGGGGCTTCCGGGGCTTCGAGGACTTCGGGGGCTTCGGGGGCTTCGGCAACGGACTCCGTGACCGGCGCGGTCCCAGCGTCGACGGGCGCCGGCTCGGGCACGCTCCCGGGGTCGGCGGGCGCCTCGGCACCGGGCTCGGGCGCGACCACCTCGGTCCCGGGCTCGGGAGCGGCGTCGAGCTCCGCCTCCGGATCGCCGGACAGCGGGTCGGCCGGCCCCCAGGAACCCGCCCCCGCAGCGCCCGGCGGACGCGTCGACCCCGGGCCCCGGCCGAGAGTGCGGCGGGACGAACGGGCGGGGTCAACGGGCGGTGGCATCGTGGTCCAGGGGCGGAAGGAGCAGGCAGGGGCAGCGCGAGGCTACCGTCAGCGGCCGCGCAGCCGACGCACGAGGATGCTCGCGTCGCCCCGCTGCTCGAGATCCGCCAGCACCACCGCGACCGCCTCGCGGACGATCCGCCCGCGGTCGACGGCCAGCCCGTGCTCGCCGCGCAGCACCAGCCGCGCGTGCTCGAGGTCCATCAGTTCCTCGGCCGAGACGTAGACCGTGATCTTCTCGTCGTGCCGTTCGCGTCCGCTCGGGCGGCGGTTCGCACCGCGGCCTCCCCGGGAGCGGCGGGCCGGCGCGCCGGCCGCGGCCTCCTGGGGCCGGCGCTTCGCCTCGGGGTCGTCGGTACTCCGGGCCCGTCCTTCGTCGCCCGCGTCGGACTCGGCGGCCGAGTGCTCCTCCGACGACGGTGAGGCCGACGCCGGTGAGGCGGACGCGTCCGCCGTCTCCACCGGGTCGCTCTCCCCCGCCGGTGCGGGCACCCTCGGTTCGCCGTTCGCCTGCCTGCGCGGGGAGGACGAGTTCAGCGCCATGCCCCCGGTCGTACGGAACAGCTCGTCGGCCCCGGGCAGACTCACTCGGCGTGACACCGGGCGAGCACCTCCCTGGCGAGCTGGCGGTAGGCGGCCGCACCGACCGAGTTGGAGGCGTACGTGGTGATCGGCTCGCCGGCGACCGTGGTCTCCGGGAAGCGCACGGTGCGCCCGATGACCGTGTGGTAGACGTGGTCGTCGAACGCCTCGACCACACGCGCCAGCACCTCACGGCTGTGCACCGTGCGGGAGTCGTACATCGTGGCGAGGATGCCGTCGAGCTCCAGGTCGGGGTTGAGCCGCTCCTGGACCTTCTCGATCGTCTCGGTCAGCAGTGCCACACCGCGCAGTGCGAAGAACTCGCACTCGAGCGGCACGATCACCTTGTGCGCGGCGGTCAGCGCGTTGACGGTGAGCAGACCGAGCGAGGGCTGACAGTCGATCACGATGTAGTCGTAGTCGGCCATCAGGGGCTTCAGCGCCCGCTGGAGCGTCGACTCGCGCGCGACCTCGCTGACCAACTGCACTTCCGCGGCCGAGAGATCGATGTTGCTCGGCAGCAGGTCCATGTTGGGAACCGCGGTCTTCAGCAGCACCTCGTCCGCCGCCATGCCCCGCTCCATGAGCAGGTTGTAGACGGTGAGGTCCAGCTCCATCGGGTTGACGCCGAGGCCGACCGACAGGGCTCCCTGCGGGTCGAAGTCGACGAGCAGAACGCGCCGTCCGTACTCCGCGAGCGCGGCACCCAGGTTGATGGTCGACGTGGTCTTGCCGACGCCGCCCTTCTGGTTGCACATCGCGATGATCTTCGCGGGGCCGTGATCGGTCAGCGGGCCCGGGATCGGGAAGTACGGCAGCGGCCGCCCGGTGGGGCCGATCCGCTCGCGGCGCTGACGCGCGGCGTCAGGGGCGAGGGTGGCGGCGTACTCGGGATCGGGCTCGTACTCGGCGTCGGGGTCGTAGAAGTGCCCTTCAGGGACTTCCTCGTAGGCGGCGAAGTGGGTGGACTCTCGGCCACTCTCGTTGCCGGCCATGGCGTTCACGTGTTGGCCGTCCATCGTCTTCATCGTGTGGGCTGTCGTCATGTGCGTGGAGTCCTGGTGTGTCGCGGAAGTGCGGACAGCGACGGAGCCGACAGCTTCGAGCCCGGAAGACGGGCCCTGGCCCGGCACCGTTGGCACCCCCACGCCCGCGGGGCGTAGAGGATGCGTTCCTGCTTGACCACCCCCGGGAGTAAATGTCGACTCATTCACAAGTCGTCTTACCTCCTTGGACGTGACCAGGAAACTTATCGATAGGTCAGCGTGGCACCATGCCGACGGTTGGCGACTCTATGGCGTGTCACCGCTCCGCAGCAACACAATCAACCGGACCCGGCCCGATGTGTCGGCAACGGAACACCCTTCTGTCAAGGGTGCTCAGACCTTCCGCCGCAACCCGGCGCTCTGGTTTCGAGGGTGCGCGAATCGGTTAAAGGGTTACGTTCGACGCGAGTTGAGCGAGTGCCGCAAAGGCCTCGGACACGCGTCCGGCCGGACCTCGCTCTGCAAGATCCGGCCGGGGGCGTGATGTTGACGGTGTGCGTTGACTCTCAGCCGAGAAGGGCGCTCAGCTCGACGCTCTGCAGGCCGTGGGCCTCGGCGACCGGACCGTAAACGACCTGGCCATCATGGGTGTTGAGGCCCAGCGCGAGCGCCGGGTCCCGGCGCAGCGCCTCGACCCAGCCGCGGTTCGCGAGCTCAACGATGTAGGGCAGCGTGGCGTTGGTGAGGGCGTACGTCGAGGTGTTCGGGACGGCGCCCGGCATGTTCGCGACGCAGTAGAAGACCGAGTTGTGCACCTGGAAGGTCGGCTCGGCGTGCGTGGTCGGGTGCGAGTCCTCGAAGCAGCCGCCCTGGTCGATCGCAATGTCGACAAGGACACTTCCGGGCTTCATCTTGGCGACGAGCTCGTTGGTGACCAGCTTCGGCGCCTTGGCACCGGGGATGAGAACGGCACCGATGACGAGGTCGGCCTCGACGACCGCCTTCTCCAGTTCGTAGGCGTTGGAGACGATCGTCTGCACCTTGGTGCCGAAGATCTTGTCGGCCTCACGGAGCTTGTTGATGTCCTTGTCGAGCAGGGTGACGTGGAAGCCCATGCCGACCGCGATCTGGGTGGCGCTCCAGCCGGAGACACCGCCACCGATGACGACGGCCCTGCCGGCGGCGACGCCCGGGACACCGCCGGGCAGCACACCGCGGCCGCCGACCTGGCGCATCAGGTGGTAGGCGCCGACCTGGGGAGCGATCCGGCCCGCGACCTCGGACATCGGAGCGAGCAGCGGCAGCGAGCGGTTCGCGGTCTCGACCGTCTCGTACGCGATGGCGGTGGTGCCGGACTCCAGCAGCGCGTCCGTGCAGTCGCGGGACGCGGCGAGGTGCAGGTACGTGAAGAGCGTCTGGTCCTTGCGCAGGCGGTGGTACTCCTCCGCGATGGGCTCCTTGACCTTCAGCAGCAGGTCGGCGGTGGCCCAGACCTCGTCGGCGGTGGGCAGGATCTGCGCACCGGCGGCGACGAACTCGACGTCCGTGATCGAGGAGCCGGCACCGGCGTTCTGCTCGATGACGACCTCGTGGCCGTGGCGCACCAGCTCATGCACGCCGGCGGGGGTGATGGCCACCCGGAACTCGTTGTTCTTGACCTCGCGGGGGATGCCGACCTTCACGTCGATCACGGTCCTTGGCTCAGGGGATACAGGGGCTTACTTCCATACTTACCCGGACACACGGGGGCATCCAGAGACACCACGAAAACGACCGCGGCGGAGCCAGTCTAATGAAGGACTTCTCCCTGTCTAGCCTTACAAAGCATTAATCTTGAGCCGAAGCACTACGGATTTCGTAGGCTGAGCCCCCATCATTGAGCAACATTTCGGCAGTGGAGCGATGGACACGGGCCGCCGCCGGGTCGCCCAGCCGGTCGAGGGTGTCGGCCAGCCTGAGCTGCAGAGCTGCCTGGAGCCGGTCGTCGCCGGCACGGCGGGCCCACTCCACCGCCTGCTTGCAGGTGTGCAGGGACTCCTCCGGCCGGCCCGCGTACTCCTGGACGCGGGCCGCCTCGCTCAGCGAACGCGCCTGGGAGGCGAGGTCGCCCACCTTGCGGTAGCCCGCGACCGAGGCGCGCCAGTTGCGCAGCGCCTCGCCGTAGAGGCCGGCGTAGGAGTGCACCGCACCGAGGCGGCCGTAGAGCCGCGCCTCGTCCGCGCGCTCCCCGCGGCCCTGGCACTGGGCGAGCGCCCGGCCGAACCAGTCGGCCGCCCGGTGCCAGTCCCCCAGTTCCTGGTAGGCGCCGCCGACGGATTCCATCGCGCGGCCGGTCGCGTACATGTCGTTCGCGGCCCGTCCGGCGTCCAGAGCGGCCCGGTACCGGGCCAGCGCGTCCGCGGTACGTCCGGTCTGCGCGTCCAGATCGCCCAGATTCAGCAGGGCGGCGGCCTGCTCCCGGTGCAGCCCACGCCGCTCGGCGACACCGAGCACCAGCTGGTGCAGGCCGTAGAGCTCGGGGGCGGCGGCCTCGGTGCCGCGATGGGCCGCGAGCGCCCGGACGAGGGCGGCGACCAGTCTGCGCGCCAGCGTGTCCAGCCCGCCGTCCTCCACCGCGAGCCGTGCGGAGGCCATGAGCACGGGCTGGCGGGACCGCAGCCACTCCTCGGCCGCCTGCGTGTCGGCGAAACGCATCGCGCGCGGCAGTCCGGCCAGCATCTTGCGCGCCGGCGAGCCCTCGGGCTCGGTGACGGCACGGCACGCCTGGAGCTGCCGGACGGTCCGTTCCAGCATCCGGGCCCGCGCCAGCTGCACCTCGGCGGGCTTGTCCTGCGACTCCATCAGGGACCGCAGCATCGGTGCGAGCGAGCCGGGCACCCGGTAGCGGCTGCCCTCCGGGCGCAGCAGGCCCAGCAGCACGAATTCGTCCAGCGCCCGCTGCGCGTCCTCCACCGCGCACCCGCTCAGCGCGGACGCGGTGTGCGCGTCGGCGACCCCGGCCGGGGCGAGGGACAGCAGCCGCAGCATCCTGGCGTTGGTCGGATTCAGCGATCCGTACGCCAGCCGGAAGGCCCGGGAGAGCGGCCGGGCTCCCTGGGACTGTTCGTCGTCGTCGGGCACGGCCCGCAGTTGCTTGGTCGCGTCGGCGACCGACGCCTTGGGGCGGGCGGCCAGCCAGCCTCCGACCAGCAGGAGCCCCGCGGGCAGGCCGCCGCACTCCTCCGCCACGGTCTCTGCGGCCTGCGGATCCACCGTGATCCGCACCGATCCGGTGAAGGAGCCGAGCAGCTCGATCGCGGCCTTGGCGTCCATTCCGCCGAGCGTGCAGGGCCGTACGTCGGGAATGCCGGTCAGCGGACCCGCGGCGACAGCCACCGCCAGGCAGTCGGGGTTGTCGGGCAGCAGCGGGTCGACCTGCTCGGCGTCGGCGGCGTCGTCGAGCAGCAGCACGACCCGGCGGTCCGCGAGCGTGTCGCGGACCATGCCGGACAGTTCGTCCTCGTCGGCACCGGGCGGCGCGGGGACGCCGAGCGTGTCGAGCAGATCGCGGGCCGTCTCCTCGGTGGGGACCCGCCGTCCGCCCGGTTCCGTCAGCCGGGCGCGGAGCACACCGTCGGGATAGGCCGCGGTCAGCCGGCCGATGAGCTCCTCGGCGAGCGCGGTCCGTCCGGAGCCGGGCCGTCCCGCGATCAGCAGTACCCGTGCGCGGGGGGATTTGCGACCGGCGATCGTGTCCAGTCCGGCGCGTTCGATGTCGGCCCGAAGGGCCTTCAACTCCCTTTGCCTGCCGAAGAATTGGCCCCTGGCCGCGTCGGCCCGTCCGCCCGAGTCCACCGCCTGATCCGTCACGGGCCACGCTCCCGTCCAGTCCGCGCACAAGCCGAGCCCGCAGGGGCTCCGCACGGGCGTTCCGAGCCTAGTTCACGCTCTGCTACGAACCGGGTGGAGCATGCCCGACCGGTCGCCCGATCGGATCAATTGGACAGTCGGATAGTGGGACTGACTGACGATCAGGATTCGAAGGGGCGGGCCGGCCACGGAGCCTCGGCCGGACGCAGCGCGTCGAGGCCGTCGCCGTCGCGGGCGGCGACCAGCGAAAGGACGCCCACCACGAGGCAGTTGTTGTGCAGATCGCCGGCGAGCACGTCGCGGACGAGTTCCCGCACGGGCACCCGGGCCAGTTCCATGTCTGCCTCTTCGGCCTCGACCTCGAAGCGCTCGCCCTCGGCGGCCGACAGGTCGCGCGCCAAGAAGATGCGGACGGCCTCGTCGCAGCCGCCGGGCGTGGTGTAGACATCGACCAGCACCCGCCAGTCCTCGGCCTTGACGTGCGCCTCTTCGTACAGCTCGCGCTGTGCGGCGTGCAGCGGGTTCTCGCCGGGCACGTCCAGCAGACCGGCCGGGATCTCCCAGAGCCGCTGGCGCACGGGGTGCCGGTACTGGCGCAGGACGAGCACCCGGTCCTCGGGGTCGAGCGCGAGGACCGCGACGGAGCCCGGATGCACCTGGTAGTCGCGCCGCGCCACCGCGCCGTCGGGCATGACCACGTCGTCCGCGCGGACACTGGTCTTCTTGCCCTCGAAGGGGGTCGCGGTCGCGACGACCTGCCACTCCTCGGGGGTGTCCTTGATCGCCATGTCGCCGTCCTCCCGCTGTGCTCACGCCGGGCCGGGCCGCGAGCGGCCACGTGCCCCGATGGAACCGGGGTACGGATTCCGTGAGGAATGCGTACCCCGGTCCACCGTATCGCCTGCGACTACGCGCCCGACGCGCGCTCCACCGCGGCCTTCACCAGCCCCGCGAACAGCGGGTGCGGGCGGGTCGGGCGTGAGCGGAGCTCCGGGTGCGCCTGAGTGGCCACCAGGTAGGGGTGCACATCGCGGGGGTACTCGACGTACTCCACGAGCTTGTTGTCGGGGGACGTGCCCGAGAAGAGGATGCCGGCCTTCTTCTCCAGCTCCGCGCGGTAGGCGTTGTTCACCTCGTAGCGGTGGCGGTGGCGCTCCTCGACATAGGGCTCGTCGCCGTAGACCTCGCGCACGATCGAGCCCTCGGCCAGCTTGGCCGGGTACAGACCGAGACGCATCGTGCCGCCGAGGTCGCCCGCGCCCTCCACATACGCCAGCTGCTCCTCCATGGTGGAGATCACCGGGTGGGCGGTGGCGGCGTCGAACTCGGTGGAGTTGGCCTCGGGGATCTCGGCGAGATGACGCGCGGCCTCGATCACGATGCACTGGAGGCCGAGGCAGATGCCCAGCAGCGGGATCTTGTTCTCCCGGGCGTAGGTGATCGCGCCCACCTTGCCGGTCACACCGCGGTCGCCGAAGCCGCCGGGGATCAGGATGCCGTCGACGTCGCCGAGCTGCCGTGCGGCGCCGGTCGGGGTCTTGCAGTCGTCGGAGGCGACCCACTTGACCTTGACGCGTGCCTTGTTGGCGAAACCGCCGGCGCGCAGCGCCTCGGTCACCGAGAGATAGGCGTCGGGCAGATCGATGTACTTGCCGACGAGCGCGACGGTGACCTCGTGGTCGGGGTTGTGGACCCGGTCCAGCAGGTCGTCCCACGTGGTCCAGTCGACATCGCGGAACGGCAGGTCCAGCTTGCGTACGACGTAGGCGTCCAGCCCCTCGGTGTGCAGCACCTTGGGGATGTCGTAGATCGACTTGGCGTCGATCGCGGCCACCACGGCGGCCTCGTCGACGTCGCACATCAGCGAGATCTTGCGCTTGATGGCGGTCGGCACCTCGCGGTCGGCGCGGAGCACGATCGCATCCGGCTGAATACCGATGCTCCGCAGAGCGGCGACGGAGTGCTGGGTCGGCTTGGTCTTCAGCTCACCGGACGGGCCGATGTAGGGGAGCAGCGAGATGTGCACGACGAAGACGTTGTCCCGGCCGACCTCGTGGCGGACCTGGCGGACGGTCTCCAGGAACGGCAGCGACTCGATGTCGCCGACCGTGCCGCCGACCTCGGTGATGACGACGTCCACGTCCTCGGTCGCCATCCGGCGGATGCGGTGCTTGATCTCGTTGGTGATGTGCGGGATGACCTGCACGGTGTCGCCCAGGTACTCGCCGCGCCGCTCCCTGGCGATCACCTGCGAGTAGACCTGGCCGGTGGTGACGTTGGCCGAGCCGTCGAGGTCGACGTCGAGGAAGCGCTCGTAGTGGCCGACGTCCAGGTCGGTCTCGGCGCCGTCGTTGGTGACGAACACCTCACCGTGCTGGAAGGGGTTCATCGTGCCGGGGTCGACGTTGAGGTACGGGTCGAGCTTCTGCATCGTGACCCGCAGGCCCCGCGCCTTGAGCAGCGCACCCAGGCTGGAGGCCGTCAGGCCCTTGCCGAGGGAGGAGGCGACACCCCCGGTGACGAAGATGTGCTTGGTCGTCATGGATTTGGGCGGCATCGCCAAGAGGGGGCTCCCGTGGTCGCGAAGTGAGATGCGTGTCCGGCATCCCTTCCAGATGGTCAGGGGTGCCGTCCGCTGCGGTTTCGGGGCCCTCGTTCTGCACAGGACGGCCACCGGTCCACGGGGTACCAGGGTATCAGCGACCAGGGGAGGCTGCTTCCGGCCACGCGCCGCCGCACGCGTACCCCGCTCACCAGCGATTCACCCTTGGCTCACCCGTTCGGCGGAGTCGCGTTGTCGAGACCGTCGCGCGGATCATTGAGGTGCGTCGTATCCTGCTCGGACACTCGCTCTGCCGAGCGACGCAGAGGGAACGCGCGAAGCGCATCGAGCAGGGTGGTGGTGGGCGGCGGGTGGCCGTGGTAATGGCAGGATGACGCCCTCCCCAGAGCTTCGCCTGGGAGGCACCCCCATTCCCGGGCCCGCTCGTCAACGACCCTTGACCGCAGTAAGCGCCCCCCGGGGCGAAGTGGCCGTTCGACTGGAGAAACACGTGGCCGGGCGCATCGAGGATTACGCACTCATCGGAGACATGCAGACCGCAGCACTGGTCTGCAGGGACGGCACCGCCGACTGGTTGTGCCTCCCCCGCTTCGACTCGCATGCCGTTTTCGCCGGCCTGCTCGGGACCGAGGAACACGGGTTCTGGAGACTGGGACCGGCCCACGCCGCGCATGCCGACCCCCCGGCCGCCGACCGCCGGCGCTACCGGGGCGACTCGCTGATCCTCGAATCGGAGTGGGACACACCGCGCGGCACGGTCCGTGTGACGGATTTCATGCCGCCGCGTGACGGCGCCCCGCAGCTGATCCGGATCGTCGAGGGTGTCAGCGGACGGGTGCCGATGCGCTCCGCGCTGCGGATGCGTTTCAGCTACGGACGCGTGGTGCCCTGGGTCCACAAGGTCGACGGGCGCACGGTCGCGGTCGCCGGACCCGACTCGGTGTGGCTCGACTCCCCGACCGAGACGTACGGCAAGAACCTCACCACGTACTCCGACTTCACCGTCGCCCCGGGCGAGCGCATCGCGTTCACCATCAGCTGGCAGCCCTCGCACCGCACCTCACCGGCGATGCCGGATCCGGAGGGGTCGCTGGAGGCGACGGAGGACTTCTGGCGCGAGTGGGTCGAGCACTGCACCTATCACGGGCCCTACCGCGAGGCCGTCGTCCGCTCGCTGATCACGCTGAAGGCGCTGACCTACGCGCCGACCGGCGGGATCGTCGCCGCCCCGACGACCTCCCTGCCGGAGGAGATCGGCGGCGTACGGAACTGGGACTACCGCTACACCTGGCTGCGCGACGCGGCGATCACCCTGTCGTCGCTGCTGCGCACCGGTTATCGCGAGGAGGCCCGCGCCTGGCGCGAGTGGCTGCTGCGTGCCGTCGCGGGCGACCCGGAGAACCTCCAGATCATGTACGGCATCGCCGGCGAACGTGAGCTGGGCGAGGCCGAACTGGACTGGCTGCCCGGCTACGAGAACTCCCAGCCGGTACGGGTCGGCAACGGAGCTGCCCATCAGCTCCAGCTCGATGTGTACGGCGAGGTCACCGAGGCGCTGCACCTGGCCCATATGACGGGTCTGGCGCGCAACGACTACGCCTCCCTGCTCCAGCTCAAGCTGATCCGCTATCTGGAGAAGCACTGGGACCAGCCGGACGAGGGCATCTGGGAGGTGCGCGGACCGCGCCGCCACTTCGTCCACTCCAAGGTGATGGCCTGGGTCGCGGTCGACCGCACCATCAAGCTGATCGAGTCCGGCGACGCCGACGGCCCGCTGGACCGGTGGCGCGACCTGCGGGACGACATCCACCGCGACGTCTGCGAGAAGGGCTACGACCAGGAGCGGAACACCTTCACGCAGTCGTACGGCTCCAAGGAGCTCGACGCCTCGCTGCTGCTGATTCCGCAGATGGGCTTCCTGCCGCCGGACGACAAGCGGGTCATCGGCACGATCGAGGCGATCCAGCGCGAGCTGTCGACGGAGGACGGGTTCGTCCTGCGCTATCCGACCGCGGGCGAGAAGGAGGGCGTCGACGGTCTCGAGGGCGACGAGGGCGCGTTCCTCGCGTGCTCGTTCTGGCTCGCCGACGACCTCGCGATGATCGGGCGGGTCGACGAGGCGCGCAAGCTCTTCGAGAAGCTGCTCGCGCTCCGCAACGACCTGGGACTGCTGGCCGAGGAGTGGGACCCCAAGCTCCAGCGGCAAGTGGGTAACTTCCCGCAGGCCTTCAGCCACGTGCCGCTCATCGACACCGCGCTGCGGCTGACGGCCTCCGGCGCGTACGGCGGCTGACCCCGCCCGCGGCAGGACCGGCGGAGCCCGTTCACCGATCGGGCTCCGCCGAACGGGACTACGATGAAATGGTCCTGATCAGCCCTCGGAAGGGGGCCTGCCATGGCGCCCCACGCCATCGCGGAGGCGGCACTGGGCGGCCTCCGTCAGCAATTGACCGGCGATGCCATCGCCCCCGGTGACCCCGGGTACGACGAGGCCCGCGCCGTCTTCAACGGAATGATCGACCGGCACCCGGCGGTCGTCGCACAGTGCGAGACAGGGGCCGATGTCGCCCGGGCCATCCGCTTCGGCCGCGAGCACGACCTCGAGATCGCCGTACGCGGCGGCGGGCACAGCGTCGCCGGCATGGCGCTCAACGACGACGGGATCGTCGTGGACCTGCGCCGGATGCACACCGTGATCGTCAACCCGGCAGAGCGGACGGCACGCATCGGCGGCGGAGCCACGATGAGCCACCTCGACCGGGCCTGCCAGCCCTACGACCTGGCGACCACCGGCGGCCGGGCCTCCACGACCGGCGTCGGCGGCTTCACGCTCGGCGGCGGATCGGGCTGGCTGGAGCGGAAGTTCGGGCTCGCCTGCGACAACCTCGTCGCCGTCGAGCTGGTGACGGCGGACGGCAGCACGGTGCACGCCAGTGCGGACGAGAACCCGGAGCTGTTCTGGGCGCTGCACGGCGGCGGGGGCAATTTCGGGGTGGCGACCGCCATCACGCTGAAGCTGCACCCCCTGCCGGCGATGTCGATGATGATGCTGCTGTTCCGGCCGGAGGAAGGACTCCACGTCGCCCGCGCCTACCGGGACTTCCTGGGTTCGGCGCCCGACGAGCTCGGCGGCGGCCTGTTCTATCTCACCGGACCGCCCGAGCCGTTCGTGCCCGACCATCTCGTCGGCAAGCTGACCTGCATCCTGCTGATCACCTACGCGGGAACCGAGATGGAGGCCCGCAATGTGGCCGAGCCGCTGCTGGCGCTCCCCCGCGAGGCCGAGCTCATCGCCGAACTCCCGTACGCGGAGCTCCAGTGCATGCTCGACGACCCGCCCGGGCAGCGGAACTACTGGTCGGCCGAGTATCTGGCCGGCTTCCCGGACGCGGCCGTCGACGCCTTCACCGCCCGCGCCGGGACCATGCCCGTGCCCTCCAGCTCTCAGCACATCCTGTTCCCGATGGGCGGTGCCGTGGCCGCAGGCCCCGGCGACCACCCCCTGCCCTGGCGCACGGCGCCGTGGGCGGTGCACCCCTTCGGGATCTGGGAGAGTCCGGCGGACGACGAACGGGCCGTCGAGTGGGTCCGTGACGTCCGCGCCGGCATGCGGCCCTGGTCGATCGGCACCGTCTACCTCAACTTCATCGGGCTGGAGGGCGAGGACCGGGTCCTCGCCGCCTTCGGCGAGGAGAACTACCGGCGGCTGGCGGCCGTGAAGACGGAGTACGACCCCGACAACGTCTTCCGGCTCAACCACAACATCAAGCCGCTTCAGCCCGCGGTCTGACCGCGCCCCTTGCGGGACTGCGGGACCCGGGTGATGTGCGGCGATCCCCCGGCCAGGTAGCGTCCGAAGCTCCCGTACTGCCGAGTGAAGCGCGAGGCGACCGTCAGTGGAGACGCAAGGCGAGCCCCAGGGCGGCATCACCGTCCGCCGGGCGCTGGAGCTGCCGGGGCTGCGCTCCGGCCTTCCGGAGGTCGTCGCCGGGGCCGAACGGCTTCAGCGGACGGTCCGCTGGGTGCACGCGGGCGAGGTGCCGAACATCGCCTCCCTGCTGAAGGGCGGCGAGCTGCTGCTCACCACGGGCCTCGGGCTGGGCACCCGGCCCGCCGAGCAGCGCGCGTTCGTACGGCAGCTGGCCGACCGCGGCATCGCCGCGCTGGTGGTGGAGCTCGGGCCCCGCTTCAGCCGGCTGCCCGCCGCGATCGTGGACACAGCCCGCGCGGCCGGGCTCCCGCTCGTACAGCTGCACCGCGAGGTCCCCTTCGTCTCGGTGACGGAGGAGGTCCACACCGAGATCGTCAACGGGCACTACGCGCTGCTGCGGCGGGCCGAGGACGTGCACCGGCGGTGCACTGAGGTGCTGCTCGGCGGCGGCGGGGTGCCCCAGGTGCTGCGCATCCTCGCGGACTTCACCGCCAACCCGGTCTTCCTGGAGACGGCCGACGGCCAGCTGCTGTACGCGGCGGGCTCCGGGTCCGGGCAGGCGGGCGCCGAGCCCCTCCAGGTGTGGGAGGGTCTGCGCGGACAGCCCGCCGCGCGCGAGAGCCCGCCGGCCGGGACGGTCCTCGTGGACGTGCCCGGCGGGGGTCAGGGCGCGGCCTCGGTACGGGCCCGGCTCGTGGTGCCGGCCGTCGGCTCCCCGCTGCTGACGGTCCACCGCATGGCCGCTGAACGGGCCGCCGGGCTGCTGGCCGTGGTCCTGATGCAGGCCCGGCAGGAGGAGGAGCTCGCGGCGCGCGGCCGGGGCGACTTCCTCACCGACCTCGCCGAGGGCCGCATCACCGCGGAGGACGCGCCGGCCCAGGCGCGGGTACTCGGCTTCAAGCCCGGCGACGGACCGCTGCTGCCGGTCGTGATGCGACTGGCGCCCGAACTGTCGCCGTCGGGCAACTGGGCGCTGCTCGCCCGTGCGGTGCTGGAGGAACTGTCCGTGGTGGGCGTGCCCGTCCTGCTGGGCGTACGGCCGGTCGAGGGCCGGGTGCCCCTGCTGCTGGGGCTGCGCACCGAGTCCGAACGCACGGCGGTCGCGGACCGGGTGGCGGTCGCGCTGCGGGCGGGGGTGGAACGCGCCGGGCTCGAACGCGCGGGCGGCCACCCGCCGGTGGTGGTCGTGGGCGTCGCGGGCGGCTGGGCCGCGGCATCGGCGGGTCTGCGCCATGCGGCCGAGACGGCGACAGCGGCCCAGGGGCTGAGCGACCGGCCCTGGTACGACGCGCGTCGGCTGGACACCGACCTGCTGCTGTGGCGACTGCGGGACCATCCGGACCTGGCCGCGTTCGTGGAGCGCGCGATCGGCCCGCTGCGCGACCACGACGCCACCTCGCGCCCGCCGCTGCTGCCGACGCTGGAGACCTTTCTGGCCCACGCGGGCCGGAAGGCGGAGACGGCCCGTGAACTGCATCTGAACCGCCAGACGCTGTACAACCGGCTGGCCCGCATCTCCGAACTGCTGGGCACGGACCTGGACGACCCGCAGACGGTGCTGGCACTGAGCCTGGCGCTGGGGGCGAGACGGCACCTGCCATGAGGTGAGGGGGTGGGGGTGGCGGGACCGCGCTCCCGGCCCGTTCGGGGTTCAGCCCGGGCCGTTCGGGGTTCAGCCCACTGCCGCGGGGCTCAGCCCGCCCGCCCCGCTGTCAGTTCGTCGTACACGCTCAGCACCTGCGCGATCGTCTCGTCCTCCGTCGGCCAGGTCGCCGCCTGCGCACGGCCCGCTGCGGCCAGCTCGTCCCGTCGGGCAGGCTCTCGCAGGAGCCGGGCCACCGCTTCCGCGAGCGCGTCCCCGTCGCCGTAGGGCACCAGTTCCGCCGCGTCGCCGACGAGTTCCGGGACACCGCCGACGGCCGTCGCGACCAGCGGCACTCCCGCCCGCAGGGCCTCCTGGGCCAGCAGGGCACGTGCCTCCCAGCGGCTGGGGAGCACCGCCACGTCCGCCGCGGAGATCAGGTCTCCGATGTCGTCGCGGCGGCCCACCAGCCGTACCGGCAGGCCCTCCGCCTCGATACGCCGCTGGAGCGCGGCCCGCTCGCGCCCCTCCCCCGCGATCACCACCAGCGGCAGCGGATCGACGGTGCGCCACCGCGCGGCCGCGTCGAGCAGCGTGCCGTACCCGCGCTGCGGAACCAGGGAGCCGACGGCCATCACCAACGGCCGGTCGACCGCGCCCACTTCGGCCCTGGCCTTGCCCTCGGAGCGATCGGCGCGACGCGGGGCGGGCACCGCGACCGGCGCGAGGCGGGCGTCCCGGGCGCCGTGCCGGCGGGCCCGGTCGACCAGTTCGGAACAGGTGCCGAGCACAACCGCCGCCGCGCGGGCGGCCCTTCGCTCCAGCAGACGCAGCAACGGCCCGCGCGGTCCGTCGGCGTCCGGGCGGCTGTGCCAGGTGACGACGAGCGGCACCCGCAGACCCCTGAGGGCCACCGAGGCGCGTACGGCCGCGTGCAGTCCGTGCGCGTGCACCACGTCGGCCCGCGCACACGCGGCGCGCAGGGCCCCGACGGCGGCGGGGTCGCTGCGGCGCGGCACCGGCGCGAAGTCGGCCCCGGCGCCCGGGAAGTCGTAGACGTGCTCCAGTCCGGCGGGCGCGCACACCGTCACCCGTACGCCCCGCGCCACCAGCCCCGAGGCCAGCGACCGGACGTGCGCGCTGCTGCCCGCGCTGCCGCCGCCCAGGACCTGGACCGTACGCAGCTGTGTCACCCGCCAAGGATGCCAGCCCGTACGCACGTTCCGGCACCGTCCGGGTGTCGTTCCCGTGTCGCAGCACGGCAGCCAACGATGGTCTTCACCCAGGCGGGTGACGCGCTGTCGCTCAGCGGTGCGTCACACGGCCCGCGGCCCTGTCCCCGACCGCACGGACGGTCCGGACCTCAGCCGTCCGCCCGCGCCGTCGCCAGCAGCTCCTCCGCGTGGGCCCGCGCCGTCTCCGAGTCCTCCTGGCCCGCCAGCATCCGCGACAGCTCCCGGACCCGGTCCTCGCCCTCCAGGACGGTGACACCGCTGCGGGTCACCGAGCCGTCGTTCGTCTTCTCCACCAGCAGCTGCCGGTCCGCGAACGCCGCCACCTGCGGCAGGTGCGTCACCACGACCACCTGCGCCGTCTTCGCGAGCTTCGCGAGACGCCGGCCGATCTCGACGGCCGCCTTGCCGCCCACGCCCGCGTCGACCTCGTCGAAGAGATAGGTCGGCACGGGGTCCGTGCCCGCGAAGACCACCTCGACCGCGAGCATCACCCGGGAGAGCTCACCGCCGGACGCACCCTTGGCGATCGGCCGCGGCGGGGCTCCCGGATGCGGGGCGAGCAGCAGCTCCACCTCGTCGGCGCCGTGCGGGCCGTAGGCCACCGTCCGGCCGCCGACCTCGACGCCCTCCGGGTCCTCGGTCTGCCCGATGGCGAAGGACACGCGTGCGTGCGGCATCGCGAGAGACGCCAGCTCCTCGGTGACGGCCTCGGCGAACCGGGCCGCCGCCTCCGTGCGGGCGTCGGTCAAGGCCTGTGCCAGACCCGACAGTTCACCGCGCAGTGCGTCCCGCTCGGCCGTCAGTTCGCCGATCCGGTCGTCGTCGCCCTCCAGCTCGGTGAGCCGGCCCGCGCTCTCCTCGGACCA
Organism: Streptomyces sp. NPDC058685; assembly: GCF_042714725.1. Taxonomy (NCBI): domain Bacteria; kingdom Bacillati; phylum Actinomycetota; class Actinomycetes; order Kitasatosporales; family Streptomycetaceae; genus Streptomyces; species Streptomyces sp. NPDC058685. The sequence goes on from NZ_JBHXSL010000062.1 coordinate 30,106, forward strand.
GGCGAGCACGGCGGCGATGCCTTCACCGGTCTCGCCGTACTTGCGCGTCAGCCCGGTCAGCGCGGCCCGGCGCTCCTCCACCGCGGCCAGCCGCAGCGGATCGGCGTCCAGGTTGTCCGCGTATCCGGCGAGCTCACCGGCCACATCGCCGAGCAGGATGGAGATCTCGCCCATCCGGTCGGCGAGCGAGGCGAGTGCCGGGTCGTGGGCGCGCACGGCGTCCAGCGCACGGTTGGCGCCGGCGACGAGGGTCGTCGCATCGACGCCCTCGGGGTCCTCGGGGTTGCCGGCGAGCGCGGTGTGCGCGACGGACGCGGCGGACGCCAGCGCCTCCGCGTGACCCAGTCGCTCCGCCTCCGCGGCGAGTTCCACGTCCTCACCGGCGCGTGGCTCGACTCCGGCGATCTCGTTCAGCCCGAAGCGCAGCAGATCGGCTTCCTGGGCGCGCTCGCGGGCGCGGGTGGTCAGCTCGTCGAGTTCGGTGGCGACGGACCGCAGCCTGCGGTAGGCCGATGCGTACTTGGCGAGCGGTCCGGACACCGCCCCGCCCGCGTACCGGTCGAGGGCCTCGCGCTGCCGCGCCGGGCGCAGCAGCCCCTGCTGGTCGGTCTGGCCGTGGACGGCGACCAGCTCGTCGGCGAGCTCGGACAGCACACCCACCGGCACGGACCTGCCGCCGATGTGCGCGCGGGAGCGTCCCTCCGCCGACACCGTTCTGCTGATGAGCAGCGTGCCGTCCTCGAGTTCGGCCCCGGCCTCCTCGGCCCGTACGGCGGCGGGAGCCCCGGCGGGTACGCCGATGCGCCCCTCCACCACCGCCGACTTCGCGCCGATCCGCACCAGGGCGGGGTCGGCGCGCCCGCCGAGCAGCAGCCCCAGGCTGGTGACGACCATGGTCTTGCCCGCGCCCGTCTCGCCGGTCACCGCGGTGAAACCGGGTGACAGCTCGACGACCGCGTCGTCGATGACGCCGAGCGACCGTATCCGCATCTCCTCCAACACGGACACGACCTTACGAGGTCCGGGGCCGCCCGTGCGACGGACCCCGGTGTCGGATTCACTCTCCCGGGCCGCGAGCGGCGGTTCCGGGGCCCTCGTCACGGGGACGTCAATGGGGCGCTCCGCGCCAACCGGACACCGGCAGCGCGAACTTGGCGACCAGGCGGTCCGTGAACGACGCGTGATGCAGCCGGGCCAGACGGACCGGAACGGCTCCGCGCCGTACTTCGACCCGGGCGCCCGGTGGCAGCTCCACCGTCCGTCGTCCGTCGCACCACAGCACCCCGTGCGGGGTGTGGGCCTGCACCTCGACCGCCAGAACGGAGGTCGGCGAGGTCACCAGCGGCTTGGCGAACAGGGCGTGCGCGCTGATGGGCACCATCAGCAGCGCCTCCACCTCGGGCCACACCACGGGGCCGCCGGCGGAGAAGGCGTAGGCCGTGGAGCCGGTCGGGGTGGCGCAGACGACGCCGTCGCAGCCGAACCCGGTCACCGGCCGCCCGTCGATCTCGAGGACGACCTCCAGGATGCGGTCGGGCGAGACTTTCTGGACGACCGCCTCGTTCAGCGCCCAGTCCTCGTGGAGGATGTCTCCGTTGCGGTGCACGACCACATCGATCGTCATCCGCTCCTCGACCTCGTACGCCCGGGTGACGACGCGGTCGACGACCTTGTCCAGGTCGTCGCGCTCGGCCTCGGCCAGGAACCCGACGCGCCCCAGGTTGACGCCGAGCATCGGCACGCCGGAGGCCCGGGCGAACTCGGCGCCGCGCAGCAGCGTCCCGTCGCCGCCGAGCACGATCAGCAGCTCACAGCCGTCGAGCACGCCCGGTGTCGCTTCGGGGACGGTCTCGACGGACGGCGGCAGTGGCAGGTCGGCCGCCTCGGCCTGGAGCACACGCACACCGAGACCGTTGCGCATCAGCCCCTGCACGACGAGTTCGGCGCTGCGGATCGCCGCAGGCCTGCCGGTGTGGGCGAGCAGGAAGACGGTGCGTCCTGAAGTCGCTGCTGGTGTGGTCAACGAGGTCCCTCCGCAACTGCACGATCGACGTCCGCCGGATCGAGCTCGGGCGCGCCGGCCCTGAGCCACAGGAAGTACTCGACGTTCCCGGAGGGTCCCGGCAGCGGGCTGGCGGTGACACCCAGTACGCCCAGACCGAGTCCCGCGGCCTTGCCGGCCACGGTCCTCACAGCCTCCTTGCGCAGTTCGGGGCTGCGTACGACCCCTCCGCTGCCGAGGCGCTCCTTGCCGACTTCGAACTGCGGCTTGACCATCAGCACCAGATCGGCGTCCGGGGCCGTGCACCGGACGAGTGCCGGCAGGACGAGGCCCAGCGGAATGAAGGAGAGATCTCCCACCACCAGGTCCACCGCCTCACCGTCGATCGTGCCGAGCGTCAGCTCGCGCACATTCGTACGGTCTTTGACCTTCACGCGTTCATCACTTTGCAGAGACCAGGCGAGTTGTCCGTATCCGACGTCCACCGCGACCACCTCGCGGGCGCCCGCACGCAGCAGGACGTCGGTGAATCCCCCGGTCGACGCTCCCGCGTCGAGGGCCCGCCGTCCCTCGATCCGCAGCCCCAGCGGCACGAAGGCCGCCAGCGCCCCGGCGAGTTTGTGCCCACCGCGTGAAACGTATTCGGGGTCGTTGTCGTCCGCCGACACGACGACGGCGGCGCTGGTCTCGACCTGGGTGGCGGACTTCGTCGCGACATTGCCTCCGACGGTCACCCGCCCCGCGGCGATCAGCTGGCCGGCGTGCTCGCGAGAGCGCGCGAGGCTGCGGCGTACCAGCTCGGCGTCGAGACGGCGGCGGGCCACTCCTGCCACGTTCGGTTCAGCTCCTGTAGTTGTACGGGGGTGACGGCGGGGGCGCCTGGGGTGCGGGCGCCGGGCGTGCGTCGAGCGCGGTCAGCGCGTCGCGCAGCCCTCGGTGTACATCCTCGTACACCGCGAGGTGTCCGTCCGCCGGGAGGTGGTCGGCATCACCGAGCCGCTCGAGCCGGGCGTCGATCTCGGCGTTGCCCGTGGGCACGCGCTGGACGCCGAGGGGGGCGGGCGCGGCGGGTTCGTAGGCGGAGGTCGCGGAGGTCTCTGAGGTCTCTGAGGTCGCGGCGTCCTGCTCGGACTCGTGCTCGCGCTCCTGCCCGGCCGTCACCGCCGGTTCCCGCTCCATCTCCTGCTCCAGGGAGATGTCCGGGGCGTGCCCGGCGTTCGGGCCCGGTGGGTCGCCGTCGTTCCCCTGCTCCTGGATCATCCGGGCGTGCGGGCCCGGCATCGAGTCGCTCATGCCCAGACGCTACCGCGAAGCGCTGCGGTACCGTCGATCACGATGGCGACGACGGAGGAGTGCCGCAGCGCACTCAAGAAGCTCTCGGACAACCTGGCGCAGGCGGATGGTGATGTGCGCAGCGCGGCCGCGCTCGACCGTTCCCTGAGCTGCCACATCAAGGATCTGGACGTGACGTTCACCGGCCGCCTGGAGGGCGGCCGGATCGAGGTCGCGGACACGGTCGACGGACCCCCGCCCGAGAAGGCGCAGATCCGTCTCGCGATGACCGGGGACGACCTGGTGGCGATGGTGAACGGCGAGCTGAACTTCGCGAAGGCGTGGGCCTCCGGCCGCGTCAGGCTGGAGGCCGGCTTCCGCGATCTGATCCGCCTCAGGACGCTGCTGTAACCGCACCACGCCTGCGGGCGGCCGGCACCACCAGGGGTGTCCCGGACTCCGGGTCGGCGATGACCTGACTCTTCACCCCGAAGACCTGCTCGACGAGCTCGGCCGTGACGATGTCGACGGGCGCTCCTTCGGCGACGACCCGTCCCTCCCGCAGAGCGATCAGGTGGGTGGCGTAGCGGGCGGCCTGGTTGAGGTCGTGCAGGACGGCGACGAGCGTGCGCCCCTGCTCCTCGTGCAGCTCGGCGCAGAGGTCGAGCACCTCCAGCTGGTGCTGGATGTCGAGGAACGTCGTCGGCTCGTCCAGGAGCAGCAGCGGGGTCTGCTGTGCGAGCGCCATGGCGATCCACACGCGCTGGCGCTGTCCGCCGGACAGTTCGTCGACATAGCGCTCTGCCAGTTCACCGACACCGGTGGCGGCCATCGACTCCTGGACGATGCGCTCGTCCTCCGGCGACCACTGGCGCAGCAGGCCCTGGTGCGGGTAGCGGCCGCGTGCGACGAGGTCGGCGACCGTGATGCCGTCGGGCGCGATGGAGGACTGCGGCAGCAGGCCGAGGGTCCTGGCGACCTTCTTCGCCGGCAGGGAGTGGATGACCTGTCCGTCGAGCAGGACCCGCCCCTGGGAGGGCTTCAGCATGCGCGACAGGGCGCGCAGCAGGGTCGACTTGCCGCAGGCGTTCGGTCCGACGATGACCGTGAAGGAGTTGTCGGGGATCTCGACCGACAGGTCTTCGGCGATGACACGCTGGTCGTAGCCGAGGGTGACCGATTCCGCGGTGAGACGCTGCATGGTGGTCGTACTCCTGGATCGGGGGTTCACGGGCGTCACGGGGTTCGTACTCGTCCCGGCTCGCGTGGGCGTGCTCGCGGGCGAACGGTCCTTCATATGCGTCCCGCCTTGCGTTCGGTGACCAGTAGCCACAGCAGATAGCAGCCGCCGAGCACACCCGTCACCACACCGACCGGCAGCTGCCGGTCGCCGAACGCCGTGGACGCGGTCCAGTCGGCGAGGAGCAGCAGCGCGGCGCCCATCACGGCGGAGGCGGCGAGGTTGGGTCCGGGCGAGCGGGTGAGGCGACGGGCGAGCTGAGGCGCGCTCAGCGCGACGAAGGCGATCGGGCCGGCGGCCGCCGTGGCGACCGCCATCAGCAGCACGCCGGAGCCCATCAGGACGACGCGTGTGCGCTCGACGGGGGCGCCCAGCGCGAACGCGGCGTCGTCGCCCATCTCCAGCAGGCGAAGCGGCCGGCCGTACACGAACACCAGGGGCACGAGGACCGCGAAGACCGCCAGCAGCGGCCAGAACTGGGCCCAGTCACGGCCGTCGAGCGAGCCGGTCATCCACAGCGTGGCCCGGGTGGCGTCGATGAGACTCGCCTTGGTGACCAGGTAGTGGTTGACGGCTGTGAGAATCGCGGCCACGCCGATGCCGATGAGGACGAGACGGTAGCCGTGGACCCCGCGCTTCCACGCCAGCAGGTAGACGGCGACTCCCGTCACCAGTCCGCCGACGATCGCGCCTCCCGCCACGGCGAGGGGGTTGCCGTGGAAGATGACGATCACGGTGAGCGCCCCGACGGTCGCGCCCTGTCCGAAGCCGATGACGTCCGGACTGCCGAGCGGATTGCGGGAGATGGTCTGGAAGATCGCGCCGCTCAGGGCGAGCGAGGCGCCGACGAGGAGCCCGACGAGCGCGCGGGGCAGCCGCAGGTCCTGGACGATGAACTCCTGTGCGGCCGTGCCGTTCCCGAGCAGCGTGGCGACGACGTCGCCGGGCGCGATCGGGAAGTCTCCGCTGCCGATGAGGACGATTCCCGCGCCGAGGGTGACCGCGGTGAGGACGAGGACGACGGCGACGGCCCTCGGGTCGGTCCGGACGGAGAACCCGCCCGGGGTGCGTATCGCTTTCACAGCTGGGCCATCCTCTTGCGGCGTACGAGGTGGATGAAGACCGGCCCGCCGATCAGGGCGGTGACGATGCCCACCTGGAGTTCGGCGGGGCGGGTGACGACCCGGCCGACGACGTCGGCGCCGAGCAGCAGTACGGGGGCGAGGACGGTCGCGTACGGCAGGATCCACCGCATGTCGGGGCCGGTGATGGAGCGCACGAGGTGCGGAATCATCAGCCCGATGAAGATGATCGGCCCGCAGGCCGCGGTCGCCGCCCCGCACAGCAGGGTCACGGCCAGCATCGACAGCGCGCGTGTGCGGTTGAGGTGCGCACCGAGTGAGCGGGCGGTGTCGTCGCCCATCTCCATGGCGTTGAGCGGCCGGGCGAGCAGCAGGGCGAGCAGCACACCGACGCCGATGAACGGCGCGACCTTGGTGATGGTCTCCATGTCGGCGGAGGCCAGCGAACCCACGGTCCAGAACCGCAGGCGTTCGAGCGCGGCCGAGTCCAGCAGCTGTACGGCGTTGATGTAGCCGTAGAGCGCGGCGGTGGCGGCCGTTCCGGCGAGCGCGAGCCGTACGGGAGTTGCGCTGCGGCTGCCGCCGAGGATGTAGACGAGGACCGAGACCACACCGGCGCCGAGGAACGCGAACCAGACATATCCGGTGAGGGAGGTGACGCCGAGGAAGCTGATGGCGGAGACGACGGCTGCTGAGGCACCCGCGTTCACCCCCAGCAGTCCCGGTTCCGCGAGCGGGTTGCGGGTGAGCGCCTGCATCACCGCGCCCGCGAGCCCGAGGGCGGCGCCCGCGATCAGACCGAGCAGGGTCCGTGGTACGCGCACATCGGCCACGATCACGTCGTTGCCCGAGCCCTGGTTGTCGAAGAGGCCGTGCCAGACATCGGCAAGCGGAATCGACTTCGCACCGACGGCGATGCTCGCGACACAGACCAGCAGCAGGACACCGACGGCCACCAGCAGCCCGGTGGCGCGCAGGAGATGGCGCTTCCGGGACGCAGGTGCGGATTGCGGCTCCGCGCTCTGTTTGGGGGGACTGTCGACCAACACGTGGTTAGGTTAGCCTACCCTCGCATTTGCTCTGAGACGAGGGAACAGCCTGTGCCGAACCGCTCCGTACCCGCCCAGCCGTACGAATCCGCGGCACCCGCGCCCGGCGGCGGCCTCAGCCGACGCGGACTGCTCACCGCCACCGGCGCCCTCGGCCTCGGCGCCCTGCTCGCCGCCTGCGGAGGCGGCGAGCAGAAGCCCGCCGCAAGCGGAACCGCGGACGGCGGGCCCTGGAGCTTCAAGGACGACCGCGGAAAGGTCGCCAGAACCGACAAGACGCCGAAGAACCTTGTCGCCTTTGTCAGTACCGCTGCCGCGCTCCACGACTACGGCATCGAGTGCACCGGCGTCTTCGGGCCCAGCAAGCCGGTGAACGGCAAGCCCAACCCGCAGGCCGGCAACCTCGATGTCGCGAAGCTGACCAGTCTCGGCGAGGCCTGGGGCGAGTTCAACGTCGAGAAGTACGCGGCGCTCCAGCCCGACCTGCTGATCAGCAACATGTTCCCGCCGCCCGCCCTGTGGTTCGTGCCGGAGGAGAGCAGCAAGAAGATCGAGGCCCTGGCGCCGACCGTCGGTATCGCCGGTGCCCACCGCTCCCTGCGCGAACCGCTCGAACGGGTCACCGACCTCGCCGCGGCACTCGGCGCCGACCTGAAGACCCGGCAGGTGACCGCCGCCCGGGCGCGCTTCGACAAGGCCGAGGCGACCCTGCGGAAGGCCGCGGAGGCCAAGCGCGGCCTCAAGGTCCTCGCCATGACCGGGGACGCCGAGCAGATGTACGTCGCCGTGCCCGACTCCTACTGCGACCTCAACTACTTCAAGGATCTCGGCATCGAGTTCGTCGAGGGCAAGAAGAGCGACGAGTGGGGCTTCTGGGAGTTCCTCAGCTGGGAGAACGCCGGCAGGTACCACGCCGACCTCATCATGATCGACAACCGCTCCAGCGCCCTGCCCGCCAAGGAACTCGCCAAGAAGCCCACCTGGGCACGGCTTCCCGCGGTCAAGGCGGGCCAGACCGTGCCCTGGGCGATGGAGGAGCGCTACAGCTACCTCGGCTACGCGCCGGTCCTGGAGCAACTGGCCGCCGCCATCAGCTCGTCGAAGAAGCTCAGCGGCTGAGCGGACTCCCCCGCCCACGCGCGGCGGGGGCGGGGGGACCGAACGGCGACGGCTCCGCAGAGCCCATGTGACTCCAAGACCCCGAGCCTCTACAGACCCAGCCGGGACAGCGCCTTGCCCGCGTCGAGCGTGCAGGTGCCGTCCCCGGCCCGGGTCCACGCCGCCGCACACAGGGCACGCAGCCCGTCCAGCGGCTCACCCTCACCGTCGAGCGCCAGCTCCTCGTCCCGTACCGACGCGGTGAAACCGCCGCAGGTGAACCCCTCACCGTCCGCGGAGACTTCGGGCTGCCCCGTCAGCATCCCGCGCAGATCGGCGTCGACATACGTCGGCCGGTGCTGCGGCGGCGCGGCCAGCAGCTGCGCACCGTCGGTCACCCCGGTCAGCACGAGCAGCGAGTCCACACCGCCGTTGTGGGCACCCTCGATGTCCGTGTCCAGCCGGTCGCCGACCACCAGGGGCTTCGTCGCGCCCGTCCGCAGGATCGTCTCCTTGTGCATCGGCGGCAGGGGCTTGCCCGCCACCTGGGGCTCGGCACCCGTCGCAATCCGGACGACCTCGACCGCCGCGCCGTTGCCGGGCGCGATCCCGCGTCCGCTCGGAATCGTCAGGTCGGTGTTGGACGCGAACCACGGCACACCTCGCGCGATGGCGTAGCAGGCCTCCGCGAACCGGCCCCAGGCCAGGTCCGGGCCGCCGTAGCCCTGCACGACCGCCGCAGGGTCGTCGTCGGCCGACTCCACCGGCTCCAGACCGCGCTCGCGCAGCGCCACCCGCAGCCCCTCGCCACCGATGACCAGCACCCGCGACCCGGCCGGCACCTGCTCGGAGATCAGCCGGGCGACGGCCTGCGCGGAGTTGATGACATCGTCGGCCGACGTCGGCACACCCAGCTCGGTGATGTGCTCGGCCACCGCCTCCGGCGGGCGCAGCGCGTTGTTCGTCACATACGCCAGATGCATGCCCCCGTCCCGCGCTGTCAGCAGCGATTCCACGGCGTGCGCGATGGCCGCGCCCCCCGCGTACACGACACCGTCCAGGTCCAGCAGAGCGGTGTCGTACGCCTCGCTCAGCGCCGTAGCGCTTCCGCTCGGCCGGGTCCTGCTGGGCTGGCTCATTCGCTTCCGCTCCTTCGTCCGAGTCACTCCCCCGATCATCGCGCATCGGGCAACGCACATACGATGCTCGAATGAACAGCGAAGGTCCCGCGGCCAACGACGGTCTGTGCCTGATCCCCTTCCGTGGACTGCGATACGTCCCCGAGCGGGTCGGCAGTCTCGCCGCCGTGACCTCGCCGCCCTACGACGTGGTCGTCAGGCCCGACGGACTGCACCATCTGGAGTCCGCGGACCCGTACAACATCGTCCGGCTCATCCTGCCGCAGGCGGACACCGCGGGCGCCCGCCACCGGCTGGCCGCCCAGACGCTGTCCCGCTGGCTGGACGAGGGTGTCCTGGCCCCGGACCCCGAGCCCGCGCTGTACGTGTACGAGCAGCGCCAGGACGACATCCTCCAGCGCGGCATCATCGGCGCGCTCGCCCTGTCCGAGCCGTCCGAGGGGGTCGTCCTGCCCCACGAGGACGTCATGCCGGACATCGTGGCGGACCGTACGGACCTGATGCGCACCACGGACGCCAACCTGGAGCCGTTGCTCCTCACCTATCGGAGCATGGGCGACGCGACGGGCGCGACGGCCGTCATCGAACGGACCGTCCTGGGCTCCCCCCTGCTGTCGACGACCACCGAGGACGGCTTCAGCCACCGCCTGTGGTCGGTGACGGACCCCGGCGACCTCGCGGAGATCCGGAGCGACCTGGGCGACCGCCAGGCCCTGATCGCCGACGGCCACCACCGCTGGGCGACCTATCTGCAACTGAACTCCGAGCACGACGCTCCCAGCCCGTGGAGCTACGGCCTCGTCCTGCTGGTGGACACGGCCCGCTACCCCCTGCGTGTGCGCGCCATCCACCGGCTGCTGCACCGGCTCCCGGTCCGCAAGGCCCTCGCGTCCCTGAACGGCGCCTTCCGGGTGCGGCGCCTGGAGGTCCCGCTCGCCGAGGCGACGGCAGCCCTGGCCGAAGCGGCGGCCGAGGGCAACGCCTTCCTCCTCGCCGGCGACGGTTCGTTCCATCTCGTGGACCGCCCCGATCCCGAGCTGCTGTCCCGTACGGTCCGCACGGACCGCCCGGAGGCATGGCGCACCCTGGACGCGGCGGTCCTGCACTCCACGCTGCTGGACCACATCTGGAACATCCCGGACGCGCCGGAGCACATCGCGTACATCCACGACACCGCGGCGGCCGTCCTGCAGGCCGAACGCCACGACAGCACCGCCGTGTTGATGCATCCGGTACGCGAGGAGGTCGTACGGGACCTGGCCCGCGAAGGCGTCACGATGCCCCGCAAGTCCACATCGTTCGGCCCGAAGCCGGCCACGGGCCTGGTGCTGCGGAGTCTGACACTGGAGTGACGCGCGTATACGGCGTGACGTCACACGAAGGCGACAGCAAAAAGGGCGGCACCCACGGGGTGCCGCCCTTCTGTCATCGCTGACGACTACGAGGACTTGTCGCCCTCGGTGTCGGTGTCGGTGTCGGTGTCGGTGACGACATCGTCGGACTCGTCGGAGTCGTGGGACTCGTCGGACTGTGCGTCGACGACATCGTCGCTCAGGTCGTCCTGCTCGTCGTCCGCGTCGTCCCGCACGTCGGTCGGGTCGCTCAGGTCACCGTGAACGCCGTCCTGCGCGTCCTGCGCGTCCTGCTCGTCGTGCTCGTCGTGCGCGTCGACGAACTCCACGCCGTCCAGCTCGGCGAGCCGGTCGGAGGCGTCAGTGGCGCCGTCCTTGTCCGCCTCCAGCGCCTTGGCGAACCACTCACGCGCCTCGCCCTCACGCCCGGCCGCCAGCAGCGCGTCCGCGTAGGCGTAACGAAGCCGCGCGGTCCAGGGCTGTACGGAGTTGGAGGCGAGCTCAGGGCTCTGCAGCGTGACGATGGCGGCATCGATCTGCCCCATGTCCCGCCGCGCCCCGGCCGCGACCAGCCGCATCTCGACCTGGCCCGCCTTGTCGAGCTTCTGCACCTCGGGCTCGCCGGCCATGGCCATGGCCCGCTCGGGCCGGCCCAGGCCGCGCTCGCAGTCCGCCATGACGGGCCACAGCTCGACACTTCCGGTCATCCGCCGGGCGGCGCGGAACTCGGCAAGCGCCTCCGAGTACTTCTGCGTCGCGTACGCGGCGAAGCCTGCGGCCTCACGCACAGCGGCGACACGAGAGGCGAGCCGCAGGGCGATCTTGGAGTAGGCGTACGCCTGCTCAGGGTCCTCGTCGATCAGGTTGGCGACCATGACGAGGTTCCTCGCCACATCCTCGGCCAGGCCCTTCGGCAGGCTCTGGAGCTCCTGACGCACGTCCTTGTCGATCTCGTCGCCGGTGACGTCGTCGGGAATCGGCAGCCGCTTGATCGGCTCACGATCGCCACGGTCCCGATCGCGGTCGTCGCGACGGCCGTAGCCACCGCGGTCGTCGCGGGAGCCCCGGTAACCACCCCGGTCGTCACGACGGTCGTCGCGCTGCCCGCGGTATCCACCACGGTCGCGGTCGTCCCGGCGCGGGGGGCCGCTGGGGCGGTCGTCACGGCGTCCGTAGCCACCGCCACCGCCACCAGTGGGGCGGGCTCCGCGGTCGTCGTCACGACGGGGGCCGCTGGGGCGGTCGTCACGACGGCCGTAGCCACCACCGCTGGGACGGTCGTCACGACGGTCGTCGCGACGGAACCCACCACGGTCGCCACCACTGCTCGGACGACCACCACGGTCGTCATCACGACGCCCGTAGCCACCACCAGTGGGGCGGGCTCCGCGGTCGTCGTCACGACGGGGGCCGCTGGGGCGGTCGTCACGACGGCCGTAGCCACCACCGCTGGGACGGT
>NZ_JBHXSL010000063.1:0-40734 GCF_042714725.1 Streptomyces sp. NPDC058685
TCGGCTTTCCGGCGATTCCGACTCTATCAGATCCTTTCGGGCCTGATTCCCGGTCGAACTCGGGTTGTCATTCCGGCTGTTGGGCCGTTCCGACGAGTGAGACTTTAGCGGAATCATCCGCCCCGACGCTAATCGGGGCTGCGTCCGTTCGAACGCAGATTCCTCATTTCGCAAACGCGCACAGAAAGACGGGCGACAAGTGTCGCTCGCTCGTAGTGTGTCCTGCGGAATGGCTGTCCGGGGACCAACCGAAGTCGGTGCTCACGTCGGACAACTCGGAGAACACTACGTACCCGTGTTTGCCGTGTCAACCGGCGCCCGGTGCCGTAGCCTCGGCTGCATGACCTCGCGTACGTGCTTCCTTCAGTGGTGGGCCGCCTGACGGCGGCCGGCACGCACGTATGCACCCAACGGCCGCCGCCTCGGCGGCCGTTTTCGTTACTCCCTTCCCTGGGGGCCGGCCGCTCGGTGCGGCGGCTCCGATCAGGAGACGGAGAACGTGATGACGCGGATCTTCAGCGGGATCAAGCCGACAGGGCACCTCACGCTGGGCAACTACCTCGGGGCACTGCGGCGGTGGGTCGAGGTCGACCAGCACGAGGCGGACGCGCTGTTCAGCGTGGTCGATCTGCACGCTCTGACGATCGACCACGATCCCGCGCGCGTGCGCAGACTCAGCAGGCAGGCGGCCACGATGATGCTGGCCGCGGGGCTGGATCCGGTGCTGTGCACTCTCTTCGTACAGAGCCATGTGGACGAACACACCCGGCTCTCGTATCTGCTGGAGTGCACGGCCACGGACGGCGAGCTGCGGCGGATGATCCAGTACAAGGAGAAGGGCGCGCTGGCGCGGGCGGCCGGACAGAGCGTGCGGGTGTCCCTGCTGACCTATCCCGTGCTGATGGCGGCGGACATCCTGGCCTACGGGACGGACGAGGTCCCTGTCGGTGAGGACCAGACGCAGCATGTGGAGCTGGCCCGGGATCTCGCCGTGCGGTTCAACCAGCGGTACGGGCACACCTTCACGGTGCCGAAGGCGACGCACCCCCCTGTCGCTGCGCGGGTCATGGACCTTCAGGACCCCACGTCGAAGATGGGGAAGTCGCACGAGTCGGGCGCCGGAATCATCTATCTCCTCGACGACGCGGACGTGGTGCGCAAGAAGATCATGCGCGCGGTGACGGACAGCGGCAGCGAGGTCGCGTACGACCGGGAGAACAGTCCGGGCATCGCGAATCTCCTGGAGATCCTGGCGTCCTGTTCGGGTGGGAACCCGATCGAGCTGGCCGGTGTATACGAGTCGTACGGGGCCTTGAAGAGGGACACGGCCGACGCGGTGGTGGAACTGCTGAGGCCGATCAGGGAGCGCTATGCCGAGCTGGCGGCGGACGCGGAACACGTCGACGAGGTGGTGAGGAAGGGAGCGGAGCGGGCCAGGGGAATGGCCCGGCCGAGGGTGGACGCCGCCTATGAGGCGATCGGGCTGCTTCCCCGGTAGCCGGCCGGGTCCGTTCACCGCCGTGGCGCCGCGGCGGTGAACGGAACGGCAGGAGAGGAGCGGCGGTCAGCCGTTGCCGGAGGCGAGCTCGCGGCTGCGGTCGCGGGCCGCCTCGATGGCGGCGATCAGGGCGGCGCGCACACCGTGGTTCTCGAGTTCGCGAATGGCGCTGATCGTGGTGCCTGCCGGGGAGGTGACGGCTTCACGGAGTTTGACGGGGTGTTCGCCGCTGTCGCGGAGCATGATGGCGGCGCCGATGGCGGCCTGCACGATGAGGTCGTGGGCCTGGGCGCGGGGCAGGCCGAGAAGGATGCCCGCGTCGGTCATGGCCTCGACGAGGAAGTAGAAGTACGCCGGTCCCGAGCCGGACAGGGCGGTGGCCGCGTCCTGCTGGGACTCGGGGACCCGCAGCGTCTTGCCGACGCCGCCGAAGATCTCGTCGGCGTGGGCGAGGTGGCCGGCGGTGGCGTGGTTGCCGGCGGAGATCACGGACATGCCCTCGTCGACGAGCACGGGGGTGTTGGGCATGACACGGACGACGGGAGTGCCTGCGGCCAGGCGCTCCTCGATGAAGGAGGTGGGGATGCCGGCAGCGGCGCTGATGATGAGCCGGTCGGCGGTGATGTGGGGCGCGAGTTCGTCGAGGAGCTTGCCCATGTCCTGGGGCTTCACCGCCAGGATGAGGATGTCGGCCCGCTTGGCGGCTTCGGCGTTGGTGACCGGCTCGACGCCGTAGCGGGTGCGGAGCTCTGTGGCGCGGTCGGAGCGACGGGTGGTGACCAGCAGGTCGGCGGACCGCCAGCCGGCTCGGATCATGCCGCTGAGGAGTGCCTCGCCGATCTTGCCCGTGCCGAGGACTGCGACTGTCTGGGTCATGGATCTGTTCACCTCGCCGGTGGGGATATGTGCGCTCATCCTCGCACCGGGGGCGGGACGGCGCCGGTGCGTCCGAGGGGCGGTACGGGTGGTGAGCTCCGTGCCGCGCCCCCGGACGCCGGTCCGTCCGGCGCCCGGCCGGTGCCCCGGTCGGGGTGCGATCGGGTTCCGGTCAGGCGTTGAGGGCGCTGCGGGAGCGCCACTCGCTCCAGGAGAGGTTCCAGTCGCCGTAGCCGTTGCCGGGGGCCACCTGGTCCTTGGAGTTCACGACGCGGACGACGTCGCCGGGGATGACCTGCTCGTAGAACCTGCGGGCGGTGCCGTCGTCGGCGAGGCCGACGCAGCCGTGGGTGACGTTGGCCTCGCCGGCGTAGACGTTCGCCCGCTTGTTCTCGTGGAGGTAGGTGCCCGACGTCGTGAGGTGGACGGCGTAGCCGTACCAGCCGCGGTAGGGGTCGGCGATGTTGACCGTGCGGGAGTCCATGAGGACCTTGCGCTGCTTGTCGAGGACGACCATGGTGCCGTTCCACGTGTCGTAGGGCGGGCGGCCCGCGGTGATCGGGATCTTCTGCGTGGGGGCGCCGTCCTTGACGACGGTCATCCGGTGGGTGCGCACGTCGACCGTGGCCACCAGCGAGCGGGCGATGGTGAAGGACCGGGAGATCTCAGGGCCGGCCTGGACGCTGACCTCGGTGTCCGGCTTCCAGAAGGTACGGGGCCGGAAGTCGACCCGCTGGCCCAGGTGGTGGTTGTGGTCCTTGATCCAGGCCCAGGCTCCGTCGACACCGGGGTCGGCGGTGACCTTGAGCTGGCGTTCCACATCGGCGCGCTCGGCCCGGGGCACGGGCTGGGCGAAGGTCACCGATATGGGCATGCCGACGCCGACGCGTGCGCCGTCGGTGATGTTGACGGATGCCTCGGCGAGGTGGCCGAGGGTGGTGGGCGACACCGGGGTCGCCGTGGGCTTCGGCTTCGCGGGGGCGGACGCGGTGGCCTCGGGGCGTTCGGCGGCGGCCGCGTCCGGCAGGACGCCGGTGTCCGAGCAGCCGGTGAGCGCGAGTGCGCAGGTCATACCGAGTACGGCGGCGGCGATGTGTCGTCGCATGAGTTTCCTCCCCCTGGGCCGGCTGGTCATCAGCCGGATCGTGTCCGGCTTCTGTACGCACGGCGGGAGGCTTCGGGTTGCACGTCGGGAAGACGGTTTTCCGTGGAACCGCGGAGGGGCGAGGGTTGTCCTACCGCTCGTGACCGAGGAGGAGTTCGACACCTTCTACGCGACCGCTTTCCCCCGGTTGGTGGGGCAGCTGTACGCGCTGACCGGTGATCACGGCGAGGCGCAGGATGTCGTCCAGGAGGCGTTCGTCCGGGCCTGGGACCGTCGTGCCTCCTTGCTGGTGGACGAGGCTCCCGAGGCGTGGATCCGTACGGTCGCGATGCGGCTCGCGGTGAGCCGGTGGCGCCGGGCGAAGCGGTGGGTGGAGCTGGTGCGCCACCAGGCGCCTGCGGACCGGGTGCCGGGCCCCGGTCCGGAACACACCATGCTGGTGCAGGCGTTGCGGCAGCTGCCGGAGCCGCAGCGGCACGCGGTGGTGCTGCACCATCTGTGCGATCTGAGCGTCGAGCAGATCGCGGCGGAGACAGGGTCCCCGACGGGGACCGTCAAGGCCCGGCTGTCGCGTGGGCGTGCCGCTCTCGCCAAACTGTTGTCTCCGGGTGAGCCCGCGGACGAGAGGGAGGGCAGCCGTGTCTGAGCACGAGCCGGACGAGCTGGGTTCCGCGCTGCGGGTACTGGCCGCCGACGCTTCCGTGCCGCCGACGCTGTCGGGCGGGCAGATCCGGCGGCGCGGTGAGGCACGCGGGCGACGCCGGCGGGCTCTCGTGGCGACAGCCGCCGTCGTGGTGCTGGGCACGGGTGCCGCGGTGGGGGTGCCATGGGTGATGGACGGGCACAAGGAGGACCGGCGGCCGGTGGCGATCGATCCGTCGAGCCCGTCGTCGGCTCCCGTGTTCGTGTACGCCCCTCCCCGCATCGACATCCGCACGAAGGTGCTGACGCTCCGGCCGGCCGGTGAGAAGGCCCGGTCCTTCCATCTGACGATGAGTGACGACGTCACCGCGGGCAAGGCGAAGGTCGCGTTCAAGAACCCGAAGCTGAAGCTCCCTGCCTTGCTGTCGACCCCGCCGGACACCGCGTACGAGGTCGAGGTCAACTGGGCGGTGAATCTCTCGCTGCCGAACGGTGAGGCGCTGTATCTGGTCGCGGACCACGTCTCGGGCATCCGCATGCACCCGGGCGTGCTGCGGATGCCGGCCGCCGATGCCAAGTGGGTCTACGACCGGCTGAAGGTCGGCGACACCGTCACGCTCACGTAGGAGCCTCAGACCGTACGGCGGCGCAGGGTCGCCGCGCCGAGCGCCAGCACCAGGACCGCGCAGGCCGCCACGATCAGCACATCGCGGATGAAGTCACCCGTGGCGTCCGGGTGGTGGAGGACCTCGGTCATGGCGTCGACGGCGTACGACATGGGCAGGACGTTCGAGATCCCTTCCAGGACGGGCTGCATCTGGTCGCGCGCGGTGAACAGACCGCAGAGCAGCAGCTGCGGGAAGATCACCGCCGGCATGAACTGCACCGCCTGGAATTCGGAGGCGGCGAAGGCCGAGACGAAGAGGCCGAGTGCGGTGCCGAGCAGGGCGTCGAGCAGCGCGACGAGGAGCAGCAGCCAGGGCGAGCCGACGACGTCCAGGCCCAGCACCCACAGCGCGAGGCCGGTGGCGAGGAGGGACTGGACGACGGCGACGAGGCCGAAGGCCAGGGCGTAGCCGGCGATCAGATCGCCCTTGCCGAGCGGCATGGCGAGCAGTCGTTCCAGGGTGCCGGAGGTGCGCTCGCGCAGGGTGGCGATGGACGCCACCAGGAACATCGTGATCAGCGGGAAGATGCCGAGCAGCGAGGCGCCGATGGAGTCGAAGGTCCGCTCGCTGCCGTCGAAGACGTAACGCAGCAGGAAGAGCATCAGGCACGGGACGAGGACCATCAGGGCGATGGACCGCCGGTCGTGGCGCAGTTGGCGCAGGACGCGGCCGGCGGTGGCGAGGGTGCGGGCGGTGCTCATCGGGCGTTCTCCTGGATGGCGTCGGTCGAGGCGGTCTCGTGCCGGACGTCGGCACCGGTCGGCCCGCGGCCGGCGGCCTGGTCGACCAGGTGCAGGAAGGCGGCCTCGACCGTCTCGGAACGGGTACGGAACCGCAGGTCGTCGGGGGTGTCCTCGGCGAGGATCTCGCCTTTGCGCATGAGCAGGAGGCGGTGGCAGCGTTCGGCCTCGTCCATCACATGGGAGGAGACGAGGATCGTCGTGCCGCGCTCGTCGGCGAGGCGGTGAAAGAGGTCCCACAGATCGCGGCGCAGGACGGGGTCCAGGCCGACGGTCGGTTCGTCGAGTACCAGCAGTTCGGGGGTGCCGAGGAGGGCGACGGCGAGCGAGACGCGGCTGCGCTGGCCGCCGGAGAGCCGTCCGGCGAGGGAGTCGGCGTGCGAGACGAGGTCGACGTCGGCGATGGCCCGGTCGACGTGCTCGTGCCGGGCGTCGCGGTGCCGGCGTCCGGGCTCCAGGACCGAGGCGAAGTACTCCAGGTTCTGGCGCACCGTCAGGTCGTCGTAGACGGACGGGGCCTGGGTGACGTAGCCGATGCGGGAGCGGAGGGCCGCGTCGCCCGCGGGCCTGCCGAGGACGTCGAGCGTGCCGGTGACGTGGGCCTGGGTTCCGACGAGTGCCCGCATGAGGGTCGACTTGCCGCAGCCGGACGGTCCGAGGAGGCCGGTGATCCGGCCGGGTGTGACGGTGAAGTCGATACCGCGCAGGACGGTGCGGTCCCCTCGTACGACGGTGAGGCCGCGGGCCAGTACGGCAACCCCAGAAGAATTCATCATGCGATGAATAATCCTCACGGGAGTGCCCTCCGTCAAGAGACCGGGAGCGGCCGCCGCCGAGAGATGGGGGGCGGGTCAGGGCGATCCCTTATGGCGATTCGGGGGAAGGGCGGACGACCGTGGGCATATGAGCCACAACAGTGAGATCTCCAGGGCCGAGCAGCGGCGGCTCGCCGTCGCCTCGGCGACACTCGGACCGTGGCGTGCGGCCGCGGCGGTCGGCGGACTGGGCGGCGGTGTCGCGCTCGCGCTGGGTGCGATCAGCGACGGCGTCGGGCTCGGCCTGGTGGCCGGCTCGCTCTCGGTCGGGCTGATGCTGTTCTTCATGGTCGGCGGAGCGGGCGCGGTGCTCGGCGGACGGCCGGCGACGGGTGACCCGTCCGACCGGCGGATACGGCGCTGGGCGGCGGCCCACCCGTGGCGGGTCGCCGTGGTCCCCGGCGCGCTGATGGCGGCCACCGATGTGGTGGTGCATCAGGCGCTCACATCACAGGGATTCTTCTCCGGCGTCTGGGACAGCCTGTGGAGGGGCCTGCTGGTGACGGGAGTCGTGGGACTGGTGGGGCGGTTCTCGCACCGGAAGGGGTGAGCAGTCCGGCTGGATGACGAGGTGCGCCGCCCAGGCACAGGGCGCGCCCATCGGGCCGCTCCGCCGTTCGGCGCGGCCGCGTACCGCCGGGTGCGCGTAGTGCTCGCCTCTAACGGCGGCGGGGCTTGCCGCCCTTGCCCTTGCGGGCGGCCGGGTTGCCGGTGCGGGTGGCGCGGCGCTTCTCGTACTGGGCGCGGGCCGTTTCGTACTCCTGGCGGTGCAGCTTCTCGCCCGGCGCCTCGACGAGCGAGCGGAGGAAGTACGCCAGGAGGACACCGACGAAGCCGATCGCCCGCAGGCTGCGCAGCGCGTCCGGAGTGGCCGCGCCGGTGGGCCTGCTGCTGAAGCCCTCCCACGTCTTACGGAAGGCGATGGCGCTGCAGACCGCGAACATGACGATGACCAGCATGTTCACAAAGCCGCCGACCGCGGCGATCTCGAGGCCCTGGTAGGCGAACCGCAGCACCAGACAGGCGGCGACGGCGGCGAGCAGCGAACCGGCGGCCGCGCCGACCCGGCGCAGCCCGTAGCCCTCGTCGTGGCCGACCCAGGTCGTGCCGAAGAAACGGATGGGCTCGGGCTGCGGACCGGCGCCCGCCACACTGCTGTCACCCTGCACGCCGCCGCCGGTCTGCACGCTGCTGTCGCTCTGCTCGCTCACGAGGTCGATTATCCCCTCGGAACCGTGCGGTCAGGAGCAGCGGATGGTCACATATCCGTCGCTGCCGGTCCGCACGTAGGCGTCGGAGACGAACTGGCCGTTGGCGATGTTGTCCCAGAGGTTGGTGGTGCCGTAGGGACCGCTGATGCGCTCCCCCGGCTTCTGGCAGTTGATCGGGACGCTCGCGCCGAGCGGCAGCACCTTCACGAGCCGGTAGTTCGTGCCGGGGCCGCTGCGGACGTTCACGCGGTGGCCGGGTGCGACCGGGTAGCGCTTGGCGGACCGGGCACCGACGTCTCCTTCGACGTCCGCGTCCGCTGCGGGCGCTTCCTGCGCTTCAGGCGACTCCGAGTCGAGCGCGCCGAGGCTCACGACGGTGTCGAGGCCGGCGGCGGCCGTGGCGATGTCCGAGCCGGCGGCGGCCGTGTCCGACGGCGCCTCGGCACGATCATCGATTTCAGGACGTACTTCCTCAAGTGCCATGAAAATATCCCCCGTTGCTGTATGTGCACTGTTCGGGCACTGTACGCCGCGCAGGCTAACAAGCCACACCTGTATCGCACGCACCATCGACTAGGCTCCGTGAGTCGCGCGTGCGCACCACGAACACGGGGGTGGGAGATGCCACCGCTGCGCAGCACCGGGCAGTCGCCGGAAGCGGAGCATCCGGAGTATGCCGGGCAGTACCGCCTCGAGGGATGCCTCGGAACAGGCGGCATGGGGGTGGTGCATCTGGCCACATCCGCATCCGGGCTGCGGCTCGCCGTCAAGGTCATCCATGCCGAGCATGCGTCCGACCCGGAGTTCAGGGCCCGCTTCCGGCAGGAGGTCGCCGCCGCCCGCAGGGTCAGCGGCGCCTTCACCGCGCCCGTCGTGGACGCCGACCCGGAGGCCGAACGGCCCTGGATGGCCACGCTGTTCATCGACGGGCCCACCCTCGCCGAGCGGGTGAAACGGAACGGTCCGCTGAGCGCCGACGAACTGCGCAGGGCCGGTGCCGGGCTCGCCGAGGCGCTGCGCGACATCCATCGCGCCGGCGTGGTGCACCGCGATCTCAAGCCGAGCAATGTGCTGCTCGCGCCCGACGGGCCGAAGGTGATCGACTTCGGGATCTCCCGCCCCTCGGACAGCGATCTGCGGACGGAGACCGGGAAGCTGATCGGTACGCCGCCGTTCATGGCACCCGAGCAGTTCCAGCGGCCGCGCGAGGTCGGACCCGCCGCGGACGTGTTCGCGATGGGCGCGGTGCTGGTGCACGCGGCGACCGGACGCGGGCCGTTCGACTCGGACAGCCACTACATCGTGGCGTACCAGGTGGTGCACAACGAGCCCGAACTGGCGGGCGTGCCGACCGATCTCGTACCGCTGTTCCGGCGGTGCCTGGCGAAGGACCCGGCGGACCGGCCGACACCGTACGAGGTGATGGTCGCGCTGCGGGAGTCCTCGCCCTCTTCGTCGTGCGACACCCAGGCGTACATTCCGGGGCCGCGCACGCCGGATCCCCGCGAGAGCGCGCCGCGGGTCGAGGACGGCGCGTCGCGGACCCCGGACGAACGGCCGCGTACGAGGGGCCCCGGCCGCAGGCTGCGGTGGGCGGCCGCGGGCCTCGCGCTACTGGTCACGGCCGGGATCGCCGTCGTCAACGCCGTGGCGGACGACGACCCGTCGCCGCCGGTGGCCGCCGCGCCCCGCACGGAGCAGGCATTCCGGGCCTGGAGTGTGCCGCTGGTGGGCGGTGACGCGGAGAACAAGACCCCGGTGTGCGGTGCCGCCGGCGGCCGTCTGTACTGCGCGGCGCCCGGGATCAGGGCCGCCCGCCTCGACCCCGCCGACGGCACGACGGACTGGTCGCTGCCGGCCGGCAGGGCTTCCGCGAAGAAGGACGAGGGGCAGACCGACGAGGGCATGACGCCCGTGGCCGCGGGCGGACTGCTGCACGTCGTCGCCCCCGGAGGGGACCGTCTCTACGCGCTCGACCCCGCCTCCGGTGCGGTACGGCGGGAGACCGACATCTCGCGGTACTCGACCGTGCGGTACGCCGGTGACGTGGTGCTGCTGGTGACCGAGGCCGGGCTGGTGCGGGCCGTCGACGCCGCGACGGGTGCGGAACGCTGGACCCGCAAGCGCGGTGGCGTCGGCACGCAGTGGGTCTCCTCCCCGGGCGGGAAGGGGCCGGTGATGTCCGCGACCCCGTCGGCCGACGGGACGTCCACGGTGGTGGCCGCGGTCGACCCGGCGAGTGGCGACCAGCTGTGGGAGAAGCGGATCAAGGGCTCGCTGACGCCGGTACAGACCGCGGACGGCGTGCTGTACCTGCTCTCCGCCGACCTCGACGGCTTCACGGACGCGGTCGTACGGGTGGGGGTGGGCGTCGGGGGCGACCGCACGGTCGGCCGAGTCCCGCTGGGCGCCCCGATCGACCAGGCGCAGGCGTCGGTCCACGGCGGCTCGGTGTACGTGAGCGGGTCGGGCGGCTCGCTGCTCGCGGTCGGCGAGAAGGGGGTGCGGTGGCGGCTGGAGACGGCGGTGACGAACCTGTCGCGTCCGGCCGCGGACGCGCGCGGGGTGTTCGTCTCGGCCGGTGACGGGCGGCTGCTGGCGGTGGACGCGGAACGCGGGGTACTGACCGGTCAGACGAAGCCGCGGATGGACGACGGGAAGTTCACGTTCGCGTCCGCGCTGCCGGCGCCGGTCGTTCTGGCGGGGCGGGTGTACGCGACGGCGCCGGACGGGTCGGTGTTCGGAGTGACGGCGGGGGACGCGGGGCGGTGGTGAGGGGCGTGCGGCGGTGTCCGCCGTGCCCTCGGTGTCCCTCGGTGTCCCTCGGTGTCCTCAAGGGCCGGACGGGCTGGGATTGCTCGCCCAGCCGGCGCATCGCTGAGGCGGAGGACGGCGTCCCGGGCCGCGTGCTGGCGCGGCAGTCGGCATCAACCGCGGACAGCCGCAGAACCGCCGCGGCGGGACGGGTGCACGGCCCGCGGCCGTGTCCTCAAACGCCGGACGGGCTGGAGTTGCCCGCCCGGCCCGCGCATCGCTGAGGCGCAGGACGGCGTCCCTGGCCGCGGGCGTGGCGCGGCAGTCGGCATCACCCATGGCGGCCGAGTCCTCAAGCGCCGGGCCGGCTGGACTGCTCGCCCGGGTCAGCGTCAGCCGAGGCGGTGAACGGCGTCCCCGTCCGCGGACAGGCGGGAATGGCTCGCCCCGCCCCACGAATCACCGAGGCGGAAGACGGCCTCCCGGACCGGACGGGCCGGGCGTGCCCGTCCGGTCCCAGCGTCAGCCGAGGCGGGAGACGTCGCGGACCGCTCCCTTGTCCGCGCTCGTCGCCATCGCCGCGTACGCCCTCAGCGCCGCCGACACCTTCCGTTCGCGCTTCTTCGGTGCGTACGCACCGGCCAGGGCCTCGCGGCGGGACGCCAGTTCCTCGTCCGTGACCAGCAGGTCGATCGTGCGGTTCGGGATGTCGATGCGGATGCGGTCGCCGTCCTCGACGAGCGCGATCGTGCCGCCCGACGCCGCCTCGGGTGAGGCGTGGCCGATCGACAGGCCCGATGTGCCGCCCGAGAAGCGGCCGTCCGTCACCAGTGCGCAAGCCTTGCCCAGGCCGCGGCCCTTCAGGAAGGACGTCGGGTACAGCATCTCCTGCATACCCGGGCCGCCCTTGGGGCCCTCGTAGCGGATGACGACGACGTCGCCCTCCTTGATCTGCTTGGTGAGGATCTTGTCGACCGCGTCCTCCTGCGACTCGCAGACGACGGCCGGTCCCTCGAAGGTCCAGATCGACTCGTCCACGCCTGCCGTCTTCACGACACAGCCGTCGACGGCGAGATTCCCCTTCAGCACGGCGAGACCGCCGTCCAGGGAGTACGCGTGCTCCAGGTCCCGGATGCAGCCGCCGGCCGCGTCGACGTCCAGCGAATCCCACCGCTCGGACTGCGAGAAAGCCTCCGCGGAACGCTTGCAGCCCGGCGCCGCGTGCCACAGTTCGACCGCTTCCTCGGACGGGGAGCCGCCGCGCACGTCCCAGGTGCCGAGCCATTCCTTGATGCCCGGGGAGTGGACGGTGTGCACGTCCTCGTTGAGCAGACCCGCCCGGTACAGCTCGCCGAGGATCGCCGGGATGCCGCCGGCGCGGTGCACGTCCTCCATGTAGTACGTGCCTCCGGGCGCGACGTTCGGCGCCACCTTGGCCAGGCAGGGCACGCGCCGCGAGACGTCGTTGATGTCGTCGAGGTCGTAGTCCAGCTCCGCCTCCTGCGCTGCGGCGAGCAGGTGCAGGATCGTGTTGGTCGAACCGCCCATGGCGATGTCGAGCGCCATGGCGTTGTCGAAGGCCGCGCGAGTGGCGATGTTGCGCGGCAGGACGCTCTCGTCGTCCTCGGTGTAGTACCGCTTGGTGATGTCGACGACCGTGCGGGCGGCGTTCTCGTACAGCGCGCGGCGGGCGGTGTGGGTGGCGAGCACCGAGCCGTTGCCGGGCAGGGAGAGGCCGATCGCCTCGGTCAGGCAGTTCATCGAGTTGGCGGTGAACATGCCGGAACACGAGCCGCAGGTCGGACAGGCGTTCTCCTCGATCCGGAGGATGTCCTCGTCCGAGACGTTCTCGTTGACCGCGTCCGAGATCGCGTTGATCAGGTCCAGCTTCCGGACCGTGCCGTCGACGAGCGTCGCCTTGCCGGCCTCCATCGGGCCGCCGGAGACGAAGACGGTGGGGATGTTGAGGCGCAGGGCGGCCATCAGCATGCCCGGTGTGATCTTGTCGCAGTTGGAGATGCAGATCAGCGCGTCGGCGCAGTGCGCCTCGACCATGTACTCGACGCTGTCGGCGATCAGGTCGCGCGAGGGCAGCGAGTAGAGCATGCCGCCGTGACCCATCGCGATGCCGTCGTCGACCGCGATCGTGTTGAACTCACGCGGCACCGCGCCCGCCGCCAGGATCGCCTCGGAGACGATCCGGCCGACCGGGGCGAGGTGCGTGTGGCCGGGCACGAACTCGGTGAAGGAGTTGGCGACCGCGACGATCGGCTTGCCGATGTCCGCGCTCGCTACGCCCGACGCCCGCATAAGGGCGCGGGCGCCCGCCATGTTGCGGCCGTGGGTGACTGTGCGGGACCTCAGCTCGGGCATCGTCGCTCGCTCCTCAATAGGGGTAGGACTCATTCGAGCGTACGCCGCCGATCCAAGATCTGGACACACCGTCCGCTATGCGGGACGCACGGCTCACGCTTCGGTCAGATACCGCTGCAGCGTGGGAGCCACCATCGCCACGATGGTCTCGGGATCGGCCGAGGCCAGGGGTTCCACCCTGATGACATAGCGCAGGATCGCGATGCCGATCATGTGCGACGCGGCGAGCTCCGCGCGGAACTTCGGGTCCGGTACGTCGAGCTCCCCGGCGATCTTCTCCAGGAGCCGCCGCAGCAGGAAGCCGCGCAGCACCGTCGCCGCCGCGTCATGGGTGAGCGCGGAGCGGATGATCGCCAGCAGCGGGCCCCGGGTGGCCGGGTTCTCCCACACGCCGATGAAGAAGCGGGCGAGCCGCTCGCCGATGCCGTCGGTGCCCTGTCCCAGGATCACCGGGACGACCAGGCTCGGTTCGAAGGACACCTCGATGGCGGCCGCGAAGACCTCTTCCTTCGTACCGAAGTAATGATGGACCAGGGCCGCGTCCACATCCGCCGCCCTGGCGATGCCGCGGACGGTCGTCTTGTCGTAGCCGCGTTCCGCGAACTCGGTGCGGGCGGCCTCCAGGATCCGCTCCCGGGCGCCGGGGCCCTCGGCCGCCTCCGTACGGGCCGGGCGGCCGCGGCGCCGGGGCGCCGTCGGGTCCGTCATGAGCCGCGCACTCCCGACGAGGTGGCGGACGCCAGATGCAGCCGGGTGAAGGCGAGGGCCTCGGCGAGATCGGCCTCGCGTTCGGCCGCGGACATCGCACGGCGGGTGTTGACCTCGATGACCACATGACCGTCGAAGCCGCCGCGGGCGAGCCGCTCCAGCAGCTCGGCACACGGCTGGTTGCCCCGGCCCGGCACGAGGTGCTCGTCCTTCGCGGACCCCTTGCCGTCGGCCAGGTGGACGTGTCCGAGCCGGTCGCCCATGCGGTCCACCATCGCCATGGTGTCCACGCGGGAGGTCGCGGTGTGCGAGAGGTCCACCGTGAAGTGGCGGTAGTCCTCCTTGGTGACGTCCCAGTCGGGGGCGTACGCGAGCATCTCGCGGTCCCGGTAGCGCCACGGGTACATGTTCTCGACGGCGAAGCGCACATCCGTCTCGTTCGCCATCCGCCAGATACCGCTGACGAAGTCCCGGGCGTACTGGCGCTGCCAGCGGAAGGGCGGGTGCACCACGACCGTGGACGCGCCGAGCTTCTCGGCGGCGGCCTGGGCACGCTGGAGCTTCAACCACGGGTCGGTGGACCACACCCGCTGCGTGATCAGCAGACACGGGGCGTGGATCGCGTGGACCGGCACCTGGTGATAGTCGGAAAGGCGGCGCAACGCCTCGATGTCCTGGCTGACGGGATCGGTCCAGACCATGACCTCGACGCCGTCGTAGCCCAGGCGCGCGGCGATCTCGAAGGCCGTCGCCGTCGACTCCGGATAGACGGAAGCCGTCGACAGGACAACCTTCGCATCCGGGATGCGCACCACTGGTTCTGCCACGGAGACAGGGTACGGGCCGTCGCTAGGCGGTGGGGAGGTGATCCAGACGGCGCAGGATGACGCCCTCGCGCAGCGCCCAGGGACAGATCTCCAGCACCTGCGCGCCGAAAAGCTCCATCGCACCCTCCGCGACCAGGGCTCCCGCCAGCAGCTGAGGGGCGCGGCTCTCGGAGACACCGGGCAGGGCGCAGCGCTGCTCGGCGGTCATCCCGGCGAGTTTCGGGACCCATTCCTGCAGCGATTTATGACTTAGTTCACGCTGCACGTACAGACCCTCCGCGGAGCGCGCGGCTCCCGCGATACGGGCCAGCTGCCGGAACGTCTTGGACGTCGCCACGATGTGGTCGGGCTTGCCGATGCGGTTGAACTCACCCACCGTACGGGCGATTTCAGCACGCACATGGCGACGCAGCGCTCGAACATCCTCGGGGTCCGGCGGGTCTCCCGGCAGCCGGGCCGCGGTCAGCCGGCCCGCGCCGAGCGGCAGCGACACCGTGGCGTCGGGCTCCTCGTCGATCCCGTACGCGATCTCCAGCGATCCCCCGCCGATGTCGAGGACGAGGAGCTTGCCGGCGGACCAGCCGAACCAGCGGCGAGCGGCCAGAAAGGTGAGCCGCGCCTCCTCCTCGCCGGTGAGCACCGTGAGGTCGACGCCCGTCTCGGCCTTGACCCGGGCCAGCACCAGGTCGGCGTTGGTGGCCTCCCGTACGGCGGAGGTCGCGAAACTCAGCACCTGCTCGCAGCCCTGGTCCTCGGCGGCCTGAGCGGCGGCCGCGACGGTGTCGATCAGCCGGTCGACACCCTCGGGGCCGATGGCGCCCGCCTCGTCCAGCAGCTCGGCGAGCCGCAGCTCCGCCTTGTGGGAGTGGGCGGGCAGCGGGCGGGCACCGGGGTGCGCGTCCACCACCAGAAGGTGCACCGTGTTCGAACCGACGTCGAGAACTCCGAGTCTCATGGACTGAACGCTACTGCCGGTGCGCGCATACGCTGGACCTGTGCCAAAGACGAAAAAGGCGAAGCAGGGCAAAGCCCTCCCCCCGAAGAAGATCCAGAGCGACGAGAAGGGTCTGGACTTCGCTCGCGCATGGGTGGAATTTCCTGATCCCGCCGACGACGAGCAGGTTTTCCGCTGCGACCTGACCTGGCTCACCTCCCGCTGGACGTGCATCTTCGGCAGCGGCTGTCAGGGCATCCAGGCGGGCCGCGCGGACGACGGCTGCTGCACGCTGGGGGCGCACTTCTCCGACGAGGACGACGAGAAGCGGGTCGCGGAGCATGTCGCGCGGCTCACCCCGGAGCTGTGGGAGTTCCACGACGTGGGGACCGAGACGGGCTGGGTGGAGGTCGACGACGACGGCGAACGCCAGACGCGCCGCTGGAAGGGCTCGTGCATCTTCCAGAACCGCCCGGGGTTCGCGGCGGGGATGGGCTGCTCGCTGCACATCCTGGCGCTGCGGGAGGGCCGGGAGCCGCTGGAGACGAAGCCGGACGTGTGCTGGCAGCTGCCGGTGCGGCGTACGTACGAGTGGATCGAGCGCCCGGACGACACGAAGGTGCTCCAGGTCTCGATCGGCGAGTACGACCGCAGGGGCTGGGGCCCGGGGGGCCACGACCTGCACTGGTGGTGCACGTCGGCGACGTCGGCGCACGGGGCGGGGGATCCGGTGTACGTGACGTACGGGCCGGAGCTGACGGAGCTGATGGGCAAGGAGGCGTACGGGGTCCTGACGGAACTGTGCGAGGCGAGGCTGGCCTCGCAACTGCCGTTGGTGGCACCGCATCCGGCGGACCCGAAGTAGTTGCGGGGGCGGGGTGCTTGGGGGCGCGGGTTCTTGAGCGGGAGCCCGGGTCCGGGGCGGGTCTTTG
The DNA here is from genome assembly GCF_042714725.1 of Streptomyces sp. NPDC058685. Lineage (NCBI taxonomy): Bacteria > Bacillati > Actinomycetota > Actinomycetes > Kitasatosporales > Streptomycetaceae > Streptomyces > Streptomyces sp. NPDC058685. The sequence goes on from NZ_JBHXSL010000063.1 coordinate 16,084, forward strand.
AGCCTCGGGTCCTTGTCGGGCGTCGGGTCCGGGGGCCCTCCGGGCTCGACTCCTCGGGGTCGGCGGCGTACAGCGGTGTTGTGTCGGTCACCCGGGTGTTGCCCCCCTGCGGACGACCCTGCACGCCCCCTGCCGCGGGTCGAGGACCCGGCCGGTGGCGGACCTCGGGCTCTTGAGCGGGAGCCGGGGTGCTTGAGCCTCAAGCCCTTGTCCGGCGTCGGGTCCGGGGGCCCTCCGGGCTCGACTCCTCGGGGTCGGCGGCGTACAGCCGCGTTGCGTTGCGTACCCGGGTCGTGCCGCCGATCCCCTGCGGGGACGACCCTGCACGCCCCCTGCCAGAGGACGCGACCGGTGGCGGTGCGGGTACATGTGAGCCCGCGCCGGCTGGCGCGGCCGGGGTGGGATGCGGCGCGAAGCTGCCGCAGCCAGGGGGTGTGGGGCACAGCCCCGCTGAATCCCTCTTCACCCGCACCGAACAGGCGCATTCGACCCTGGGCCTTGTCCGGCGTCGGGTCCGGCGGTCGAGAGCGCGGCCGGTGGCGGTGCGCGTATATGTGAGCCCGCGCCGGTTCGGGCGGCCGGGGTGGGGTGCGGCGCGAAGCTGCCGCAGCTGGGGCCGTGGGGCACAGCCCCGCTGAATCCCCCTTCACCCGCACCGAACAGGCGCATTCGACCCTGGGCCTTGTCCGGCGTCGGGTCCGGCGGTCGAGAGCGCGGCCGGTGGCGGTGCGGGGACATGTGAGCCCGCACCGGTTCGGGCGGCTGGGGTGGGATGCGGCGCGAAGCTGCCGCAGCCAGGGGGTGTGGGGCGCAGCCCCGCTGAATCCCCCTTCACCCGCACTGAACAGGCGCATTCGACCCTGGGCCTTGTCCGGCGTCGGGTCCGGGGGCCCTCCGGGCTCGACTCCTCGGGGTCGGCGGCGTACAGGTCTGTTGTGTTGGTCACCCGGGTGTTGCCGCCGATCCCCTGCGGGGACGACCCTGCACGCCCCCTGCCAGAGGTCGAGGGCGCGGCCCGGTGGCGGTGCGCGTATATGTGAGCCCGCGCCGGTTCGGGCGGCCGGGGTGGGATGCGGCGCGACGCTGCCGCAGCCAGGGGGCGTGGGGCACCAGCCCCGCGCCTACCTCTTCCTTTCAACCGCACTGAGCGAGTGCGGCCGGGCCCTCGCGGCGCGAAACTGCCGAGCCGGCGGGGCAGTGGGGCGCAGCCCCACACAGACCCCTCCCCCACCCTCACCGGACAGGTGTGGTTCGCGCCGCCCGGCCGGAGCCGGCGCGAAGCCGCGGGGGGCCAGCCCCACACAACCCCTTCCTTCACCTGCACTGAGCAAGTGCGCCCGGCCCAAGACGGCGCGCAGCAGCCGCAGGCACGGGGCCTGGGGGCGCAGCACACCAAGACCCTTCCCGGCTGCACCGGACCGGACCGGTGAGGTCAGCGCGACGCTGCCGCGCGCAAAAAGGGGTGTGGGGCACCAGCCCCGCGCCGGCCTCTTCCGGCCCTCAGGAACTCGACGGCGGGGAGTCCGACGGGCTCGGTTCCTGTGGGGGCGAGGACGGAGGCGTCGGGGTCGGGGAAGGGGTTTCCTCCGACGGGGTCGGGGACGGGGGGTCCGTCGGGGGTGGGGTCGAGGGGGGCGTCGGCGGGGGCTCCGAGGTCGGGGGGTGCGGCGTCGGCGGGTGGGGGCGGCCGTGGCCGCGGACCGAGATCACCGCTCCGGACGGGTCCACTCCCACCCGCGCGCTCCACGCCCCCACCGGCTCCCGCGCCCGGTCCACCGTCACGTGGATCGTCACCGATTCACCCGGGCGCAGCGTGCCCGAGGTGTGGCTCACGTAGAGCCAGCGGGCGTTCGTCCAGGCGGACCAGGTGACGGGTGAGCCGCCCGAGGCGCGGAGGGTGATGCGGGTCGTGTCGCCGGACGGTTCCGCCTCGACCGTGAGGCGGCCCGGGGCCGGCATGCCGGGGCGGGACGGCGGCGGGGGTGTGCCCGCGCTGATGACCTCGACCGAGACGTCCGGCGACGCGGAGGGCGCGGTGAACGGGGACGCCGGTTCGGCCCGGGCGTTGCCCGCGTTCTCGTAGTGGTCGTAGGGCCGGCCCTCCAGGCCCCCGTCCTCCGCCGTGTCGCTCGCGGTGACCGAGGCTCCGCCGTGTTCACCCTCGCCCGTCAGCGGCGCCCCGCGGTAGGCCGCCCACAGCGCGAGGACCGGCGCGGCGACGACCGTCGCCACGACGGTGGTGGTCACCGCGCGGGCCCGCAGCCGGTCGCGACGGGCCGCGTGGTCCTTGGGGTCGAGGGGAAAGCCGCCGGGCCCGAAGCGGGGTGCGGTCGCACGCGCCCGGGGGACGTGGAGCATCGCGATGTACGCGGCGGCCCGCGGCGCCTCGACCAGGGGCAGTGTGGCCGGGCTGACGGCCGACCCCGGCCACGGCCCGCCCGCGCCGGCCCGCTCCGCGGCGCGGCGGCAGCGGGGGCAGTCGTCGACGTGCCGGACGAGTTCGGTGCGCAGCGCCGCCGAGAGCAGCACCCGGTGGTCGCCGGTGAGCCGGGCGACGGAGGGGCAGTTGCCGCTCTCGACGACCGCGAGCGCCGCGCGGGTGCGCTCGACCTCGCACGCCGCGGCGGCCAGCAGTTCGCGGGCGACGGTCGCGTCCATGCCGAGGACCGCGGCGACCTCACGCGCGCCGAGCCCGTGGCGTACGGCGAGTTCGAGCGCCTCGCGCTGTTCGGGCGTAGTGCCGGCCGCCTCCGGCCAGGCCAGCAGGGCCAGTTCGGAGCGGCGGCGCTCGGCGGCCTCCTCGGAGACCCGGGGCCGCTCCTCGGACACGGCGGGTCTGCCGGCGTGCGCCCCCTGCCGGCTGCGCCGCTGTTCGGCCAGCCGGCGCAGACAGGCCCAGCGCGCCAGCGCGTACAGCCACGCCTTGCGTCCGGACTCGTCCGCCGGGCTGCGCCCGTACTGCCGCTCCGCCATCGCGAGCACATCGCCGAGCAGCGCGGTCGCGGCGTCGTGGTCGCAGAGCACGGAGAGGCAGTAGGTGAACAGGCCGTCGAGGTACGGCTCATAACGCGCGGGCGGCTGTTGCGTGAGGGTGCGAGACGTGCGCCGGTGCGCCCGTCGTGCGCCGGTGGTGTCGGTGGGTGGTTCCAGCCTGCTGCTCGTCACGCCGTGACCGTAGGCGCAGGAACACACCCACTTCGTACCCCTTGAACACTTTTAATCCTTACGGGTGAACAGTTCGCTCGAAGGGGGACAGGAATCGTTTATTCATCCCGGGACGGACGGGCGTGTGCCCATGCGTTCCGCCGCTGTCCGTGAGGCCGTTCGCGCCCGGTGCGCGCCAGGGCTCCGGGGACGGCGGTGACCTCGTTGTCAGTGGCCCCCGCTACGGTTCACCGCATGGCTGCCCGTACGAAATCCGCGAAGGACCGGCCGTCCTACCGCTGCACCGAGTGCGGCTGGACGACCGCCAAGTGGCTCGGCCGCTGCCCCGAATGCCAGGCCTGGGGCACGATCGAGGAGTACGGCGCGCCCGCCGTCCGCACCACCGCCGCCGGTCGCGTCTCCACCGCCGCGCTGCCCATCGGCCAGGTCGACGGGCGGCAGGCGACGGCCCGCTCCACCGGGGTGGACGAGCTCGACCGGGTGCTCGGCGGCGGGCTGGTGCCCGGCGCCGTGGTGCTGCTCGCCGGTGAGCCTGGCGTCGGCAAGTCCACCCTGCTGCTGGACGTCGCCGCCAAGGCCGCGAGCGACGAGCACCGGACCCTGTATGTGACGGGCGAGGAGTCGGCGAGCCAGGTCCGGCTCCGCGCCGACCGCATCGGCGCGCTGCACGACCACCTCTACCTGGCGGCCGAGACCGATCTGTCCGCCGTTCTCGGGCACTTGGACGCGGTCAAGCCGTCGCTGCTGGTCCTCGACTCCGTCCAGACCGTCGCCTCCCCCGAGATCGACGGCGCGCCCGGCGGCATGGCCCAGGTCCGCGAGGTCGCCGGCGCGCTGATCCGCGCGTCCAAGGAGCGCGGGATGTCCACGATCCTGGTGGGCCATGTCACCAAGGACGGCGCGATCGCCGGACCGCGGCTGCTGGAGCACCTCGTCGACGTCGTGCTCTCCTTCGAGGGCGACCGGCACGCGCGGCTGCGTCTCGTACGGGGCGTCAAGAACCGTTACGGAGCGACGGACGAAGTCGGCTGCTTCGAGCTGCACGACGAGGGCATCACCGGACTCACCGATCCCTCGGGCCTGTTCCTCACCCGCCGGGACGCGCCCGTGCCCGGCACCTGTCTGACGGTCACCCTGGAGGGCCGGCGCCCGCTCGTCGCCGAGGTGCAGGCGCTCACCGTCGACTCGCAGATCCCCTCCCCCCGGCGCACGACCTCGGGTCTGGAGACCTCCCGGGTCTCGATGATGCTCGCCGTCCTGGAGCAGCGCGGCCGCATCACCGCTCTCGGCAAGCGCGACATCTACAGCGCGACGGTCGGCGGCGTGAAGCTCTCGGAGCCCGCGGCGGACCTGGCGATCGCGCTCGCCCTGGCCTCCGCCGCCAGCGACACCCCGCTGCCGAAGAATCTGGTCGCGATCGGGGAGGTCGGCCTCGCGGGCGAGGTGAGACGCGTCACGGGTGTGCAGCGCCGACTCTCCGAGGCCCACCGTCTCGGCTTCACGCACGCCCTCGTCCCGTCCGACCCGGGCAAGGTGCCACCGGGCATGAAGGTGACGGAAGTGGCCGATGTCGGAGATGCTCTGAGGGTGCTGCCACGCGGGCGGCAGAGGGGTTCGGAGGGGGCTCCGGTCACGGCACCACGCAAAGAGCGTGCGGAGGCCCCACGGGACGACGACACGCGCCGGTAGACTTTGCCCTGGTCTCGCCCATCCGTACGAGCCGGAGGAGTGCAGTGGCAGCCAACGACCGGGCAGCAGCACCCGGAAAGTCCGGCGGAGGCTCCGGCAACGAAGCACTGATCCGCGCCGCCCTGAGCGCGGTGGCGCCCGGCCAGGCCCTGCGCGACGGCCTGGAGCGGATCCTCCGCGGCAACACCGGCGGCCTGATCGTCCTCGGCATGGACAAAACGGTCGAATCGATGTGCACCGGCGGCTTCGTGCTGGATGTCGAGTTCACCGCGACCCGGCTGCGCGAGCTGTGCAAGCTGGACGGCGCGCTGATCCTCGACAAGGACATCACCAAGATCCTCCGGGCCGGTGTGCAGCTGGTCCCGGATGCGTCGATTCCCACCGAGGAGACCGGCACCCGTCACCGGACGGCGGACCGGGTGTCGCGTCAGTGCGGCTTCCCCGTCGTGTCCGTGTCGCAGTCCATGCGCCTCATCGCGCTGTACGTGGACGGGGAGCGCCGGGTCCTGGAGGAGTCGGCCGCGATCCTGTCCCGCGCGAACCAGGCCCTCGCGACCCTGGAGCGCTACAAGCTCCGCCTCGACGAGGTCGCGGGCACGCTCTCCGCGCTGGAGATCGAGGACCTGGTGACGGTCCGGGACGTCACGGCCGTGGCCCAGCGACTGGAGATGGTGCGCCGGATCGCCACCGAGATCGCCGAATACGTGGTCGAGTTGGGCACCGACGGGCGGCTGCTCTCCCTCCAGCTGGACGAGTTGATCGCGGGCGTCGAGCCCGAGCGCGAGCTGGTCGTACGGGACTATGTGCCCGAACCCACCGCGAAGCGGTCCCGCACGGTCGACGAGGCCCTGTTCGAGCTGGACTCCCTGACCCACACGGAACTACTGGAACTACCCATAGTGGCAAGGGCGTTGGGCTACAGCGGCTCGCCCGAGACCCTCGACTCCGCGGTCTCCCCGCGCGGCTACCGACTGCTGGCGAAGGTGCCGAGGCTGCCGGGCGCGATCATCGAGCGGCTGGTGGAGCACTTCGGCGGGCTGCAGAAGCTGCTCGCCGCGAGCGTCGACGACCTCCAGACGGTCGACGGTGTGGGCGAGGCACGCGCACGCAGCGTCCGCGAGGGCCTGTCGCGGCTCGCGGAGTCCTCGATCCTGGAGCGGTACGTCTGAGGGCTGCCCCGTCGGGCCTGATCCGCACCACGGGCTCTTGGAGCTGTCGTCGAAGTCGGGCTCGCGCTTCCTGCACAGCCTGTCGTTTGCTTCCTGCACAGCCTGTCGTTCGGCCTGAGCCGATCGGCAGGCTTCAGTCCTTCTCCAGGCGGAACGACGCCGGCAGCACGGTCACGCCCGGGAACTTCGCCTCCACCAGATACGTGCCGGCGGGCGCGGCCCCCGGCCGCGGCGTGGCGCACTGCGGCTCGCTCTGCCTGCGGTCCCACTGCACGGTGTACGTGATCGTCTGACCCGCCGGCACCCTCAGCAGCACGCCGGCCGCGGCCGAGGGGCAGTCCTTCGACGACCACACCTCGTCGTCGCGGTTGTCGGTGACGGTCAGCACCGCCGCCCGGGGACCGAAGTCCGCCTTGCACGTCGCCGACGACGAGTTGGAGGCGACCAGCTGGAAGGTGGGCTTCTCGCCCGGCTCGTACGACACCTTGAGGCTGCGCAGGGTCAACTTCAGTGCGCCGGGAGTGCAGTTGGGCAGAGTCGAACCGGCCGGCACCTGCTGGCCCGCCGAGCCGCCCGCGGCTCCGCCGGCACCGCCCGCGCCACCGGCACCACCCGCGGCTCCGCCTCCGCCGGTCCCCGCGCCACCGTCGCCGCCGGCTCCGCCGTCCGCGCCCGTACCGCCGGTTCCGCCACCGCCGTTGCTCTCACCGGTCCCGCCGGTGTCGCGGCCACCGGGCTGTTCGCTGATCGCGGGACCCGAGGACGTGGGTCCGGGTGTGATCGAAGTGGCGGGCGAGGGACCGCCGTTGGCGCCGTCGTCCTTGTCTCCGCCGCCTCCGCCCGACGTGAGGGCCCATACGACGAGGAGCAGGAGCAGCGCGACCAACGACAGCGCGACTGCCCTCCGTCGCCAGTAGATGGAGGAGGGGAGCGGCCCGATCGGATTGCGCAGAGATCCCACACCCGAACTCTACGAGAGATCTGGGCCAACTCCCGTCCCACCCGCCGCTCTCCTTGCAAGTTCTGCGGATCATCATCCCGGCCGGACGTTTCGGCGCGGCCCGCAGCCGTCGGTCGCGCACGCGCCGGTAGCAACGGGTGACCGATCCGCCCGGGAGCGCACGCTGCGTGATCGCCGACCGGAGCGGTCGCGTGCCTCGGCCAACTCGGCGCTTCGGCAAGGGTTCTGTGCCGCGGGCCGCACCCGCCGTCGTCCGGCGGCTTGCGGACAACGGGAGTTCACGTGCGTCACCCAGAGGCGGACCTTCGCCGTCTCGCGGCTCGGTCGTCGCCGTCGTCGTCTTGGCCGACGGTGTCCTACCGGGCAGGGACCGGCCGCCGGTGCCCGGACACCGCGCGCCGGGTTCCCGGTCCGGTCCCCGGCCACGCATGAGCGCCGGCCCTGGGGAACCCGTCACCCGGCAAGGCGCGCCCGAGGGACCCACCCGGCCCGACCCGGGGAACCCGCCTCCCGGGAGCGCCATCACCCACGCCCCGCGCCGGGCCACCGGCGGATGCGCCCTCCGTCCGCTCGGACGTGCCAGGATCGGAGTGCCATGACTGACACCACCACACACTCCGCCCGCGCCGACGCGGCGTCCCTCCACTCCCCCGTCATCGACTGGTTCGACGAGCACGCCCGTGATCTGCCCTGGCGCCGCCCCGACGCGGGTGCCTGGGGCGTGATGGTGAGCGAGTTCATGCTCCAGCAGACTCCGGTCAGCCGGGTCCTGCCCGTGTACGAACAGTGGATGACCCGCTGGCCCCGGCCTGCCGACCTCGCGGCCGAGGCGCCCGGCGAGGCCGTTCGCGCCTGGGGCCGGCTCGGCTACCCGCGGCGCGCGCTGCGGCTGCACGGAGCCGCGCAGGCGATAGCGGAGCGGCACGGCGGCGATGTGCCGAGCGACCACGGGCAGCTGCTCTCGCTCCCGGGAATCGGTGAGTACACGGCGGCCGCGGTGGCCTCCTTCGCCTACGGTCAGCGCCACGCCGTCCTCGACACCAATGTCCGCCGGGTCTTCGCGCGGGCGGCGACCGGCGTCCAGTACCCGCCGACGGCGACCACCGCGGCCGAGCGCAAGCTGGCCCGCGCGCTGCTGCCCGACGACGAGAGGACGGCGGCCCGGTGGGCGGCGGCCTCCATGGAGCTCGGCGCGCTCGTGTGCACCGCGCGGAACGAGGACTGCTCCCGCTGCCCGATCGCCGGGCAGTGCGCCTGGCGGCTGGCCGGCAAACCCGCGCACGAAGGCGCGGCCCGCCGGGGCCAGACCTATGCGGGCACCGACCGTCAGGTGCGCGGCAGGCTCCTCGCCGTTCTCCGGGAGGCGCACGTGCCGGTGCCCCAGTCGGCACTGGACGCGGTCTGGCACGAACCCGTGCAGCGGGCGCGAGCCCTGGACGGACTCGTCGCGGACGGACTCGTCGAGCCGCTGGACGACGGTACGTACCGACTGCCGGGCTGAACAACGGCCCGCCGGGCACGGGGCTTTCCCACCCGAACCGGACCTGAAACATCGGCTGTTACACAACCGATGGATGGCCGTGCGCCGTCCGACGGCTGCTCCGCACAGGCCCGTGACAACCGCTCCGTAGCTTCTGTGGCGTAACGGAAAGCAGTTGCTTGTCACGGGGACGGAGGCGGTTGGAATGGCGCACGGCGAGGTGCTCGAATTCGAAGAGTACGTACGCACACGGCAGGAGGCTCTGCTGCGCAGCGCCCGGCGTCTCGTGCCCGACCCGATCGACGCCCAGGACCTGCTGCAGACCGCTCTGGCCCGCACCTACGGCCGCTGGGACGGTATCGCCGACAAGTCGCTGGCCGACGCCTACCTCCGCCGCGTCATGATCAACACGCGTACCGAGTGGTGGCGGGCCCGCCGCCTCGAAGAGGTGCCCACCGAGCAGCTGCCCGACGCCAGCGTCGAGGACGGCAGCGAGCAGCGCGCCGACCGTGCCCTGCTCATGGACGTCCTGAAGGTGCTGGCTCCCAAGCAGCGCAGCGTGGTGGTGCTGCGACACTGGGAGCAGATGAGCACCGAGGAGACGGCTGCCGCCCTGGGGATGTCGGCAGGTACCGTGAAGAGCACGCTGCACCGGGCACTGGCCCGCCTCCGTCAGGAGCTGGAGAGCCGGGATCTGGACGCGCGCGCTCTGGAGCGCGGCGAGCTGCGGCGTGATGGTGAGCAGTTGAAGCATCTCCCGCGCCCGAAGGGCCACGGGGGAGATCGGGGGCAGGAGAGGTGCGCGGCCTGACATCCAGGGGCGGCAGGGCATCACTGGCGGCGAGCGGCACGGCGATTGCCGGGCTCGCCGCCGTCGGCCTGTTCACCGTCGCGTGTTCCACCGGCGGCACCGGAGTGCAGGACGAGGGCGCGGCTCACGCGGACGCCGTCGCCAAGGCCACCCCGTCCGCCGGCGCCTCCACGACGGGCGAGACCCAGTTCGCCAAGACCGTGGACGCGGTGGAGCTGATCAAGAGCGACCCGAAGGTCAGCGAGCGAGTGAAGGCCGACCTCAAGCCCTGCAGCCGTGACTCGTACCCGGTGGACACCTCGTACGGGAATCTGACCGGCGGCACCGTGCCCGATGTCGTCGTCAACGTGATGACCTGCGGCGACGCGGTGGGCATGGGCACATATGTGTACCGCGAGAACGGCAGCAGGTACGAGAATGTCTTCGCGGCCGAGGAGCCCGCGGTCTACTCCGCCATCGACCGGGGCGACCTGGTCGTGACCAAGCAGGTGTACGCCAAGGGTGATCCGGTGGACGAGCCGTCCGGCGAGGAGATCACCACGTACCACTGGACGAGCGGCAAGTTCACCCAGCAGTACTGGGTGCGCAACGAATTCAGCAGAGCGGTGGGGGAAGGCGACGTGGTCGCCTCCGAGGCGCCGCAACCGGACGGGAACTGAGAGCAGCGGATGGCCGACACCCATGTCCTCTTCGTCGAGGACGACGACGTCATCCGTGAGGCCACCCAGCTGGCCCTGGAGCGCGACGGCTTCGTCGTCACCGCCATGCCCGACGGACTGCTCGGCCTCGATGCCTTCCGCGCGAACCGGCCGGACATCGCACTGCTCGACGTCATGGTGCCGGGACTCGACGGGGTGAGCCTGTGCCGGCGCATCCGCGACGAGTCGACCGTCCCGGTGATCATGCTGTCGGCGCGGGCCGACTCGATCGACGTGGTGCTGGGTCTGGAGGCGGGCGCCGACGACTACGTCACCAAGCCGTTCGACGGCGCGGTGCTGGTCGCCAGGATCCGCGCGGTGCTGCGCCGCTTCGGTCATGCCGGTGGCGCGGCGGGCGGCGAACTCGCGTCCGGCGGGCGCGACGGCCAGGGCGCGGTGCTGACCTTCGGCGAGCTGGTGATCGACACCGAGGGCATGGAGGTGCGGAAGGCCGACGAGCCCGTGGCACTGACACCGACGGAGATGCGGCTGCTGCTGGAGTTCTCGTCCGCGCCGGGCACGGTGCTCTCCCGCGACAAGCTGCTCGAACGCGTCTGGGACTACGGCTGGGGCGGTGACACCCGCGTGGTCGACGTCCATGTCCAGCGCTTGCGGACCAAGATCGGCCAGGACCGGATCGAAACGGTCCGCGGCTTCGGCTACAAGCTCAAGGCATGAAGCGTTTCGCCCTGCGCACCGGCGTCCGCTGGAAGATCAGCATCGCGATCGCCGCGGTCGGCGCGCTCATCGCGATGGCACTGAGCCTCGTCGTGCACAACGCCGCCCGCGTCTCGATGCTGGACAACGCACGCGATGTGCAGATGGAGCGCGTCCTGCTCGCCCAGCGCTGGTACGAGACGTCCAAGAACAAGGACCCGCGCTTCAGCACCAAGATCAATGATCCCACGCTGCCCAAGGCGCTCCAGAAGCTGATGCACGAGAAGCGCCGCGGCAGCTATGTGCAGGACCACCACGAGGGGCCGCCCGAGATCTGGGCGGCCGTTCCGCTCTCCAACGGCGACGTGCTCTCCCTGCACTCCCAGTTCGCCGGCCGCAGCGCCGCGGTGTTGAAGGCCCTGGACCGGGCGCTGATCATCGGCTCGGTGTCGGTGGTCTTCGGCGGCTGTGCGCTGGGGGTACTGATCGGCGGGCAGCTCTCGCGACGGCTCCGCAAGGCCGCGGCGGCGGCCCGGACCGTCGCCCAGGGCAACACGGACGTCCGCGTCCGGGACGCGATCGGCGGTCTCGTGCGCGACGAGACCGACTCGCTCGCCCGGGCCGTGGACGCCCTCACCGACGCGCTGAACGCCCGCATCGAGGCCGAGCGCCGCGTCACCGCCGACATCGCGCACGAGCTGCGCACCCCCGTGACCGGGCTGCTCACGGCGGCGGAACTACTGCCGCCCGGCCGTCCCACCGAGCTCGTACGGGACCGGGCCCAGGCCATGCGGACGCTGGTCGAGGACGTCCTGGAGGTGGCGAGGCTCGACAGCGCCTCGGAGCGTGCCGAGCTCCAGGAGATAGCCCTCGGCGAGTTCGTCGGCCGCCGGATCGCCGCACTCAACCCCGATGTGGTCGTGCGGATCGTCCACGAGTCGTGGGTGAGCACCGATCCGCGGCGGCTCGAACGCATCCTCCTCAATCTGCTGACCAACGCCGCCAAGTACGGCAAGGCGCCGATCGAGGTCACCGTCGAGGGACGGGTCGTTCGCGTACGGGACCACGGCCCCGGATTCCCCGAGGCGCTGCTGCGCGAGGGCCCGAGCCGCTTCCGCACGGGTGCGAGCGACCGCGCCGGGACGGGCCATGGTCTCGGCCTGACGATCGCGGCGGGCCAGGCACGAGTCCTGGGCGCCCGGCTCACCTTCCGCAACGCGGCTCCCGGAGGCGCGACGCCTCTCGGGGAGTCGGGCGGCGCGATCGCCGTGCTGTGGCTGCCCGAGCACGCGCCGACGAGCACGGGCAGCTTCCCGATGCTGCTCGACGACTAGGGCTGGGCCCAGGGTCTGCCGTCCGGATCAGGGGCCGGGCACTGCCGCGGGCCCTGCTAGCAGGATCAGTCCTTGTCGAAGTCGAGTGCGCCCTCGCGCCGCTGCGTGAAGGAGTACCAGTTCCCCGAGTCGTCGCGCAGGATCGCCTCGATGCCGTACGGCCGCTCCTGCGGGGCCTGGAGGAACTCCACACCCCGCTCCTTCAGCTTCTGGTAGTCCCCGTGGATGTCGTCCGTGGCCAGCACACCCGCGCCCATGACCCCCTTGGAGACCAGTGTCTTCAGCGCCTGGGCCGCTTCCGGGTCCATCGTCGACGGGTCCGGGACCATCAGGGTCAGCTCGACGTCGGGCTGGTCCTTCGCGCCGACGGTCAGCCAGCGCATCCCACCCTCGCCCATCGTCATGTCCGTACGGACCTCGAGGCCGAGCTTCTCGGTGTAGAACTCCTTCGCCCGGTCCTGGTCCAGGACCCAGACGGTGGAAATGGCGAGACCTTTGATCATGAGGTGCTCCTCGAGGGGTGATTCCTGCTTGCCCTGTCACCGTAGGCAGCGGCCCGGTCAGCCGGCTTCTTCAGAATTGCGCAGCTCGCGGAAGCCGTCGCCGGGGCCGTCGGCGGATATGTCCTCGGAGCCAGTGCCGGAGCCGGGCCCGTCGGTGTCGGGCCCGCCGGAACCGGTGTCGGAGCCGGTGTCTGGCTCGCCGGAACCGCCGCCGGGGTCCGTGGCGTCCTCGACCGGCCCGGTGTCGGTCTTCCTGCCGGGGAAGCCGCCCGCGTACAGCAGGGCGTAGCACCCGGGGATCAGCGCGGCTCCGCGGCCGACGTGCTTGGCGCGGTACTCGCTCGGGGTCAGCCCGGTCTGCTTCTTGAACCGGGTGGAGAAGGTGCCCAGGCTGCTGAAGCCGACGAGCGTGCAGATCTCGGTGACGGAGAGGTTCGCCGAGCGCAACAGCTCCTCGGCACGGTCTATGCGCCGGCGGGACAGGTACTGGCCGGGCGTCTGTCCGTACACCGCCTTGAAGGCGCGGACGAAGTGATAGCGCGAATACCCGGCATGCGCGGCCACCGCGTCCAGGTCGAGCGGCTCGGCCCAGTCGCGGTCCATGGCGTCCTTGGCGAGGCGCAGCTGCCGCAGATGGGCAAGGCGCGCCGGCGCCGCGGTGGTGCTGTCCACATCCCCGATGCTGGCACGCGCCACTGACAACGGCCCCCGGTGTGCACACACCGGGGGCCGTGAGCCGGGCAGCGGGCCGGGCAGCGGGCCGGGCAGCGGGCCGGACGGAGCCTCCGCGCCGCGCCTGTCGCGGTCGGACGCTCTCCGCGTCCGACCACGATCAGACGCTCTCCGCGACCTTGTCCTGCGGCACCGGGTCCTTCGAGGGAGCGGCACCGCGCAGCGGCACCTCCTTGACGAAGAAGGCCGCGACGAAGGCGAGGACGGCGACCGAGGCTCCCAGCAGGAACGCTCCGTGCGTCCCGGACGACACCGCGAACTCGTACGCCTCGCGGAGCCGGTCCGGCAGCTTGGCCAGGCTGGCCGCGTCCAGCTGGGCGGAGTGCTCGGTGAGGTCCGCGTTGCCGCCGGCGGACATCTCGTGGTTCACCCTGCTCGTGAACAGCGCGCCCATGATCGCGACGCCGAAGGAGCTGCCGAGCGTACGGAAGAGGGTGGCCGCGGACGAGGCGACGCCCATGTCCTTGAGCTCGACGCTGTTCTGCGCGACCAGCATCGTGATCTGCATCAGGAAGCCCATACCGGCGCCGAGGACGGCCATGTAGACGCCGGAGGTGAGTCGCGAGGTCTCGGTGTCCATCTGCGCGAGCAGGAACAGGCCGGTCGTCATCAGTCCGGCGCCGATGATCGGGAAGATGCGGTACCGGCCGGTGTTGGTGGTCACCCGCCCCGCGATCATCGAGACGACCAGCATGGACATCAGCATGGGCAGGAGCAGCAGGCCGGAGTTGGTCGCCGAGGCGCCCTGGACGGACTGCTGGTACAGCGGCAGGAAGAGGACCGCGCCGAACATGACGAATCCGGCGATGAAGCCGATCACCGACATCAGCGTGAAGTTGCGGCTGCGGAAGATGTGCAGCGGCATGATCGGCTCGGCGGCCTTGGTCTCGACGAAGAAGAAGCCGGTGAGCGCGGCCACGCCGATCGCGATGAGCTCCATGATCACGGCGGAGTCCCAGGCGTACTCCGTACCGCCCCAGGTGGTGACCAGCACGATCGAGGTGATGCCGACCGTCAGCAGGGCCGCGCCCAGGTAGTCGATGCGCGGCTTGGTGCGCTCGCGCTTCGGCAGGTGGAGGACGGCGGTGACCATCGCGAGCGCGACGGCGCCGAGCGGGAGGTTGATGTAGAAGGACCAGCGCCAGCCGAGGTGGTCGGTGATCGTGCCGCCGACCAGCGGTCCGCCGATCATGGCCACGGCCATGACGCCGGCCATCATGCCCTGGTACTTGCCGCGCTCCCGGGGCGGGACGAGGTCACCGATGATCGCCATGACGCCGACCATCAGACCGCCGGCGCCGAGGCCCTGGACGGCCCGGAAGCCGATCAGCTGGCCCATGTCCTGGGCCATGCCGCTCAGCACGGATCCGATCAGGAAGATCACGATCGCCAGCAGGAAGATGCTCTTGCGTCCGTACAGGTCGCCGAGCTTGCCCCAGATCGGGGTCGAGGCCGCGGTGGCCAGCGTGTAGGCGGTGACGACCCAGGAGAGGTGCTCCAGGCCGCCGAGATCGCCGACGATGGTCGGCATCGCGGTGCCGACGATCATGTTGTCGAGCATGGCCAGCAGCATGGCGATCATGAGCGCGAGGATCACGACTCGTACACTGCGCGGCTCTTTCGCGACCCGCCCCCGGTTCCCCTCGGGCCCCTCGGGATCCCGCTTTTTGGTGTCCATCGGTTCCACTCCCCCACGCACTTACTTGCCGCCCGGCTAGCTGACTACACTGGGGAAGTTAGACCTCGCACTAGCCGGGCGTCAAGTAAGTTTGAGCGTTCTTGGGGAGAGACCATGGCCAGAGGCAACACACGCCAGCGCATCCAGGACGTCGCGCTCGAACTCTTCGCCGAGCAGGGCTATGAGAAGACCTCGCTGCGCGAGATCGCCGAGCGGCTCGACGTCACCAAGGCGGCGTTGTACTACCACTTCAAGACCAAGGAAGACATCGTCATCAGCCTCTTCGAGGATCTGACGAGGCCGATCGACGAGGTCGTGGAGTGGGCGCAGGCGGAGCCGAAGACGCTCGCCACCAAGAAGGAGCTGCTGCGCCGCTACAGCGAGGCCCTCACCCGGGCCGCTCCCCTGTTCCGCTTCATGCAGGAGAACCAGGCGGCGGTCCGCGAGCTGAGCATCGGCGAGACCTTCAAGAAGCGCATGCTCGGCCTGCTGGACCTGATCAAGGAGCCGGGAGCCCCGCTGCCCGACCAGGTCCGCTGCGCCAGCGCGCTCTTCACGATGCACGCGGGGATGTTCTTCCTCCAGACGATCGAAGGCGACCCCGAGGACAAGCGCCAGGCTGTCCTTGAGGTCGCGATCGATCTGGTGAGCCAGGCCCACCGCGTCACCGGGTGACGTACCGCGGAGCGGATGTCAGAAGGTGACACCCACGCTGCGCAGGAACGAGGCCGGGTTGAGCGCCGAGCCGTAGTTCGGGGTCGTACGGATCTCGAAGTGCAGGTGCGGGCCGGAGGAGTTTCCGGTGTTGCCGGACTTGGCTATCGCCTGGCCGGTCTTCACGTGCGTACCGACGCCCACGTTGATCTTCGACAGGTGCGCGTACTGCGAGTACTTGCCGTTGGAGTGCTTGATCACGATGGCGTTGCCGTACGCGGAGCCGTCGCCGCCGCCGTACGGGCCGGCCTTCACGACGGTACCGGCGTTCGCGGCCTTGACCGTGGTGCCGACCGGGACGGCGAAGTCCTGGCCGGAGTGCTTGTGCGCCCACATGGCGCCGCCCTGGTTGAAGCTCGCGCTCAGCGTGTACTTGCCGACGGGCTTGACCCAGGCGACCTTCTTCGCGGCCTTCGCCTTGGCAGCCTTCGCCGCGGCGGCCTTCGCGGCCTTGGCCTGGGCGGCCTTCGTGTCGGCGGCGGCCTTCGCCTGAGCGCCGGCCTGCGCGGCCACGGCGGTGGCGGGGTCCGCCGCCGCAGTGGTGCCCCCAGCTGCGGAGGCGACACCCGCACCGGCTCCGACGACCATCACGGCGCCGAGTCCGGCGGCCACGACGGTGCCACGGGTACGGAGCACGGACGGGCGGAGACGGTGGTTGATGCGCTTCGACATTCGGGAGAACCTCCGGGCATGAATGGACCCGGCACGCTCGCACCGGGCTGGCTCCACATTGGTAACCGAAGCGCTCATCCGGCATCAAACCCCCCATCTACGACATTGCGTCGTAGCTCCGGCGCCGGGAATCGAACTCTTGACACCCCTCATCCATGATCGAGAAGTACGCCGGAAACAGGGGGAGATATCCCCTCGAAAACGGGTTTAACCGCACGTACGGGCAGAGCGGGGGCCCCAGGGGGCCCGGATCCACCCCATTCGCCCACCGATGGGCCGAAGGTCCCCCTACTGCCAGGACCGAAGGGCCCCCGCGAGCGGTGCACCATGCTCCTATTCCGGCTAGTAGAGCCGGATGGGCCTGTGTGCCTTGTCACGGGCGAGGACCTCTCCAGAGCCCTCGGATGTTGCCCAGGCCACACCAACAGCCAAGTCCTATATGCCCGTTTCGCCCGTAAAACGTCCCTCGAAAGAGGGCCCACGGGGCCGCTCGGCGTCCTTCCCGAGCGAGGCCCCCTCCGGGATGCTCCTGAGCCATGAGTAGACCCGTGATTCGCTCGAACCGCCGCGGACAGCGCCGCGCCCGGATCCGGCCCGTCGTCATCGGGCTCGCCTGCATCCTCACGTCCACACTCACCTGGAGCGCGCCCGCCGGAGCCGGGCCCTCGGACGACGGCCTCAAAGGGGCCATCGACACGATCCTCGCCGACGCCCGGATGGACGGGGGCGCCGCGAGCGTGGTGATCGCCGACGCCACCACCGGCGAGCGGCTCTATCAGCGCACCGGCGCGGACCGTCTGATGCCCGCGTCCAACACCAAGCTCGCCACCTCCGTCGCCGCGATGGCGCTGCTCGGGCCCGACTACCGCTACCGCACCGACGTGCTCGCCGGCGGTTCGCGGCACGGCTCCACACTCCGCGGGGACCTGTATCTGCGCGGCAGCGGCGACCCCACCGCCCTCGCGCAGGACTACGACCGGCTCGCCGCCGACGTCGCCTCGACCGGGATCAGACGCGTCACCGGCCGTCTCGTCGCCGACGACACCCGCTTCGACACCCAGCGGCTCGGACGCTCCTGGGCGGCGGACGACGAGTCCTCGTACTACTCCGCGCAGATCTCACCCCTCACGGTCGCCCCCGACACCGACTACGACTCGGGCACCGTCATCGTGGAGGCCCTCCCGGGCTCCCGTCCGGGCGCCCGGCCCCGCGTGAAGGTGACACCTCCGACGGACTACGTACGTCTCGACGTGCGCGGCACCACCGTCCCCGCCGGGCAGCCGGACACCCTGGCCGTCGAGCGGCAGCACGGCACCAACACGATCACGGTCAGCGGCAACATCCCCGTCGGCGCCGGTGCCACCAAGGAGTGGATCACCGTCTGGGAGCCGACGGGATACGCGGCAGCGGTGTTCTCCGACGCGCTCGCCCGCCACGGTGTCCGCGTCGCCGGATCGCCCCGGCTGGGCCGGCCCACACCGGCCGGCGCGAAGGAGCTCGCCTCCCACCGGTCCATGCCGCTGCGGGAGCTGATGGTCCCCTTCATGCAGCTGTCCAACAACATGCACGCGGAGACGCTCATCAAGACGATGGGCCGGGAGACGTCGGGCCACGGCACGTGGGCTGCCGGCCTGGCGGCGGTGGACGGCTATCTGAAACAGGAAGGCGTCGATACGGCGGAGCTGCGCCAGGTCGACGGCTCCGGCCTGTCCCGGATGAACCTCTTCCCGGCCGAGCAGCTGACCACCCTGCTCCTGTCCGTCCGCGACGCTCCCTGGTACGCGGACTGGTACGCCTCCCTGCCCCTGGCCTGCCACCCGGACCGCTTCACCGGCGGAACGCTGCGGACCCGCATGTGCGGCACCCCCGCCGCGCTCAACGCCCGCGGAAAGACCGGTTCGCTCACCGGCGCGTCCGCGCTGTCCGGCTATGTGAAGGACGCGGCCGGCCGTGAGCTCACCTACAGCGTCGTGCTCAACAACTACCTGGCCTCCTCGGTGAAGAGCATCGAGGACGCGGTCGTGGTGACGCTGGCGAAGTCGGACACGGCCAAGGACACGGTCACAGCCGTAGCGCCGAGGCCGCGCCGCGCCTCGGACGCCCCGGCCGATCTCGAATGCTCCTGGCGGAAGCCGGCGATCTGCTGACACCCCGGCCCCCCGGGGCGGCAGGCCGCCCCGGAGCACCGCACGAAAAGGGGCTGCCCCGGACCGTGATGGTCCGGGGCAGCCCCTTCGTCAGTCCTTCGGGCGCTTACGCGTCCTTCGACAGGTTCGGGCCTGCGCCGCCTGCCGCCTGCTCGATCGGCGGGACGTCCGGCAGAGCGGACTTCTCCTCGCCGCGGAAGGTGAACTTCTTCTCCTCACCCTCGCCCTCGGTGTCCACGACCACGATGTGACCGGGGCGCAGCTCACCGAAGAGGATCTTCTCGGAGAGGATGTCCTCGATCTCGCGCTGGATCGTCCGGCGCAGCGGCCGGGCGCCCAGAACCGGGTCGTAGCCCTTCTTGGCGAGCAGCGACTTGGCCGCGGGGCTCAGCTCCAGGCCCATGTCGCGGTCCTTCAGGCGCTCGTCCACCTTGGCGATCATGAGGTCGACGATCTGGATGATGTCTTCCTCGGTCAGCTGGTGGAAGACCACCGTGTCGTCGACACGGTTGAGGAACTCGGGCCGGAAGTGCTGCTTCAGCTCTTCGTTGACCTTGACCTTCATCCGCTCGTAGTTCGACTTCACGTCGCCCTGCGCGGCGAAGCCCAGGTTGAATCCCTTCGAGATGTCCCGGGTCCCGAGGTTGGTCGTCATGATGATGACCGTGTTCTTGAAGTCCACGACGCGGCCCTGGGAGTCGGTCAGGCGACCGTCCTCCAGGATCTGCAGAAGGGAATTGAAGATATCGGGGTGGGCCTTCTCGACCTCGTCGAAGAGGACGACGGAGAACGGCTTCCGGCGCACCTTCTCGGTGAGCTGGCCGCCCTCTTCGTAACCCACGTATCCGGGCGGGGAACCGAAGAGACGCGAAACCGTGTGCTTCTCGCTGAACTCCGACATGTCGAGGGAGATCAGCGCGTCCTCGTCGCCGAAGAGGAATTCGGCGAGCGTCTTGGAGAGCTCGGTCTTACCGACACCGGACGGGCCGGCGAAGATGAACGAGCCACCGGGGCGCTTCGGGTCCTTCAGACCCGCTCGCGTACGCCGAATGGCCTGCGAGAGCGCCTTGATGGCGTCCTTCTGACCGATGACGCGCTTGTGGAGCTCGTCCTCCATGCGCAGCAGGCGGGAGGACTCCTCCTCGGTGAGCTTGAAGACGGGAATGCCGGTCGCCGTGGCGAGGACCTCGGCGATGAGCTCGCCGTCGACCTCGGCGACGACGTCCATGTCGCCGGCCTTCCATTCCTTCTCGCGCTTGGCCTTCGCGGCGAGCAGCTGCTTCTCCTTGTCGCGGAGAGAGGCCGCCTTCTCGAAGTCCTGGGAGTCGATCGCCGACTCCTTGTCACGGCGCACGCCCGCGATCTTCTCGTCGAACTCGCGGAGGTCCGGCGGCGCGGTCATCCGGCGGATGCGCATCCGGGAACCGGCCTCGTCGATCAGGTCGATCGCCTTGTCCGGCAGGAAGCGGTCCGAGATGTACCGGTCGGCCAGCGTCGCGGCCTGGACGAGGGCCTCGTCCGTGATGGAGACCCGGTGGTGGGCCTCGTACCGGTCGCGCAGACCCTTGAGGATCTCGATGGTGTGCGGCAGCGACGGCTCCGCGACCTGGATGGGCTGGAAGCGGCGCTCGAGGGCCGCGTCCTTCTCCAGGTGCTTGCGGTACTCGTCCAGCGTCGTGGCGCCGATGGTCTGCAGCTCGCCTCGCGCCAGCATCGGCTTGAGGATCGAGGCGGCGTCGATCGCGCCCTCGGCGGCACCCGCACCCACGAGGGTGTGGAGCTCGTCGATGAACAGGATGATGTCGCCGCGGGTGCGGATCTCCTTGAGGACCTTCTTCAGACGCTCCTCGAAGTCACCGCGGTACCGGGAGCCCGCGACCAGCGCGCCCAGGTCCAGGGTGTAGAGGTGCTTGTCCTTGAGGGTCTCGGGCACCTCGCCCTTGACGATGGCCTGCGCCAGGCCCTCGACGACCGCCGTCTTGCCGACGCCGGGCTCGCCGATGAGCACGGGGTTGTTCTTCGTACGGCGGGACAGCACCTGCATGACCCGCTCGATCTCCTTCTCGCGCCCGATGACCGGGTCGAGCTTGGACTCACGAGCGGCCTGGGTGAGGTTCCGGCCGAACTGGTCCAGGACGAGCGAGGTCGAGGGGGTGCCCTCGGCCGGGCCGCCTGCCGTGGCGGCTTCCTTGCCCTGGTATCCGGAGAGCAGCTGGATGACCTGCTGCCGCACCCGGTTGAGATCGGCGCCCAGCTTCACGAGGACCTGGGCTGCGACGCCCTCACCCTCGCGGATCAGGCCGAGCAGGATGTGCTCGGTGCCGATGTAGTTGTGGCCCAGCTGAAGAGCCTCGCGGAGCGACAGCTCCAGGACCTTCTTGGCACGGGGCGTGAAGGGGATGTGCCCGGACGGGGCCTGCTGGCCCTGACCGATGATCTCCTCCACCTGCTGGCGGACCGCCTCGAGCGAAATCCCGAGGCTCTCCAGGGCCTTAGCGGCGACACCCTCACCCTCGTGGATAAGGCCCAGGAGGATGTGCTCGGTGCCGATGTAGTTGTGGTTGAGCATCCGGGCTTCTTCCTGAGCCAGGACGACAACCCGCCGCGCGCGGTCGGTGAACCTCTCGAACATCGTTAATCGCTCCTCAGAGCGGTCAGGCAGTAAGGGGTCGGTCCCCTCCCTGTCCTTCCGCAGCTTAGTCCCGCAAGCGGGGACCGCTCATTCCAACTGCCGACACCCGTAAGTGGCCTCCTGACCCCTGAACGCCGACAACTGCTCCAACCCGATGGTGCGAGACGATGTTCCCGCAGGCCAGGCAGATACCCTCACCTTGACTACGCCGATGGCGAACGTGAGACGGCCTGGCGAGCGTGTCGCCCCTCCCCACTAGGAATGTCTTACCCGCAAGCACTGACACTCCATGCGGCGCGCACCGGTTCCCTCAGCTACGGGCGAACAACCTTGCGCTCCCCAGTGCGCCCGGACACCCCCGATCCCACCACCGGGTGCGATCGCACGCACACTCTGCGTAACTCACGGGCCGTCCCGGGAGTTCCCGGGGTATGGCCCTCACTGTCCCGCTCCCCCGCACGCCCGCCGACGACGGCCGCGCCCAGTGGTACGAGACCGAGCTCGGCTGGGCCGCGGCGGACTGCTTTCCCGTGCAGCTGCTCACCGGGCTGCGCTTCGACGTGCTGGAACTGCCGGCGGACGCCGGTGCGGCCGTACTGCGCCGCACGGACCTGCCGAGCCCTGTCGCCCTGATGGGGCACAGGATGCGCGTACTGGTGGCAGCGGGCAGCGCGGACGAGGTGCCCGGACTGCTCGACTGGCTGGGATGGGGCGGAATCGCCCTGGACCTCAGGGCCGCCGGCACGGGAGGACGGATGACCGCCCCGCCGCCGCCCGGATGGCCCGGCTCGCGGGGGGCCGCCGTGTGGCTGCGGCCCCCCGTGCCCGGGCGCGAGGTGGAACCGACTCTTCCGGCACTGGCGCCCTTCGGACGCAGCGCGGGAAGCGGCCGGGGCGCCGGCCCCGATCTCGTACGGCTCCTGGACTCGATGGCGACGCAGTGCCATCGGGCCCGATTGCTGCGCAGGAATACGCAGCGGGTGAATGCAGGGCCGTTTACTCAGCCGTTGGCCTTCTCGTAGGCATCGCGGACCGTGGCGGGCACCCGGCCGCGGTCGTTGACCTCGTAGCCGTTCGCCTTGGCCCAGGCCCGGATTTCCGCCGTGTCCTTGTTGCCGCTCGCGGCCGCACGGCCCTTGCCACGGCCGGACGCGGCGCGACCGCCGGTACGCCGGCCGTTCTTCGCGTAGGGCTCCAGCAGACCGCGGAGCTTGTCCGCATTGGCGGTGGTGAGGTCGATCTCGTAGGTCTTGCCGTCCAGCGCAAACGTCACGGTCTCGTCCGCCTCGCCGCCGTCGAGGTCGTCGACAAGAAGGACCTGAACCTTCTGTGCCACCGGATTTCCTTTCATCGAAAATGCAGTACGCGGAAAGGAAACCGCTTTTCCTTGGAAAACACAAACCCTTGGCAGAGGTTCAGAACCTCGAGAACGCGGGAAACGTGCGCGATTCGGACATAGGGTTCCGGCTCTTGCCGGTGATCACAGGTGCAGAAGCATCCGGCTGTTGCCCAAGGTGTTCGGCTTCACTCGTTCGAGCCCGAGGAACTCGGCGACACCCTCGTCATAGGAACGCAGCAGCTCGGCGTAGACATCTCCGTCGACCGGAGTCTCACCGATCTCCACGAAGCCGTGCTTGCCGAAGAAGTCCACTTCGAAGGTGAGGCAGAAAACCCGTCGCACCCCCAGCCAGCGGGCCGTGTCCAACAGCTTGTCGAGCACCAGATGCCCGATGCCGGCGCCCTTGTGGGCCGGATCAACCGCGAGTGTGCGGACTTCCGCGAGGTCTTCCCACATCACATGGAGCGCGCCGCAGCCGACGACGGTGCCGTCCTCGTCGTGTTCCGCGACCCAGAACTCCTGGATGGCTTCGTAAAGAGTGACCGTCGCTTTGTCGAGGAGGATGCCTTCACTCACGTACGGGTCGACGAGACGGCGGACCTCGGGCACATCGGACGTCCTGGCCCGCCGGACGGTGATGGCATTTGCTGGGGCATAAGGCATGTCATGACGCTATCGCCCCGCTGAGGCACCGCCGTCGGCGACCTCGTCGCCCTGAACGATCCGGACGGCGGCTTGCAGGGACTCCCGCTGCTCGGACGACATCATCCCGAAGAAGGCGACAAGTGCGGCCGCGGGGTTGTCGCTCTTCGACCACGCCTCGTTCATCAGGGCGGCGGAGTAGGCGGCTCTGGTCGAGACCGCCGTATATCGATAGGCCCGGCCCTCGACTTCCCTGCGGACCCAGCCCTTCTGATGGAGATTGTCCATTACCGTCATGACGGTCGTGTAGGCGATGGACCGTTCCTGCTGAAGGTCTTCCAGGACTTCCCGGACGGTGACCGGCCGGTTCCATTGCCAGACGCGTGTCATGACGGCGTCTTCCAGGTCTCCCAATTGGCGGGGCACATCGCCACCATAGTGGGAGAAGCAGGAATGAGCGGTAATGACGTACAAAAAGGACGTACGGCTGGAGCTCTGCCGTACGTCCTGGTCGCGCGGGTGCGCGGGTGCTGCGTGGGGGGCGGGTCAGGCGTCTCCGCCGGCCTGCCGGGTGGACTCCGCGCGGGCGATCGCGGCGTCCACGATCGCGTCCTCCTTGGCCTTGTTCGGGCCGCCCTGGCTCTTGACTATCGTCACGACCAGGACGGTGAAGAAGACGGCCATCACCACGGGGGGCAGGAGCGCGGATACGTAGTCCATGCCTCCCAGAGTAGCTAGCCGGCCGCGAGCTGCTCCGGCGGGGGCATCGGGCGACGGCGCGGCGGAAACACCTCGGACGGCTTGGGCACCGGGCGCTCCCCCGGCTCGGGCTTGCTGGGCTGCGGCTTCCTCGGCTCCGGCCGGGGCTGCTCCTTGGCGTCCCCGGAGGCACGGCCGCCGGGGAGGGCGAGCAGACGCGTACGCGGCGCGGGGGTGCAGCGGCCCGCCAGCCTGGCCCGTACGGACTGCTCGGCGAGCGCCTGACAGCGATTCAGCACGGCCACGCCGACCGGATTGCCGCGCAGGGTGCGCAGGGCGGCGAGGTCCTCCGGGCGCGGGTCGTAGCCGGTGGCCAGAGCGTCCTGGAGGAGCTCCAGATAGCTCGCCGCGGCCCCGGGGAGCGCGGAGCGGTACCGGCCGAGGTCGGCGAGGAGGAAGGCGCGCAGCCGGCCTGCCTCGCGGGACGCGTCGTCCACCGAGTCGGCCAGACGCAGGCAGTCCTGGACGTCCTCGTCGGGGAGGGGGACGGGATGGAGGGCAACGGCGAGGGCGCGTCGGAGCACACGCAGCTCGTCTGCGCTGAAGGCCATGCCGCCGCGGGAACCGTATGGCGTGGGCATGTACCGACGATACGTGCGAAATCGCTCAAATCGGTTTATTCACCCACCCCGGGCGTGCCCCTGTGTTTGTGCGGGGTCGCGCCCAGGTGCCCGTGGCTGCGCCTCCTGTTCGGCCCGGGTTCTTGACGCTGAGCCTCCTGCGCGGTGCGGGCTTTTGTGGCTGGGCCCCGGGTGCTTGTGGCGCGGCCGGTCGTCCGGTGGGCGCCCGGTGCCGTTCCGGGGTCGTGTCCGGGACTGCGGTCCTCACCGCGCTTCGCGCGAGTTGCGGGCGCTTTGACGTCCCGGACA
>NZ_JBHXSL010000064.1:0-20121 GCF_042714725.1 Streptomyces sp. NPDC058685
TTATCAACAAAAATATTTTCGCCGCCCGCGTATTTTGTTAATAACACCCAGCTTCCCCGCCTCGGGGACCGGTCCGCCACGGCGGCCCCGGCCCGCATCACTCGATGCGGGCCGGGCCCTCCGGCGTTCTCACTCGCCGTCCTCGAGCCGCTCGATCTCCCGCAGGAACGGCTCCGCACCCGGCGCGTCCGCCGGCCGGACCCGTGCCAGCATCGCCGCCACCGCCCGGTGCTCCTCCAGGGCGCGCTCGGGACCGGCGGTGCGTTCCAGCCGGCCCGCCCGCAGCCACTGGGCGTTGACCAGCTGGTCGAAGAGGACCGGGCCGGCCTCCACGAGCGCCCGGCGGCCGTGGGCGACGGCGTCGCGGTGGAGCGGGTGCGCGGACGCCGTACGTCCGGACAGCAGGGCGGCCGCCACGGCGCGATGCCACCAGGCGTGTGCGGCGAGCTCGGGGTCGGTCGCCGCCCGGGCCGCCGCGCCGAGCGCCCAGTCCGCCTCGTGAAGGTCGGCGACCGTGCCCTCCGCGCGGAACCGTTCGATGTACGCCAGCCCCAGCAGGGCGCGCCGGCGCGGGAGTTCGGGGTCGGTGGGCCGGGTCTCCTCGATCGCGCCGCGCAGCGCCCGTACGGCGGCCTGGATGTCGGACCGGGTGTCCTTGTCCACGCCCCGCTCGGTCAACTGGCGGCCGAGGGAGGTGAGGACGAGCGCGCGGCTCGGGTCACGCCACGGCAGCAGGGGCAGCGCCTCGGTCCAGGCAGCGACCGCGGAGTCGCGGTGGGCCCAGCCGCCGGTGGACACATACCGCTGCTCCAGCACCCGGGCCATCCGCAGCAGGATGTCGGCCTGGGTCTCCTCGTCGCGGCCGGTGTGCTGGCGCGCCTGGTCGAGGGCCTGGAGGATACGGAGCCTGGCGTCGTCGTCGAGGTGTTCGTGGGCGAACTCGATGGCGTCGGCGTAGTCCAGCCAGGCGCGGCACAGGTCGCTCTGCTCGACGGTCTCCCAGTCGACGGCGTCGATGCCCGCGTGCAGGTCCTCGTCCGCCTGTTCCGCGAAGGTCCGTGAGGCGGCGAGGTCGTGGTCGCCGACGACGCGCGGGACGGGGCCCTCACCGCGGTGGTGGCGGGCCAGGTCGAGGAGGAGCCCGCCGCGCAGCAGCAGGGCCGATTCCCGGCGCCCGCCCTCCAGGAGCAGTTCCACGACGCCGAGCGCGGTGTGCAGAGACTCGGTGAAGAAGCCCTCGGGCCCGATCGGTCCGCGCAGCCCGTAGGGCGCGCCGATCACGGCCAGCCGTCGCAGCACCCGGATCCTGGCGGACGCGGCCGCCTGCACGAGAGCGGCCGGCGTGTCCCAGGGCGCGGGGTCGCCGGTGAGTTCGGCGAGGCTGCTGTCGGCGGTCGACAGCAGCACGGCGGCCACCAGGTCGGCGTCGTCACCGGCCGGGCCCGCCTGCACCCACACCCATTCGGGCATCAGCTTGGGGCTGAGCCGGCCGGCGGACACCTCCTCCGCCATCGCCTCCAGGACCTGCGCCAGCGTGAGGTGGGCCCGCGGCCCGCCGGAGATCGCGTTCTGCGCCGCCTCCAGCGCCTCGGGCAGATCCTCCGGCAGCGGGCGCACCAGCCAGCGCCGCAGCAGCGCCTCGGCCAGTTCTCCGTAGAGCGCGGCCCGTTCACCGGTCCGCCGCTCCGTCTGGGTCGCCGAGCCGAGCAGCCTGATCGCCGCGTCCAGATCGCGTACGGTGCCGTACTGCCCGAAGTGGGCCAGACAGCCGCGGGCCTTCGCGACGAGCGCGGCGGGGCCCTCCGTCGTCAGTCCCGGGGTCACCGCGGGCCGGGGACCGCCGAGGCGGCGCAGCACCTGGGTGGAGACCTGGGCGAAGGCCCACAGTCCGCGGGTGTCTCCGGCGGCCGGGGCCGGCGGGTGCGGATCCACCGATCCGGCGAGGAAGGCGGAGGCCATCGCGGGGAAGTTGCGCACGGCGCGTCCATAACGGGACGCGACGTACTCCGAGCAGTGCTTGAGCACCAGCGACGCGCTGCTGGCGCCCAGTTGGCCGAGGAGTTCCTCGCGTACGCCGTCGAGGAAGACGTACGCCGGACCGCCCTCCTCCGGGCCCGTGGTGGCCGCCGTGTCATCGGGGTCCCTCCGCAGCAGCCCGCTGAGGAGCACCTCCGCCAGGACGTCCGGACCGCTGCGGACGAGCATCGCGCGCTGGACGAGCTGCATCACCGGCAGCACCAGGGGAACGGCCGACAGATAGACGGCGAGCTGGGCGGCGGCGGGCGACGCGGTTCTGCGGAAGGCGCGCACCCGTTCGGCGGGGTCGATGCGCCGGGCCGCGCGGGGGCGGACGGCGGCGGGTTCGTGGCGGGGCAGGACCAGCGCGGCCGCGGCGTTCATGGACTGGCCGGTCGCGCCCGCGATCAGCCGGGTCCAGGCCTCGAAGGAGGAACGGCGCAGCGCGAGAACGGGGACCGGGATGCCGTCCACCGGGCCGGGCGCACCGAGCCGCGGAGTGAACTCCAGCCGCCCCGCGGGACCTTCGCGCCGTCGCAGCAGCCCCGGCCGCGCGGGCAGATGCGTACGCCCCCACATCCGCTGCGGCAGCGGCTGGACGACGGCGACGGGCGCGGTCGACGCCCACAGGTGCAGCAGCCGCTGCATCCGGCCGCTGCGCCACAGCGGACCGGCGCAGTCGCTGAGCACCACGGTCAGCTGCCGGCCGGTGGGATCGCCGAGCTGGGCCGGTACGGGCCGGTGCTCGCCGAGGCGGTGCACCGCCACCTCGCGGAACGCCCCGGCCCGTTCGCAGATGTCCCGCAGCTCATCGAGCGCGGTGCCCCAGACGACGTTCGACGACGACTCGTCCATCACGAGGGCGAGCCGGGCCTGACGCCGCCGGACCGTGCGGAGCACGGGCACCACCAGGCCGGTCTCGGCGGCCCGGTCGGCGGTCGCGATCTCGTCGAGCTCCCGGCGCGCCAGCCGCATCGGCGGCCGGTAGTGCTGGAGAGGCCGCAGGGAGCGCTGGAGGTCGAGGGTGTCGGGCAGCGCCGTGGGAGCCGGCACCGGGACGCTGCGCGCGGCGCCGTCCGGCAGAGACCCGGCGACGGTGTCCGGCTGGGCGGGCCCGTACAGACCGGTGCCGGACCGCGACGACGGGCGGGCTCCGGGAGAGGAGACGGCGGGCTGCTCCGCGGGTCCTGCGGACGGCCGGTCCGCAGGACCGGGCGGCAGGGCCGGGCCGGGTGCTTCGCTCGTACCGGCGCGGGCCGCGGGCACGTACCGCGACAGCCACAGCGCGTCCGCCAGCTCCTCGGCGGTCGGCTTCAGTTCCGCCTCGCGCAGCCGCGCGACGAGCGCGGTCAGGGCCGCGGAGTGCACGGCTTCACCGCTGCCGGATGTCGAGCGGGCGTATCAGCAGTTCGGCGATCTCGTCCCGCCGCCCGGGCTCCGCCCGCACGGCGTGCTGGGTGAGATAGATCGCGTTGAGCAGCTGGTCGGTCGGACGCAGTTCACCGTCGCCGTCCTCGCGGGTGAACCGGCCGATCAGATCGAGGTTCCGCTCGTCGGCGCCGGCTCCGAAGTGGGCCTGCACCATGGCGGCGAGCCGTTCGTCGCGCGGCGGGTCGAGGTGCAGATGGATGCAGCGGCGCAGCAGCGGGGCAGGGAAGTCGCGCTCGCCGTTGCTGGTCATCACCACGAACGGGAAGGCGGCGCAGCGCACCCGGCCGTCCCGGACGGGCACCCGGCGGCCGTCGTCGGTGAGCACCCGGACCTCGCCGTGGCCGGGCCGGTCGGCCATCCGCTCCAGCTCCGGAAGGGCGAACTCCCCTTCCTCCACCACATTCAGCAGATCGTTCGGCAGGTCGATGTCGCTCTTGTCGAGCTCGTCGATGAGCAGCACTCGCGGCCGTTCGTACGGCAGCAGCGCGGTGCCGAGCGGCCCGAGCCTGATGTACCGGCCGATGTCGTCGGACTGGCGCTCGGCGAGCTGGGCGTCGTGGAGCCGGCCGATGGCGTCGTAGGTGTAGAGGCCGTCCTTGAGCTCGGTGCGGCTGACGACGGGCCACTGGAGCACCCGGCCGAGGCCCAGTTCGTACGCGACGGAGTGCGCGAGCGTGGACTTGCCGGAGCCGGGCTCGCCGGTGACGAGGAGCGGCCGGCGCAGGTAGAGGGCGGCATTGATCAGTTCGAGTGCTTCGGCGTCCTGGGTGCCCGGTGCCTCGACGCGCGCTCCGAGCCGCCGGGTGGACGAACTGTCCACCGGGGGCGGCGGATCGGGCAGCGGCTCGCCGGAGAAGGCACGCCAGGGCGGGGGCGGCGGCAGGGTGCGGATCCGGTCGGGATCCGGTGCACCGACACCTCGGTAGATCAGCCAGTCGTCCATCGCTCGCTCCTCGTCGGCGGCCGGTGGGCACCGTGGCGGACCACGCCGGGTATGTACCCAGCGGCCCGCCGTCCCATTGCTCCGGTGCCGCTCCTCATGGGGAGTCCACCGGTCCGTTGTCGTCGGCGGGCAACGGTCGGGTCGGGTCGTCGTACAGCATCGCCACCCCCTCCGCCCAGTGTCCGCCGTTCCTCGATCCGCTGATGTCGTCCCTGATACGGCGCAACCGGTCGGGCAGCTCAAGGGCGCCCGCCGTCTGCGCGAGGAGCGCGGCCGCGCCGTCGTGCATCTCCTCGCAGAAGTCGGTGCAGCCGTGCTCGGGATGACCGTCGGTGTGCCACAGCGCGACCCCGTGACCGGCGTCCAGCGCGAGCCCGATCGCGCGGCGTCCGACGCCGCTGCCTGCGGGTCTGCACAGGACGGGCACCGCGGACGGCGGCATGTCCGCGAAGTGGCGGGGCCGTGGGACCTGCCGCGGCGGCGGCGTACGGACGGCGGTCAGCGCCCCGGCGGCCGCCGTCGCCTCCCAGCGGGCCAGCCAGGTGTCGTCCGGTCTTCCTCGTCTCAGAAGGTCACGCAGCACCACCATCCGCCGTACACCGACATACGCAGGATGGTGCAGCCGCGCCATCTCGGTGAGCTGCCAGCGGTGCACCGCGGTGTCGAAATGGTCGACGGGCAGGGCGACTTCGAGCGGTGCCGGCGCGCCGGGGGCGTCCACCGACGCGAAGACCTCGTCCAGCGGTCCGCGCAGCCGGCGTACGAGCTGTTCGGGCGGCACACCCTCGCCGGTCTGCTCCTCGTGCAGCGGCTCGTTGACGTCCTGGCCGTCGTCGACACGGATGCGCCAGTAGAACCGGGTCGTCGGGGCGTCGCACACCGGCTCCAGCTCGACGATGACGACGGCCGAGCCGTCGCCCGGTCGCGGGTAGCGGACCACGGCCCGGTCCCGGCCGTCCGGACCGCGGGCGGGGACGAGCCGCGGCGGCAGCGTGGCCTGGGTGACGACGGTGTGCACGATCCGCGGGACGTCCTGGAGCCGGTGCGAGACCCAGTCGGCGAGCGGCGCGGGGTCACCGCCGCGGCTGCGTTCGTACTCCACGACCAGCTGGAGGTAGTGCAGCGCCGCGATGGCGGCGACGGGCTGCCCCGCCTCGTACAGCAGGCCGTGTCCGTCGCGCCAGGCATGCGGGAGCAGCTGGCCGGGCGGGGAGGCGACACCGCCGCGTGCCTTCTTGGCGAGTTCGACGACGGGCCGGATGCCGTCGGGCGTGCGCACCCCCGACAGCAGGAACAGCGCCTCGCGCCGGTCGCGAGGGCTCCACTGGTCACCGCCGGTGTGCACACCCGCGCCCGGCAACTGGTGCTGTCGCTCGATCCAGTTGTGTCCCCCGACCTTCGGCGACTGGCCGTGCCAGCGGTCGTGCGCGTTCATCAGCGCCTGATAGGCCGGACCGAACCGGCGCAGGGCGGTGGCCGCGATGGCCATACCGCCGTCCCGGCCCGCTCTGCGGGATTTCAGGACGCCGACGACGGCGCCCGTGTGGGCGTCGAGCACCGGCGATCCCGAGCCGCCCTTCGGGAACTCCGCCTCGGGCCGGAAGCGCATGCCGTAGTCGTCGTCGAAGCCGTTGATCCGGGCGGTCGCCTTCCAGCGCGCGGCCCTGCGTACGACGGGGGCGGAGCCTTCCTCCTGGTTCTCCGGGCGGTAGCCCTGGACGACACCCTGCCCGCCGGGATAGTCCGTGCGGTCGGTGAGCCAGACGCATTCGTGCTCGACGTCCGGGTCCAGCAGCCGGACCAGGGCGAGGTCCTGCTCGACGGGAACCCGCTGCTCGGAGCGCGGCTCGCCGTCGAGGAGCCAGCGGTCGAGCCGGGCCTCCAGCGGTTCGCCGTCGTTGACCTCGCTGCCGCCGAGCAGGAAGACGCGTTCGCGGTCGCCGCGCAGATGCGGCGCGAGGACGTGCGCGCAGGTCAGCACCCAGCCGGGCGCGACGAAGAAGCCGCTGCCCCACATGGCTCTCTCGCCCTCTCGCGCGGAGGAGAAGTGGACGGTCGCGGCGCGGGTCAGGGCGTCGATGACGGAGTCGGACTCGGTGTCACTCATGCGGTACCGGGGGTGGTGGCGGTGTGGTGGGGGCGGGTGGATGCGCGGCCGGGGGAGGGGACGGTGGGGCGGGCCGCGCGGGGGCGGCCACGGTCGGCGGGGCGGGTGCGTGTGCGCCTGCGGGAGCCGGGGCCGGCGGCGTGGGCTGGTCCTTGAGCTGCCAGGTGAGCGTGACCTGCACGGATGCCTTGGCCTCGCCCGCGGCGAGCACGGCGAGCGCGACGCCGGACTTGGCGGTCAGCTCGACTCCGAAGGAGACGCTCGCCTCGTCGGGGCGGGCCGCCGCCGCGGCCTCCAGGACGGATGCCCCGACCTCGGTGATCAGCTCGTGGAGCTGCCGCACCTTGGCGGTGGCGTTCTCCACGAAGCCGACGTCCTCGTCGTCCTCGCCGTAACCCCCGCCCGCGGTGGAGAGCCGGGCGAGCACGACGGCTCCCCCGGGAAGTTCGATGCGCTGGACGCGTCCGTTCACGGCTCCCCCGTTCTGACGGCCGACTCGGCCCTGTGCCGGTGCAGTTGGGCGCTGTGCGAAGGGCGACGACGTTACCGGCCCGTCCGGTTGCGGGGGAGAGCGGGAAGTCGCCGTAATCTGAGGAGGTAGTCCCCCATCCGTCCCAGGAGCATGTCTTGTACTTCACCGATCGCGGTATCGAGGAACTGGAGAAGCGGCGCGGCGAGGAGGAGGTCACCTTCGAGTGGCTCGCCGAGCAGCTGCGTACGTTCGTCGACCTCAATCCCGACTTCGAGGTCCCGGTGGAGCGCCTGGCGACGTGGCTGGCGCGCCTGGACGACGAGGACGAGGACGAGTAGCCGGACGGTCGTGACGGTGGCCCCGTAGGGTTTGCCGGCGCGGGCGGCACGGGGCGAGGTGTGCGGCCACCGGAGCGAGGTGAGCGGTCAGCGCGGCTGCTCGCGGATACGGTCGTACGTCAGCGCCAGCGCCCCGTGCGCGATCAGCACGGCACCGGCCACCAGCCAGCCGCCGCTCCCCCGCCGCAGCCCCCACGCCACGAGCGGCAGGCCCGCCGCCATCTCGACCAGGCCCACCACACGCACCGTCGGACCCGGCCGCCGGGGGCCGAGCAGTCCCTCCTCGACCGCGTGGAACTCCGCCCGTACCGCGTCGCG
Source organism: Streptomyces sp. NPDC058685 (assembly GCF_042714725.1). Classification (NCBI taxonomy): domain Bacteria; kingdom Bacillati; phylum Actinomycetota; class Actinomycetes; order Kitasatosporales; family Streptomycetaceae; genus Streptomyces; species Streptomyces sp. NPDC058685. Next base: position 7,626 of record NZ_JBHXSL010000064.1, read on the forward strand.
CCAGCCCGACCACTCCACGGTCTCCCCGCCGATCACCCGCGCGACGGACCGGAGCCGCGCGGCGGGCTCACCCGGTGCGAGCCCCTCGGGCAGATCGAGACCCGCCCTGGCCAGCACCGCGAGCAGGCCGAACAGCCGCGACTGGGCGTCCGCGACGGGGTCCGGCAGGGTCAGCGGCTCCAGCGCCTGCACATCGAGGACGGGATCCAGCCCGAGCCGTGCGGCGAACGTCCGCATCGCCTCGTCCTCGCCGACCGGCGTCCCGTCCGCCAGCCAGACGTATCCCACGGGCCTGCGGAAGCCGGACGCGAGCGTGAAGCCGGCGCGGTCGCCGTCCCACCACACGGCGAGGGCCGGCCGGTTCGTACCGATGGCGACGGCCGAGGCCCAGCCGCCGAGCACCTGGTCGACCGGCTCGCCGGCCTGCTGCCAGGGTGTTCCGTCGGGGACGAGGACGCTCCAGTCGTCACCGGCAGCGACGAGAAGCTGCTGCTCACGCAACAACTGGGCGGCCGGCCGTACGGCGGAGGGGTCGGTCCGGCACAGCAGCAGCGCCCCCACGGGTGTCGCGTTCATGCGACTCACGCTAGGGCACTTTGCCCCCTTTTGGCGCTTCATGACCCGTCAGGCGCGCCTCCAGCGGGCTCCGCACAGGCGCTTGACATCCCGATCTCGCGATATATCGTATTGACCAGAAGACGCGATATGTTGCGTCGCGGACCGCCCTGGGAGGTCAGGTCATGACGGAGTCGACGTGGGCAGTGTCCGAGCCGAGGAAGCTCACCTTCGACGAGCCCGTGACGGCGCTCAATGTGCGCATCGTCAACGGAACAGTGAACGTCGTGGGCACGGACGAAGGTTCCGCCCGCCTCGAGATCAGCGAGATCGAGGGTCCCCCGCTGATCGTGACCCGAGAGGGCTCCACCCTCACGGTCGCGTACGAGGATCTGCCCTGGAAGGGCTTCCTCAAATGGCTCGACCCCAAGGGCTGGCACCGCAAGGCGGTCGTCTCCCTCGCCGTTCCCTCCCGGGCGCGGGTCGAGGTCGGCGTCGTCGGCGCGGGAGCGGTCGTCTCCGGCATCAAGGGGGCGACCTCGGTACGGGGCGTCAGCGGGGACACCACACTGGTACGGCTCTCCGGGGACGTCCACGCCGAGAGTGTCTCCGGGAACCTGGAGGCCCACTCGGTGACCGGCGGCCTCCGCTACAACTCCGTGTCCGGCGATCTGACGGTCATCGAGGGCGCGGGCTCCTCCGTCCGCGCCGAGTCCGTCAGCGGCGACATGGTCGTCGACCTCACCGTGCTCGACGCGGACGGGGTGCCGAAACCGACCGACATCAAGCTCACGACCGTCTCCGGCGAGGTCGCCATCCGCCTGCCGCACCCCACGGACGCCCAGGTCGAGGCCAACACCGCGAGCGGCGCCGTGTCCAATGCGTTCGACGACCTCCGGGTCAGCGGGCAGTGGGGCGCGAAGAAGATCACCGGCACGCTGGGGGCGGGCACCGGCACGCTCCGGGCGACGACCGTCTCCGGCTCCATCGCCCTGCTGCGCCGGCCACCCGAGGACGACGAACCCTACGAGGCCGCCCCGACCGGAAAGGTGCTCTGACATGCCGCCTGTCTTCGCCCACGGCCGTCTGCGCCTGTACCTGCTGAAACTCCTGGACGAGGCCCCGCGCCACGGCTACGAGGTGATCCGCCTCCTCGAGGAGCGCTTCCAGGGCCTCTACGCACCCTCGGCGGGCACCGTGTACCCCCGGCTCGCCAAGCTGGAGGCCGAGGGCCTGGTCACCCACGCCACCGAGGGCGGCCGCAAGGTCTACTCGATCACCGACGCGGGCCGCGAGGAACTGGCCGGCCGCAGCGGCGAACTGGCCGACCTGGAGCTGGAGATCCGCGAGTCCGTGTCCGAACTGGCCGCGGAGATCCGCGACGACGTACGCGGCGCGGCGGGGAAGCTTCGCAGCGACATGCGCGCGGCCGCGTCCCAGGCCCGCCAGTCCTCCGGTACGGAGAAGGGCGAAGCGGCCGCCTGGCGCTCGGCGAAGGAAGAACTGCGCAAGGTCACCCACGAGTGGCAGGAGCAGGCGCGCCGGGCGAAGGACGAGTCCCGCCGGGCCCGCGAGGACGCCCAGCAGGCACGGCGCCAGGCCAAGGAGGCGCAGGAGACGGCCCGCCGGGAGATGCAGCGGATCGCCAAGCAGGTCCAGGACCAGATGCAGGACCACTTCACGCGGGGCGACTGGCCGACGGGCGTACGGGAAGGGCTCTCGGAGCTCACGACCCAGCTCGGCGGGCTGGCGCGCGGGGGCGGGTGGCCGTACGGGAAGCCGGAACGTGAGCCGACGGAGTCGGTGCCGGATGACGCTCCGCAGGCCGAGGGCGTACAGGTCGATCCCGAGTGGCCGTCGGGGACGGAGACGACGGGCGAACCGGCCCGCGACCTGGACCGCCTGCTGGACCGCTTCCGCGACGACATCCGGGACGCGGCGCGGGACAACGGGGTGACGGACGCGCAACTGCGGGAGGCGCGGCGCCACTTGTCGACGGCGGCGGCGCATGTGGCGGCGGTGCTGCGACGGAAGTGACGGTGCGGGTCGCTTTGTGCGGGTCCTTGTGCGGGGCCTTGTGCTGCGGGTTCTTGTGCTGCGGGTGCGGGTTCTTGTGGTGCGGCTGCGGGTTCTTGTCCGGTGCGGGTTCTTGTGGTGCGGGTGTGCTTGGTGGGTGGGTGGGTGCGGGGTTCGGGTTCTCCGGAGGGGGGTGTCCGGACTGCTTTCTCACCGCGCTTCGCGCGAGTTGCTGAAGCTTTGACGTCCGGACACCCCCCTCCTGCGCCCCCGCCCCCCTCCCGCCGTCCCCGCGACGCTCCGTCCGTCCGGGACGAGGTCCCGTGGATCCGGTCGCGATACGAGGGTGCGGATGCGGGTCCGGCCGGAGCGAGGGCTCGGGTTCAGGGACGGGGACGTGCAGGGGTCGTGTCCGGGACGTCAAAGCGCCCGCAACTCGCGCGAAGCGCGGTGAGGACCGCAGTCCCGGACATGACCCCGGAACGGCACCGGGCGCCCACCGGACGACCGGCCGCGCCACAAGCACCCGGGGCCCGAGCCACAAGCACCCGAGCCGCACAACCGGCCGAGCCACACGCACGTGGGCAACAACAGCCCGCTTCGAACCAGGGGCTGAGCCCCAAGCACCTCGGCCCGAGCCACTAGCACCCGCACCGAACAAGGGGCTCAGCCGCAAGGACCCGAGCCGCAGGAACCCGAGCCGGACAAGGGGCTCAGCCTCAGGAACCCCGCCACAACGCTTACGCGCGGACCGGGAACAGCACCCTCTCCAGCGACGCGTACGTCACCCCGTGGTCCGCCAGCACCTCGGACACCACCCCCGGCCCCGACGTCAACGCCAGCAGCAGATGCTCGCCACCGATCACCCGGTCCCCCCGGCCCGTCGCGATGCGCAGCGACCTCACCAGTACCTCCTTCGCCGCCGCCGTGAAGGGCCGATGCCCGGACCACCAGGACTTCGCGCGCTTCGCCGGCTGGAGGGCACCCGGACCGTGCGCCTCCTCCACGCGCGCGACGATCTCGCCCACGTCGACGCCGAACCCCGCCAATGCCTCGACGTCCGCGTTGGAGAGGCCGCCCCTGCGACGCCCCTCGGCGAGGGCCGACTCGACCGAGGCCCGCCGGTCCGTGACACCGAGCGCGGCGAAGGCGAACGCGGCCTTCGTGCCCTGCTGGTCCAGCAGGGCGAGCAGCACATGTTCCTCGGTGACGGATTCCGCGGCCGCCTTCTCCGCACGCGCCACGGAGTTGGTGACGACCTCCCGTGCCTCGCGGGTGAAGCGCTCGAACATCACTGCCTCCCGTATTTCTTGTGCACGGCCTGCCGGCTGACGCCCAGCTCGGCGGCGATCTCCTGCCAGGACCAGCCCTGGTTGCGGGCGCTGCGCACCTGCACGGCCTCGAGCTGTTCGAGAAGCCGCCGCAGGGCGGCCACTGCTCGCAGCCCGACCCGGGGGTCCCGGTCGCCCGCCCGTTCGGCGAGATCCGTTGCATCCGTCATAGCTGTCAACCTACATTGACAGTTGTCCACAGTCAACCCAGGTTGACAACCTCCGCCGTACGGTGGACTCGTGATCGATTTCCGCACGTCCTCACCCGTGGCCGGCATCCTCGACGTCCAGTGGCATGCCGGCTGGCCCTCTCCGAAGCACGACCCCGCTCCGGAGATACAGGCGCATGCGTACGGCGAGCACACCGTGATCCTGCGGCAGAACAAGTCGGTCCACTTCGAAGCCCCGTTCCTCTTCCTGCTGTTCGGGAACGAACGAGCGCTGCTGCTGGATTCCGGCGCCACCGCCGACCCCGCGCACTTCCCGCTGCGCGCGACCGTCGACGAGCTGATCAAGGGCTGGCTCAACCACCATCCCCGCACCCCGGGAAGCGAGCCGTACGGACTGGTCGTGGCCCACACCCATGGGCACGGCGACCACATCGCGGGTGATCTTCAGTTCGCGGACCGTCCGCACACGGAGATCGTGGGGCCGTCGCTCGCCGAGGTGCGGGAGTTCTTCGGCTTCCGGGACTGGCCGGACGGGCAGGTGGAGCTGGATCTGGGCGGCCGGGTGCTGGATCTGCTTCCCGGCCCCGGCCATCAGGAGGCGGCGGTCGTCTTCCACGACCGGCACACCGGGCTGTTGTTCACCGGCGACTCGCTGTATCCGGGCCGGGTGTACGTCGAGGACACAGCCGCTTTCGCCGCGACCGTGGATCGCCTGATCGCGTTCTGCGAGACCAGACCGGTCACCCATGTGCTCGGCTGCCACATAGAGATGACGACCGTTCCCGACGAGGACTACCCCCGTGGCACCACGTATCAGCCGGACGAACCGCCGCTCCAGCTGACCCCCGGGCATCTGCGGCGGCTGGGAAAGGCGCTGGCGGAGGGCGAGAGCCGGTGCGGGGAGTTCATCGTCGTCCGACAGGAGTGACGGAGACGGTGATGCGCGCGCCGGGGAGGGCGGCGACGCGCACCCGGTGCGACCGGCCGGCCACGGCGGTGCGGGTGTCGGCGACGGCCGGTCCGGTCACGGAGATCCGCCGGTCGGACGCGCTGGGGGGCAGCGAGATCTCCGTCGTGCCGGGCCTCATCGACGCCCGGTACGTCAGCCGGTAGGCCCCGACTTCGGAGTCGCGGCCGGGGTCCTGACCGGGGACAAGTTCGGGGTGCTGACCGGGGACAAGTCCCGGCACAAGTCCGGGGTCATGGGCTTCGGAGATCACGCGGCCCGCGACGGCGGCGGCGTAGGGCGTCGCCGTCTGCTCCTTGTTCGTACGGAAGCGGCCGCGTTCGTCGAGCGCGCAGTACCCCCCGCCGTAACACCAGACATAGCCCGCCCAGCCCGAGCTGTAGCGGTTCAGGGACGTCAGGGCGTCACGGTAGAAGCGCCCCATGTTCGGGAGGGAGTTGTTGAGGGGACCCCACTCCCCCACCACCACCGGTACGCCGTACGTACGGGGGTAGACGGTGACGGCCGTCTCGTACGACTCGATCCAGCCCGCCGCGGGGTCGTAGTCCGCGCCCGCCTCCATCGCGGTGTTGTAGAAGTGCGGTGCGTAGACGACCCCGGGGTCGTCGATCAGCCCGAGGCCGGTCGGTACCCCCTCGCCGACGATCGGCGTCGGCTCGATGAAGAGACGGCTTCCGTCATCCACCGAACGCACCGCGTCCGCGAGGCGGTTGTACATCGGCGTCAGCTGATCGCGTTCGATGCGGCGGGCCGCCGTGGGGAGATCCTCGCCCTCCCGGAGTTCTCCCATGGGCTCGTTGATCAGGTCGTAGCCGAAGACGGCCGGGTGGTCCCCGAACCGGTCGGCGAGGACGCGCCACATCTGCGCCTGGGCCCGGCGCAGATCCTCGTCCTCGTAGAGATGGGTGAAAGCGCGCTGCACGGCGGGTTCGAAGTACTCGGCGAACCAGTCGTCGGGATGCGGGGTGAAGGGCAGACCGTCGGTGCGGGTCGCCCAGGTGGGGATGCCACGGTGACCGAAGGCGGGACCGAAGACGTCCTGGTGGGCGTCGATCAGCACCTGGATGCCATGGGCCCGGGCCCAGTCGAGGACCCGCTCGATCCTGCGCAGATACTCCGCGCTGTAGTGACCGCGACGGGGTTCGAGGTCGTCCCAGAAGACCAGCAGACGGGCGAAGTCGAAGCCGTGCGCCCGCAGATCACGGAAGTGCTTCTCCGTGATCGCCTTCAGGGCCTGGTCACCGCGGCCGGCCTTGTCCTCGACGTTCCAGCCGCGCAGCGTGAGCGCTCTCCCCCGGTCGTCCAGTAGCGGCGGAATACCACTCGGGCCCACGGCGCCCGCGGTGACTGCGGCTCCCACGGCGCCCGGGGTGCCCACGGACGAGGAGGAGACCACTGCCGGGTGGTTCGCGGACGCCGCGGGTGGACCGGCGCCCACGGCCGCGGGTGGACCGGCCGCAGCGGCCGCGGCGGGGACCGGGATCCCCGCCGCCGACAGGAGGAGGCAGCCGATCAGTGTCCGGATCGTTCGGCGTGCACGCATGGGGCGGATCCCATCAGCACACCTGACGGTCCATCAAGAGGGCGTCAGCACGATCTTCCCGAAAAGGTCGCCGCCGGCCATCCGCTCGAACCCCTCACGGGCCCGGTCCAGCGGCAGGACCTCGTCGATCACCGGCCGCAGACCGGTCGCCGCACAGAAGGAGAGGAGGTCTTCCAGTTCGTCCTTGGAACCCATCGTCGAACCGACGACCTTGAGCTCCAGGAAGAAGATCCGGGTGAGTTCGGCGTGCGAAGGGCGGTCGCCGCTTGTCGCGCCGGAGATCACCAGGGTGCCGCCCGGTCGCAGCGACTTGACCGAGTGGGACCAGGTCGCGGCGCCGACCGTCTCGATGACGGCGTCCACGCGCCGGGGCAGTCGCGCGCCCGGCTCGTACGCCTCCTCGGCGCCCAGTTCGACCGCGCGCTTGCGCTTGGCCTCGTCGCGGCTGGTGGCGTACACCCGCAGGCCCGCCGCCTTGCCGAGCGCGATCGCGGCGGTGGCGACACCACCGCCCGCGCCCTGGACGAGGACCGAATCACCGGGCCGGACACCGGCATTGGTGAAGAGCATGCGGTACGCGGTGAGCCAGGCGGTCGGGAGGCAGGCGGCCTGCTCGAAGGTCAGCTCCTTCGGCTTGGGCAGCACGTTCCAGGTCGGGACGGAGACCTGCTCGGCGAAGGTGCCCTGGTAGCGCTCGGTCAGGATCGAGCGCGGCTCGTCGGGGCCGACGCCGTGACCGGTCTGCCCGATCACGGAATGGACGACCACCTCGTTGCCGTCGGCGTCGACGCCGGCGGCGTCGCAGCCGAGGATCATCGGCAGCTTGTCCTCGGCGAGGCCGACGCCGCGGAGCGACCAGAGGTCGTGGTGGTTGAGGGAGGCGGCTTTGACGGTGACGGTGGTCCAGCCGGGGCGGGCCTCGGGCGCGGGGCGTTCACCCAGTTCGAGGCCGTTCAACGGGGCGTCACGGTCGATGCGGGCGGCGTAGGCGGCGAACATGACCTTGACCTTAGGGCGGCGGCATGACGCGGCGGAACCACACAGCGGTGTGACACGCACCGCGCCGCCCCCGGCCAGCGCGTCGCGGGACGGTACCCGTTGGGCACCCGTTCGGCCCAAGGCCCCGAAGAAGTCGGCGCAGGGGGGCGACCCCGAGGAAACCGCCGGCGGGGGCCGCACGCCGCGGGAACGCGCACGGGCCGTGCCGCACCCCTCTCGGAGCGCGGCACGGCCCGTGGTCCGTACGCCTGTGTGCGACCGGAGGCCGGCCGCACGGTCAGGTGGTCAGCGCCGTGCGACACCCTCGGCGCGCGCCGCCGCGGCGACGGCCGCCGTGACCGCGGGGGCGACCCGCTCGTCGAACGGCGACGGGATGACGTAGTCGGCGGCGAGCTGGTCGCCCACGACGTCCGCCAGCGCGTTCGCCGCGGCGATCTTCATGCCCTCGGTGATCCGCGACGCCCGCACCTGGAGCGCGCCCGCGAAGATCCCCGGGAATGCCAGCACGTTGTTGATCTGGTTCGGGAAGTCGCTGCGACCGGTCGCCACGACGGCCGCGTACTTGTGCGCGACGTCGGGGTGGACCTCCGGATTCGGGTTGGCCATGGCGAAGACGTACGCGCCGGGGGCCATCGAGGCGACGGCCTCCTCGGGCACGGTGCCGCCGGAGACGCCGATGAAGACGTCCGCCCCGGCCAGCGCGGTCTCCAGGGAGCCGCTGAGGCCGGCCTTGTTGGTGATCTCCGCGAGCTCGCGCTTCACGGAGTTCAGGTCCTGACGGTCACGGCTGACGATGCCCTTGCGGTCGGCGACCGCCACATCCCCGAGGCCGGCCTCCAGCAGGAACTTCGCGATGGCCACCCCGGCCGCGCCCGCGCCCGAGATCACGGCGCGCAGGTCACCCAGGCCGCGCCCGGTCAGCTTCGCCGCGTTCCGCAGGGCCGCGAGGGTGACGACCGCCGTGCCGTGCTGGTCGTCGTGGAAGACGGGGATGTCCAGGCGCTCCTGGAGCTTGCGCTCGATCTCGAAACAGCGGGGCGCCGAGATGTCCTCGAGGTTCACTCCGCCGAAAGAGGGCGCCAGGCGCACGACGGTCTCGACGATCTCGTCCGTGTCGGTCGTGGCGAGCGCGATCGGAACCGCGTCCACGCCGCCGAACTGCTTGAAGAGGATCGCTTTCCCCTCCATCACCGGAAGAGAGGCTTCCGGGCCGATGTCGCCGAGACCGAGCACCGCGGTCCCGTCCGTCACGACGGCGACGACCTGGGACTTCCAGGTGTAGTCGTGGACGAGCTCGGGCTGCTCGGCGATCGCGCTGCACACCTTGGCGACGCCGGGCGTGTACGCGAGGGACAGGTCGTCCTTGTCCCGCACCGGCACGGTGGCCTGGATGGCCATCTTGCCGCCGCGATGCAGCGCGAAGGCCGGATCGAAGGGCTCCTCGGGAGCACTCTCCGAACCGCTGTCGCTGCGAGGATTGACGATCTCCGCTGCCATGTGTTTGACCCCTTAAGTCTTCATCAGTTGAGGGTTTCCACTCCTGGTTGAGGAGGGGTGGGCCGGCACCGCGTACGTGCCCTGCCTCGGCGGTTGGCCCGCTCCGGCGGGGGGAGGTACATACGCGCGGGCGCGCCGCACACGCGCCCTGAGCCCCGGATGAGGGGTGTAAGCGTCCTTCTTACCTGACCAGGAGCACCGGCGACGAGTCGGTATCCAGTTGCTGACACGACTCGTCGCCGAATGTCAGGACACGTCAGCTACGCGCCCTGAATGCCGCCCGTAGCAGGCTACGAGCCGCAGATCTTCCGGTCGGAAGCAGGTATTCCCGTGAATGGTCCGGTCGTGATGTACCGGCCCGGGAGGGGGTCGGGGGTGTCCCGTTACCCGATTTTGACATGCGTGGCCCCCTGAATGGGCTAGTCCGAATGGCAAGATGCCGAAAACACACAAGGTGGCGACACTCGAAGATGAGTGCACGACCGCTGAAATGGCACTTCCCTCACCCGCCGGAGGACCCCGATCATGACCGCAAGCACCACTCGTCGTACGACCGCCGCCAGGACCCGGATCGCCGCGGTCGGCGCCATCGCGGTCGCGGGCGCGCTGCTCCTCACCGCCTGCGGTGACCAGACGAACTCCGGTTCCGGCTCCTCGGAGACCGGTGCCTCGAGCGCTGCACTCTTCGACAAGCTGCCCAAGAAGTACCAGGACTCCAAGGTGATCAAGGTCGGCACCGACGCCGCCTACGCCCCGATGGAGTACGAGGAGGGCGGCAAGATCGTCGGCATCGACCCCGACATCGCCGCGGCTCTGGGCAAGGAGCTGGGCGTGAAGTTCCAGTTCACCAGCGGCACCTTCGACGGCCTGATCTCGTCGCTGAACAGCGGCCGCCAGGACGTCGTCATGTCCGCGATGAGCGACACCAAGGCCCGCCAGGACGGCCTGGACGACAAGGGCAAGAAGGTCGGCCAGGGCGTCGACTTCGTCGACTACTTCACCTCCGGCGTCTCGCTGCTGGTGAAGAAGGGCAACCCGAGCAAGATCGAGTCGCTCGACGACCTGTGCGGCAAGAAGGTCGCCGTCCAGCGCGGCACGATCTACGAGGACACGTTCAAGGCCCAGGCCACCAAGTGCAAGACGGACGGCAAGGGCACGCTGACCATCGAGGCGTTCGACACCGACGCCGAGGCCCAGACCCGTGTGAAGTCCGGCGGCGCCGTCGCCGACCTCAACGACTACCCGGTCGCCGCGCACATCGCGAAGACCGCGGGCGGCGGCAACGACTTCGAGGTCGCCGGCGACCAGACCGACGCCGGCCCCTTCGGCATCGCGGTCGACAAGGACAACGCGCAGCTGCGCGACGCGCTGAAGGCGGCCGTGGACGCCATCATCAAGAACGGCGAGTACGAAAAGGTCCTCGAGAAGTGGGACGTCAAGAACAGCGCCGTCACCGAGGCGACCATCAACGCCGGCAAGTAGGTCACGGTCGGTCCGCTTCAACGCGTTTCACTGAAGGGCAGTCACTGTGACTGACAAGTTCGACAAGACGCCCGCCGACGAGCCACCCTCGGACGCGGTCGTCAAGGCGTCAACCACGGCGCCCGACCAGATCAAGGCCATCCCGGTCCGGCACTGGGGCCGCTGGGTCAGCGGTGTCATCGTCGTGGCACTGCTGGGCACGCTGGTCTATTCGTTCTCGCAGGGCGATGTCAACTGGAACACCGTCGGGGACTTCATCTTCGACGACCGGATCCTGGCCGGTATGGGCCGCACGGTGCTGATCAGCGTGCTGTCCATGCTCATCGGTCTGATCCTGGGCGTGGTCTTCGCCGTCATGCGGCTCTCGAAGAACCCGGTGACGGGTGCGGTCTCCTGGCTGTACATCTGGTTCTTCCGCGGCACCCCGGTCTATGTGCAGCTGCTGCTGTGGTTCAACCTCGCGCTGATCTTCCCCGTCCTGAACCTCGGGTTCTACAAGGACGAGATGGTCGACGTGATGACCCCGTTCATGGTCGCCCTGCTGGGTCTCGGCCTGAACGAGGGTGCCTACATGGCGGAGATCGTCCGGGCCGGCATCCAGTCGGTCGACGAGGGCCAGACGGAGGCGTCCCACGCGCTCGGCATGTCCAACGGCAAGACCATGCGCCGCGTGGTCCTTCCGCAGGCCATGCGCGTGATCGTGCCGCCGACCGGCAACGAGTTCATCAACCTGCTCAAGACCTCGTCCCTGGTCTCCGCGGTGCAGTACACCGATCTGCTGCGGGCAGCGACGAACATCGGATCCACATCGTTCGCGGTGATGGAGATGCTGTTGGTGGCGTCGGTCTGGTACCTGGCTCTGACCAGCGTCTTCAGCGTCGGCCAGTACTACGTCGAGCGGTACTACGCCCGTGGCTCACTGAGGCAGCTGCCGAAGACGCCGTGGCAGAAGATCAAGGCGAACATGCTGTCCCTCAACAGCCCCAGGGGGGTGTGACATGACCCCCATGGTGAAGGCCGAGGGCGTACACAAGTCCTTCGGCTCAGCGCACATCCTCAAGGGAATCGACCTCGAGGTCGCCCCGCGCGAGGTGTTCTGTCTGGTCGGTCCGTCCGGTTCCGGCAAGTCGACGTTCCTGCGGTGCATCAACCACCTGGAGCAGATCAACGCCGGCCGGCTCTCGGTCGACGGGCACCTGGTGGGCTACCGGCAGAAGGGCGACAAGCTCTACGAGCTGAAGGACAGCGAGGTCGCGGCACAGCGCCGGGACATCGGCATGGTCTTCCAGCGCTTCAACCTGTTCCCGCACATGACGGCCATCGCGAACGTCATGGAGGCGCCGATCCAGGTCAAGGGCGAGTCGCGGGCCGTGGCCCGGGCGCGCGCCGAGCGGCTGCTGGACCGCGTGGGCCTGGCCGACAAGGCCGGGAACTACCCCTCGCAGCTCTCCGGCGGTCAGCAGCAGCGGGTGGCGATCGCCCGTGCGCTGGCGATGGAGCCGAAGCTGATGCTCTTCGACGAGCCGACCTCCGCGCTCGACCCGGAGCTGGTCGGCGACGTGCTGGACGTCATGCGGGGGCTCGCCGAGGACGGCATGACGATGATCGTCGTGACGCACGAGATGGGCTTCGCCCGTGAGGTCGGCGACGCGCTGGTCTTCATGGACGACGGTGTGGTGGTCGAGTCGGGTCATCCCCGCGAGGTCCTGACGAACCCGCAGCACGACCGGACGAAGTCGTTCCTGTCGAAGGTGCTCTGACGGTGTCCTGAAACGCGCGACGGTGTCCTGAGGGCGCCGGAGCCGTCACACGGGAGGGGGGGGGGGGGCCGGGGCGGGAACCCCCCCCCCGCGGGGCCCGGCCGCGCGGGTGACCCCCCGGGCCCTGCGGGGGGGGCGCAGGGGGGGGGGGGGGGGGGGCCCCCCCCGGGGGATTT
>NZ_JBHXSL010000064.1:20131-40564 GCF_042714725.1 Streptomyces sp. NPDC058685
GTACGGACCTGGTCCGTACCGCCCTCCCGTGCGTCGCGCGTCAGCGCTGTTCCCGCCGTGTCACTTCAGGGCGAGCAGCAGGGTGTCGGAGGGCGAGCACCACACCGGGCGGGCCTCGCCGAAGCCGGCGGTGAGCAGCGTCTCGGCGTGCCACCGCGCGGAGGGGGTCTCGCCGTCCGCGTGCTCGCCGTAGATCTCGTACCGGCGGGCGGTGGGCTCCGCGAGGACGGGGTCCTGACCGGCCAGGGCCCACCATTCGGCCCAGTCGACCGCCCCGGATTCCTTGGCGCGCTCCATCTGGACGTGCCGGTGGGCGCGCTCGACGGCGTTGATGCGCGGGGTGGTGCGGTCGATCATGTGGTCGGCGTTCATGAAGACGCCGTCGGTGCGCACGAGCGAGGCGAGCTGCCCGTAGAGGGTGGAGAGCGGTCCGCTGCGCAGCCAGTGCAGGGCGGTCGCGGTGAGCACGGCGTCGTACGCGTCGTGCGGCAGGTGCGACGTCCAGTCGGGGTCGGTCAGGTCGGCGGTGACGAAGGTGACCCGGTCGTCGTCGGCGAAGGAGCCCCGGGCGATGGTCAACAGGGCGGGGTCCAGGTCGACACCCGTGCTGGTGGCTTTCGGGAACCGCTTGAGGACCCGGTCCGTAATACTTCCCGTACCGCACGCGAGGTCCAGCACCCGGGGTTCGGGGCCCACCGTGGCCTCGACCATGTCCAGCATGATCCGGAACCGCTCCTCGCGGTCGGGCATGTACCACTCCTGCTGGCGGTCCCAGCTCTCCTGCCAGGCCTGCCAGTCGGTGCCCGCACCCTTGCTCGTCACTGTCTCCGACACCGGAAACCTCCCGTCCGTAATACCCTCGAAGCAGCATCAGCTGTTACGCAGACCCTAGACCGCCGCGGTAAGGACTACAAGTGGAACTGGCCTATTACTCGGACTACGCCGTGCGCCTGGTCAACACCGAGGAGCCGGCCCGTAACAAGGACTCCCTCACCTCGGTGGACGCCGTACGGGAACTGTTCGGCGAGTCCACCCAGTCCGCGCGCCGCGCGACCGACGCGGACGTCACCCGGTTCCGTTCCGTGCGGGGCCGGCTGCGGGCGGTCTTCACGGCGGCCGACGGCGGCGACGAGACGGGAGCCGTCGACCTGCTGAACTCGCTGCTGCTGGAGTTTCCGGTCAGCCCGCAGATCTCCGGCCACGACTTCCGGGACGACGACGGCCGCCCGAAGTGGCACATGCATCTGGCCGACCATCCGTCGAACGCGACCGCCGGATACGCCGCGATCGCCGCGATGGGTCTGGCGTTCCATCTCACGGAGTACGGGGTGGACCGGCTCGGCCTGTGCCAGGCGCTGCCCTGCCGCAACGCCTACCTCGACACCTCCACCAACCGCTCCCGGCGCTACTGCTCGGACCGCTGCGCGACCCGCGCCAACGTGGCCGCCTACCGCGCCCGCAAGCGCCTGGAGACCGAGCGGTCGGAGAGTACGGGACGTACCGCGGAGAGCGCCCAGGAGGCGAGCCCGCGGGCGGATCGCTGATCCCCGGCGAGCGGGCGGTATCTCCCCCGCACCCGCCCCAGCAGCAGTTCGTGGGGCACCGATCCGAACACCCGGCTGTCGCCCTCGGCCCCCGGGTTGTCCCCCAGCACCCACCAGCCGTCCTCGCGCCGCTCCACCAGCCGCTTCACGATGAGCAGATCCTGCTGGAGGGGATGGCGCAGCACGGCGATGTCCCCGGCCTTCACCTCGGCGCCGTAGTGCACCAGCAGTTGATCGCCGTGCCGGAGCGTCGGGTACATGGACGGCCCCGTCACCTCGGCGACCCCGAACAATGCTCTCTGCTCCCGCCCCTGCTCACTCATCCGCCACCTCCGAGCCCCTCGGTATGTTCGGCCACCAGTCCCATACTGACCCTGGACTTTTGTCCTAAGCCCTAGGGGGCACTCGCGAAAACAGGTCTCTCACGGAGTAATGTCCCACCTGAGAAGACGATCACGAGGAAGGACAGCTCCATGCTTTCCCGCCTGTTTGCCCCCAAGGTGAAGGTCAGCGCCCACTGCGACCTGCCTTGCGGTGTCTACGACCCGGCCCAGGCCCGTATCGAGGCCGAGTCGGTCAAGGCCGTCCAGGAGAAGTACCAGGCCAACGAGGACCCGCACTTCCGGGCCCGCGCCACGGTCATCAAGGAGCAGCGTGCCGAGCTCGCGAAGCACCACGTCTCGGTGCTCTGGAGCGACTACTTCAAGCCGCCGCACTTCGAGAAGTACCCCGAGCTGCACCAGCTGGTGAACGACGCGCTCAAGGCGCTGTCGACCGCCAAGGGCTCGACGGACCCGGCGACGGGCCAGAAGGCGCTGGACTACATCGCCCAGATCGACAAGATCTTCTGGGAGACGAAGAAGGCTTGATCCGATCCGTCGGATCGCTTCACTCCTACCGACCGCACCCGGCAACCCCTCTGTGGGGAGCCGGGTGCGGTCGTCTGTCGGGTGCGGCCACCCAGCGGGCCTCAGCCGGTCGTCGTCGCCGCGTCCTTGCGGCCGTACAGCACCACCAGCGCCGTGACGGCCGCCGCCAGCAGCACCAGTGCGAGGCCCGCGGGGATCACGGCCGTCAGCGGGCCCGCGCACACACAGAGGAGCCCGCCCACGAGGAGGACGACCGAGCGCCGGCCCGTCGTCCGCAGCAGGATCGCGGCCGACGCCAGGAGGAAGATGCCCGCCCCTCCCGGCAGGGCCCACGCCACGATGCCGTGAAGCGGCTCGGACAGGTCGTAGTGGCCGGTGTCGGCGATCTGGTGGAGCACCTTCTTCATCCCGAGCGCGGAGACCACGATGCCCGCGACCAGCGGCAGATGGAGGAAGGTGTAGGTGTCGCGCGCGAGGCGGGTGCGGTCGTCACCGGTGAGTGCGGCCAGCCGGTGTTCCGCGGCCTCGGCGACCTGGCTGAAGTACAGCCGCCACAGACCCGCCACGACCAGCAGCCCCGCCGCGGCGGCGCCCAGCACGGCGGCGGAGACGGGATAGCCGGAGACCCCCACACCGATCGCCACGATCGACTCCCCGAGCGCGATGATCACGATCAGTCCGTGCCGCTCGGCGAAGTGGCCGGGTGACGCGACGCGCCAGCCCGAGGAGCCGGTGATCCAGATGCCGCCGTAGTCGACGGCCACCGCGCCGAGCCAGATGAGGATCTGCGTCACCCCGGTGAAGGCACTGCCGACCAGCAGCAGCACGAACGGCGGCGCCACCGAGATCAGTGCGGTACGGCGCAGCGTCGCCCGCAGCGCCTTGTCGCCCGGACTGGAGACCCAGTACGACACGAGGTGGAGCACGCGGACCGCGCCGTAGCAGAGCACGAACAGCAGCGGTGCCGGCAGCCCGCCGGGGGCGTCGTCATACACCTCGGGCACGGTCAGCGAGACGATGAGCACCACCGCCATGACCGAGACCAGAACGCCGAACAGCGCGCCCGCGTCGGCGCGTACGACGTTGCCGAGCCAGGCGAAGCAGCACCAGCACCACCACAGCAGCGCGAGCACGACCACTCCGCCGAGCAGCCGCAGGGCGGAGGTGTCGCGGGCCATGAGCGCGGTGACCTGGGTGATCGCGTACACGAAGACCAGATCGAAGAAGAGTTCCGCCGGGGTCACCCGATGGTCGTCCTCGGTGGCGATCATTCTGGACCGCTCTTTGCCGGTCGTCATGCTGCTCCCCCCTGGCCGGCCCGCCGCCGGGCCGACTCCGCGCGGAACGATACCCACGCCGGCTTCCGGCGGCGACGCCGTTCTCGACGGGCGTACGGCCCGTCAGATCTCCTTCAGGGAACGGAAGAAGTCGCGTACGTCCTGGGTGAAGAGGTCCGGCTGCTCCAGGGGAAGGAAGTTGCCGCCGCGCTCCAGCTCCGACCAGTACGTGATGTTGTGCTCCCGCTCGGCGAAGCGCCGGACGGCGACGTCCGTGGTGAGAGCGACCGCCACGCCCGTGGGCACCGTGCCGCGCTCCTTCGGCGCCCAGGCGGACGGGTCGTGCGCCGCCTCGTAGTAGAGGTTCGCGGACGAGCCCGCGGTGGCCGTGAACCAGTACAGACTGACGTTGGTGAGCAGGTGGTCGCGTCCGACCGCGTCCTCGGGCAGGTCCTTCTCGGCGTCCGTCCACTCCTTGAACTTCTCGACGATCCAGGCCAGTTGACCGACCGGCGAGTCGTGCAGCGCGTGCGCCAGGGTGTGCGGGCGGGTCGACTGGATGACGTTGAAGCCCATCATGTCGTCGCGGAAGTTCTGGAGCCGGGCGAGGCGGCCCTGTTCGGCTTCGGTCAGGCCCTCGAAGTCGGCGGGGTCGTCGGACGGGAAGACGATGAAACCGTTGACGTGGATGCCGACGACCCGGTCCGGTGCCTGCCGGCCCATCTCGGTCGCGATCCAGGCGCCGCCGCCGGTGCCCTGGACGCCGTAACGCCCGTACCCGAGAGCGGACATGAGCTCGGTGTACGCCGCGGCGATGCGGCCGTTGTTCCAGCCGGGCGCGCTGAGCGGACCGGAGAAGCCCACGCCGGGCGTACTCGCCACGACGACGTGGAAGTCCTGGGAGAGCGGGCGGATCACCTCGACGTACTCGATGATCGAGGCGGGCCAGTCGTGCATCAGCAGGAGCGGAGTGGCGTCCGGGTTCTCGGAGCGCAGATGCAGGAAGTGGATGTTCTGTCCGTCGATCTCGGCGATGAACTGCGGGAACTCGTTGAGCGCCGCCTCGGCCGCGCGCCAGTCGTAGCCCTCGGCCCAGTACTCGGCGAGCCCCTGCAGATAGCCGGCCGGGACGCCGCGGCTCCAGCCGGTGCCCGGGACCTCGGTGCCCCAGCGGGTGCGGCGCAGCCTGTCGCGCAGATCGTCGATGTCGGCCTGCGGGATCTCGATGCGGAAGGGGCGGATCTGTGCGGAGGTGTCGGTGTCCATGAACACAACGTTAGAAGGCAATTAGGCACGTCCGATTCCTGAATTTCCGGCAGTCTCGACTTCATGCTGGAAACCTCCGCACGACTGCTGCGTCTGCTGTCCCTGCTCCAGACGGCCCGTGAGTGGCCGGGCACCGAACTGGCCGAGCGGCTGGGGGTGAGCGGCCGTACGGTGCGCAACGACATCGACCGGCTCCGCGAACTCGGCTATCCGGTCGACGCCACCCGCGGCCCGGCGGGCGGCTATCGCCTCGCGGCGGGCACCGCGATGCCTCCGTTGCTGCTGGACGACGAGGAGGCGGTCGCGGTGACGATCGGGCTGCGCACGGTGGCTCAGGGCGCGCTCTCGGGCATGGAGGAGACGTCGCTGCGGGCGCTGGCGAAGCTGGAGCAGGTCCTTCCCGCACGGCTGCGCCGGCGGGTGCAGACGCTGCAGACGTACACCGTGCCGGTCCCGGCGGACCAGCCGCGGCCTGCCGTGGACGCCGATGTGCTGACCGTGCTGACGGCCGCCTGCCGGGACCGTGAGCGGCTGCGGTTCGACTACCGCGCCCACGACGGTTCGGCGTCCCGCCGGGTGAGCGAACCGCACCGGGTGGTCTCGTGGGGGCGGCGCTGGTATCTGGTGGCGTGGGACGTGGAGCGCGGGGACTGGCGCACCTTCCGGGTGGACCGCATCCGGCCGCGGACGCCCACGGGACCCCGGTTCGCGCCGCGCGAACTGCCCGACGGCGGCGATGCGGCGACCTATGTGGCACGGCGCGTATCGGCGGCCGGCTGGCGCCACCGCGCCCGGGTGACGGTGCACGCCCCGGCGGAGGCCGTGGCCGAACGCATCAACCCGGCGGTCGGGGTGGTCGAGGCGCTCGACGACCGCACCTGCGTCCTGGACACCGGCGCCGACTCCGTCGAGACGCTGGGCGTGTATCTCGGCATGCTGGGCCACGACTTCGACGTCACCGGCCCCCCTGAGCTGCTGGCTCATCTGCGGGAGCTGGCGCGGCGCTACGACCGCTCGACGCCCGCGTCCTGACCGGGCGCGCGCCGCGGTGCACGACGACGACCGCGACGAGCGCGAGCGCGAGGCCGATCCCGGTCTGCGGCCCGAACGGCTCACCGAACATCAGGGCGCCCCAGATCGCCGTGACCGGCGCCATCAGGAACATCAGCGTGTTCACCCGGGTGACCCCGGAGCGGCGCAGCACCAGCCAGTACAGCCCGTAGCCGCCGAAGGTGGAGAGCACCACCAGCCAGCCGACCGCCAGCCAGAACGAGCCCTCGGCGGGCGGCGTCGTCGCCCCGAAGGCGGCCGCGAGGGCGGTGAAGACGACCGCGCTGGTGGCGCAGTGGACGGTCATGGCGACCGACGGGGCGACGGGCGTGCGGGTGCGGCCCTCCAGGAACGTGGCCGCGACCAGGGAGAGCATCCCGACGAACGGCACGGCGTAGGCCCAGGGCGGGACGCCGTGCACCGCCGAGGCGTCGGCGAGGGTGACGACGGCGACGCCGGAGATGCCCAGCCAGAGGCCGAGCCACTGCCGGCGTGAGACGTACTGCCGCAGCAGCGGCCCCGCGAGCGCGCCCGCGACCAGCGGCTGGGTGCCGTCGATCAGCGCGGTGGTGCCGCTGGAGACGCCGAGCTGGATCGCCGCGTAGACGGTGAGCAGATAGCCACTCTGCGACAGGGCTCCGATCACGGTCTGCCGCAGGACGTCCCGGGCGGTGAGGCCGCGCCAGGACGCCCGGGCGACCAGTGCCGAGACCAGGGCGAGGACGAGGGCCAGCGGCAGGAACCGCCACATCAGGACCGTCACGGCGTCGGCGCTGCCCGCCCCGAGTTTGGCCCCGATGAAGCCGGAGCTCCAGCAGAGGACGAAGGCCGCGGAGAGCAGGACGTTCATGGCAGTCGCACCACCCGGGAAAGGAGGTATACAGATCGGTCTACCTCTTCCACTATACAGATCGGTATACTCAATGCCATGAGCAGCACCACGTCACCCCACCGCGTCGCCCTGACCCCGGGCGCCCGCCGCGCGCTGGACGCCGCCTCGCGCCTCTTCTACGAACGCGGCATCCACGCGGTCGGCGTCGACCTGATCGCGGCCGAGGCGGGGGTCACCAAGAAGACCCTCTACGACCGGTTCGGCTCCAAGGACCAGATCGTCGTGGAGTACCTGGCGGCGCGCGACGAACAGTGGCGGGCCTTCCTCGCCGAGCGTCTGGCCGGGGCCGGAGAGGAACCGGACGCCCGCGTCCTGGCCGTCTTCGACGCCTCTCGCGTGTGGGCGGGTGAGCACAGCACTCGGGGGTGCAGCATGGTCAACGCCCATGCCGAGATCAGCGATCCGGCGCATCCCGCGTTCCCGCTCATCACCGGCCAGAAGACCTGGATGCTCGGGCTCTTCACCGACCTGGCCCGGGAGGCCGGGGCTCAGGACCCGGAAACGCTCGGCCGCACCCTGATGCTGCTGCACGAGGGCGCGCTCGTGGCCCACGGCCTGAACGTCTTCCCCGACGCGCTCGGCGTCGCGGGCGAACAGGCGCGTTCCCTGCTCGCGAGGGGCTGACCGGCTGCGGACTGCCGAACCGGGCGTCGTGGGTCGCTGAACCGGCTCGCGGACTGCCGAAACGGGCGTCCCGGGTCGCTGAACCGGCCGCGTCCGGCCGTGCCTGTTCCCGACGGGCTGAGCGGGGCGCCTGTTGACGGAGCCGGGCCGGCTCCGTCACCGCTCCCGCGCGGCCGGGGGGTCAGGGCACGCAGGTCACCGGCGCGGGCAGGAGAGGACTGTTGTTCCGCAGCAGCCAGTGCCGGTAGGTGGCCGCCCGGGACGCCGCCTCGCGATAGGCGCTCTCCAGATCGGCGTACACGGCCTCGTAGAGCTCGTACGCACCGGGCAGCGAGAACAGCAACAGCCGTACCGCCAGGGGGTCTCCGCGGAGAGGTCGGATCGCCATGTCGTCGCGCGGCCCCGAGGTGGGCTGACAGGGGGCGACCGCCTCGCCGACCGCTATCAGGGAGGCGGCCGTGTGGTAATCCCCGTGCAGGACACGCGGGTTGAGTCCGGCAGCCCCCAGGACCCTGCGCAGCCCGTCCCATTCACCGTCCACCGTGGGGTCGACGATCCATCGGTCTTCGGCCAGATCGGCGAGCTCGACCACGGGAGTCGCGGCGGCCGGATGATCACGCGCCATGGAGATGAACTGCGGTTCGCGCTCGACCAGCACGCGTACCGAGAGTCCGTCGGGCACCTGCAGCGGACAGCCCTCCACCTCGTGCACGAAAGCGACATCGAGCTGACCCGCGGCGACCATCCTGAGCAGGGCGTTCGCGGAGACGTCGACATGCAGCGAGATGTCCGTGCCGGGCAGCCGCTGCCTGAGTCTTCGAAGCCAGCCGGCGAGCGCACGGCTCGCGGTGGATCCGATCCGTAAGCGGGGGCCGCCGGCTCTGCCCGCCGCGGCTCTGGCCTCGACGACGAGGGCCGCCATTTCGGCCACCAGCGGTCGGGCCCTGCTCAGGACCGCGCGGCCCAGTGGGGTGGGCCGGCAGCCGGAGCGTTCGCGGGAGAACAGCTCCGCGCCGAGGGAGTTCTCGATACGCCGCAGCTGGGTCGTCAACGACGGCTGACTGACGCCCAGTTGTCGGGCTGCCTTGTGCAGGCTGCCCGTGTCCGCAATCGCGCACAGGGCGCGGAGGTGCCTCACCTCGAGCTCCATGTCCCGAGAGTAGGGCGGCACCAACTGCCACACCAGACACATAGTTCGGGCACAGGGGACGGACAGGACAGGTGATGCCCCGGAGTTATCGGCAGTTGACATCATCCGCACGAGGGGACGGCTCCCCGACACTCTGACGCACCGAACCCGTTCATAGGACGAGTAGGAGCCCCCCATGCGTCACCTGAGAACCGTACTCTCCACGGCAGTCGGACTCGGCCTCGCGGCCGCGCTCTCCGCCGTGCCCGCGACCGCTGCGACGACGGCCAACTCCCCTGCGGCCACCGCGCACACGTCGTACGCCGCCTACGAAGGATCCTCCGAGGACGCCAAGGCGACCGCGGCGTTCTTCGACGCGGTCGTGAAGTCGGTGGCCGAGAAGCGCGCCGCCAACCCGGGCGCGCAGGCCGTGACCGTCGTCTACAGCGCCTCCAGCGCACCGACCTTCCGCTCGCAGATATCCCGCAGCACCCAGATCTGGAACAGCTCGGTCACCAACGTCCGCCTCCAGGAAGGCAGCAGCCCGGACTTCCGGTACTACGAGGGCAATGACTCCCGCGGCTCGTACGCGAGCACGGACGGCCACGGCCGCGGCTACATCTTCCTCGACTACCGCCAGAACCAGCAGTACAACTCCACCCGGGTCACGGCCCACGAGACCGGGCACGTGCTCGGTCTGCCGGACCACTACTCGGGCCCGTGCAGCGAACTGATGTCGGGCGGCGGTCCCGGCACGTCCTGCCAGAACGCCAACCCGAATGCCGCGGAGCGCGCGCGGGTGAACGCCCTGTGGGCGAACGGCCTGGCGGCAGCGATCGCCAAGGTCTCCTGACGCGCTGACACCCGCCCCAGCCGCAGGGGCGGACCGCGACACGAGGGGTGTCCTGCGAACAAGTGGCAGGGCACCCCTCCGCTGTTTCGGACCTTAGGGTGGCGCCATGACCGATCCGAGTGAACACACCGGGACGCTCTACGAGGCCGTGGGCGGCACCGAGACCCTGCGGCGACTGAGCAACACCTTCTACGACGCCGTCCTCGCGGATCCGCTGCTCGCCCCCGTCTTCGCCGGCTTCACGACCACCCACATCGAACATGTCGCGGTGTGGCTGGCCGAGATCTTCGACGGGCCGGCCCGCTTCACCGGCGAACTGGGGGGCCATCAGTCCCTGCTCCGCGCCCATCTGGGCCTGCGGATCACCGAAGAGCAGCGGCTGCGCTGGATGGAGCTGATGACCGCAGCGGTGGACAAGGAACTCCCCGACGACGAGCTGCTGCGCCGCCGGGTGCTGGAGTACTTCGACTGGGGTACGAAGATCGCCCGCGATGTGTCGGCCGAGCCGCCGGGCACGGACCTGGGAGATCCGGGCCCCACCCCTCGCTGGGGCTGGGAGGGCCTGCGCTGAGCCGGGGTCCGCGGCTCAGCCCCTGACCGGGCCGGGCCGGGACTGTCGGCTACGGCTACGGCTACGGCTACGGCTACGGCCGATACTCCGGCTCGCCGCGGCGTGCCGCCTCCGGCTCAGGCCCGTACCGCGGCGTGCGCCCCCAGCTCCGCGCCGGGCGGAAGCTGCTCACGGATGCGGCCGAGCGCCTCCTCGAAGTCGCCGCTGGCCACTCCGGACTCGTAGGCCGTCCCTCCGTAGTGCAGGGTCAGGTTGAGGTCCGAGCGGTCGAGGAACCCTCCCGGCCGCGGTTCGCCGAGCGTCAGCAGGCAGCTGAGCGTGGCCCGCTGGACCGCGCCGGCCGTGTGCACGGGCAGCGGTATGTCCCACTCCAGCACGCATGAGGACAGCAACGCCTCGCCCCCGACGGCCCGCAGGGCGGCGAACGTCGCCCCTTCGTACTCAACACCCCTGATGCGCGTGCGCAGTTGGCGTTCGTGCGCCGCGATCGATACCGCTTCTGCGCCCCGCCGGTCGCGGTACCAGCCCGCCCAGACTTCCGTCGACTCCGATGACATGGCGCGGACTGTAGCGGTACCGCACCCGCCGCCGAACAGCAGGGATGCCTCAGGGACCGGGCCGGGGCACCTCAGGTGGTGTCCACCGCCCGGCCGGGCGCGTCACCCG
This sequence comes from Streptomyces sp. NPDC058685, assembly GCF_042714725.1. Classification (NCBI taxonomy): domain Bacteria; kingdom Bacillati; phylum Actinomycetota; class Actinomycetes; order Kitasatosporales; family Streptomycetaceae; genus Streptomyces; species Streptomyces sp. NPDC058685. Next base: position 30,873 of record NZ_JBHXSL010000064.1, read on the forward strand.
GCCGCTCGCCCCCGGATTCGGCGCTCTGGGCGCAGTCGGGATTGTGGCAGGGGCCGGGGCCCCAGAAGGGGACGTACGCCCCGAGAGTCTTGCGTCGCTTCGTCACGGTACCGACAGGCTGTCCGCACGCCGGGCATCGGTGCTCGGCCTGCGGGCTGCGGACGGTCCGACGTCCTTCGCTGCCCATATCTCCAAGGATATGGCGGTACGGACGGACAGGACACCCGGCGGTCAGCGCTTCCTGAGGTACTTCCTGACGAGGACGCCGTTGTCGAACGCCCGCACGGAGTCGAGAGTGAACGCGTCCGCCCGGAACCCCGAGGCGAACATGGGCATGCCGGTGCCGAGCACCACCGGATAGGTCTTGATGACGAGCTCGTCGACCTCCTCCCTCAGCTGACCGGCGAGATCGGCGCCGCCGCAGAGGTAGATCCCGAGGCCGCTCTCCTGCTTGAGCTCCCGGACCTTGAGGGCGACATCTCCGGAGACGATCTCCACATCCGGGTCGGGCGACTCGGTGATGCTGCGTGACGCCACGTACTGCCGCAGGTGGGCGTACGGGCTGGTGATCTTCGCTTCGAGGGCGAGGTCGTAGCTGCCTCGCCCCTGGATGATCGTGTCGTACTCGGTGTTCGGGACGCCGTCGACACCGAGCGCCCGACGGCCGGCGGTGGGCAGGGTGTCCGGGGCTTCCGTCCTGAGGTACTCCAGGAAGTCCCCGGCCACGTACTCCATGAAGCTTTCGCCGCTACCGTCCGGGCCTCCGATGAAGCCGTCGATCGACGCCGCGATGAAATAGCTGAGCTTGCGCAAGACAGGACACCTTCGGTCGTGGAGGATCCGCCGGACCGACGAACCACTCCACTCATAGTGCTTCAGTCATAGTGGTCAAGCAAGAGCTTTTCTCCTCTCGGATTCAGCGAGCCACACCCACGGCTGTGAACGTCAACGCCCCTGCGGCTCCCGCCACATCGGCCACATCACCGGGCCGTCCGGCAGGTGCACTGCCGTGCCCGTGAAGATGAAACCCAGCCGCTCGTACAGCCGTCGGCTGCCGGGGTTGCTCGCCTCCAGATAGGCGGGAACTCCGTCCCGGTCACAGCGCTCCAGCGCGGGCGCCAGCAACGCCGTCCCCCGGCCCTGCCCCTGATGCTGCGGCGAGACCGCGATCAGCTGGAGGTACTCGTGTGCCCTGTCGTGCGGATGGACCTCGTCCGTCAGCCGGCCGACCGTCTCCGCCCGGACGCGGCTCCGTCCGGCGATCGCCATCAGCCGGGCCCCGGTCTCGTCGTCGACTTCGCCCTCCCCCGCCGCCCCGGGCTTGCGCGGGAACCAGAGGGCCACGGCCGAGCCGTCCTCGGTGACATCGGCCCGGCCCACCGCGAGGGCCAGGTCGAAGAACACCCCCACGAAGGGTGCGTGGGCCCGGCGGAGCTCGGCCGGGTCCTGGAAGACCCACCGGCTCACCGGATCGTCCCGGAACGCCTCATGGATGAGGCGGACGAGTTCCTCCCGGTCCTCCGCCGTCGCCTGCCGTACCTCCACGCTCATCCGTCTCCGCCTCTCGCCCCCGCGTCGCGTCCACGTCCTCATCGGTCAACCCTCTCCATGGTCGGGGAGCCGGGCACCTCAGCGGGTACGACGGGTGACGAATTCGGCCAGGGCCAGCAGATCCCCCGCTGCCGCCAGATCCGGCACCGCCCGGGAGAGCTCATGGACGGCGCGGGCCATCCGGTCGGCCGCCTGCAACTGCGCCCAGTCCCGGCCCCCGGCCCGGTCGACCGCCTCGGCGGCCCGGCGCACCGTCGCGGCGTTCATGGGCCCCCGGTACAGCTCGGCCAGTTCCGCCCCGGCGGCGGTGCCGGAGGTCAGGGCGGCCACCACCGGCAGCGACTTCTTGTGCGCGGCCAGGTCGGCGCCCGCCGGTTTCCCCGTCCGGTCAGGGTCGCCCCAGATGCCGATGAGATCGTCGATCAGCTGGAACGCGAGCCCGGCCTCCCTGCCGAACGCGTCCATGGCTGCGGTCTCCTCCTCCCCCGCGCCGGCGTACAGGGCTCCGAGCGCGCAGGCGCACCCCAGCAGCGCACCTGTCTTGGCGGTCGCCATCTCGAGGCACTCGTCGAGGGACACGTCGTTGGGCGCGCGCTCCTCGAAAGCGCAGTCCGCCTGCTGTCCGGCGCACAGCTCGATCACACAGTCCGTGAGCCGCCGCGACGCGGCCGCGGACGCCGGATGGTGGTCCTCGGCGAGCAGACGCAGCGCCACGGCGAACATGGCGTCACCCGCGATGATCGCGTCGGGGGTGCCGAAGACGGTCCAGGCGGTGGGGCGGTGTCTTCGGGTCGGGTCCTCGTCGATGACATCGTCGTGGAGCAGTGTGAAGTTGTGCGCGAGCTCGACGGCTGCCGCGGCCGGCACCGCGAGGCGCTGGTTCCCCCCGAGTGCCCTGGTGGCGGCGAGGACGAGCGCCGGCCGGATGGCCTTGCCGGTGGACCCCGCGGCCGGGGTTCCGTCCGCGTGCTCCCAGCCGAAGTGGTACATCGCGACCCGGCGCAGGGAACCGGGCAGGGAGTCGATGGTTGCTCGTAGTTGGGGATCGACGACCTCGCGGGTGCGGTCCAGAAGGGCGATGGCCTCACGGCCCTCGACGGCCTCCGACATGGTCAACTGTGCGGTCCTTTCGGGGGGGTCCGGTGCGAGGTTGCGGCCGGTTGCTCCGCTCCGAGGGGGGCGGAGGCCGGGAGCACGGGTAGCAGGCGCGCTCCCGGCCGCCGGTCGGGTCACCTCCAGCGGCTCACCTCCACGTTCTCCAGGACACCGAGGGCGTCGGGCACCAGCACCGCTGCGGAGTAGTAGGCCGTGACGAGGTAGGAGATGATCGCCTGCTCGTCGATGCCCATGAATCGCACGGACAGACTCGGCTCGATCTCGTCCGGGATACCCGCCTGCTGAAGGCCGATGACGCCCTGTTCGGCCTCGCCGGTACGCATACAGATGATGGAGGTGGTCCTGGCCTCGGTGACCGGGATCTTGTTGCACGGGAAGATCGGTACACCGCGCCAGGCCGGTACATGGTGGCCGGCGACCTCGACACTGTCCGGGACGAGCCCGCGCCGGTTGCACTCACGTCCGAAGGCGGCGATGGCCCGTGGGTGGGCGAGGAACATCTTCGAACCGCGCCGCCGCGACAGCAGTTCGTCCATGTCGTCGGGGCTGGGCGCGCCGTCGTGCGGCTGGAGGCGCTGTCCGTAGTCGCAGTTGGCCAGGAGACCGAACTCCCGGTTGTTGACGAGCTCGTCCTCCTGGCGCTCGCGCAGCGCCTCCACGGTGAGCCGCAACTGCTGCTCGGTCTGGTTCATCGGCTGGTTGTAGAGGTCGGCGACCCGGCTGTGCACCTTCAGCACGGTCTGGGCGACGCTCAGTTCGTACTCGCGCGGCGCACCCTCGTAGTCCACGAAGGTGTGCGGGACGAGGGCTTCACCGACATGTCCCGCGGACAGGTCGATCGCCGCCTCGCCGTACTTGTTGGTCCGTTGATGCGGCAGCGCGGCGAGCCCTGCGAGATGAGCGCGGAGCGAGTCGGCGCGCTCCGCGAGGTTCAGCACGTCGTCCCGGGTCAGGACCAGGACCGTACAGGCGGTGGCGGCGCGGGCGGTGTAGTCCCAGGTGGCGTCGCGGTCCACCAGGGCCTGCTCGCCGAAGTAGGCGCCGTCGGCGAGGACTCCGAGAACCGCCTCGTCGCCGTAGGGCCCGGTGCCGATCTGCTCCACCCGGCCGTGGGCCAGGAGGTAGACGCGGTCGGCGGCCGACCCCGCAGGGGCCACCACCTCACCCGCCGCGAACTCCCGCTGCTCACAGCGGTTCGCCAGCTCGGCCAGGACCGACTCCTCGCCGTACTCCCGGAGAGCGGGCAGCTCGCCCAGCTCCGCGGGAATGACCGACACGCGGTCGCCGGTCTGCACGAACGTCACGCGCCCGTCGCCCACCGAGTAGCTCAGGCGGCGGTTCACCCGGTAGGTGCCACCCTGCACCTGCACCCAGGGCAGCATGCGCAGCAGCCACCGTGAGGTGATCTCCTGCATCTGCGGCACCGACTTGGTGGTGGTCGCAAGGTTCCGCGCGGCGGCCGTACCGAGGCTCTGCTGCTTCGGCGTGTGCTGCTCACGGACCTCGTCGCCGACAGAGCCAACCGAACCAACCGACATTAGGACTCCCTCTCGATCATGGTCTGACCTGCGAGAGAAAGCCTGTCAGCACGCAGAGTACGGACGCCATTACACAAACGGATGGGACTACTTATCCCCCAGTGGGGCACATGGGGCGGAAGCCGGTCGTCCGGTCCGGTGACCGGATCGGCTCGATCACCGCCCGAACAAGTGGTCCGTCCGCGGGAGTTCGGGTAGAAGCCCGGTACGACGCATTCCGCGTCCACCACCATCCCCCCACCATCCCCATCCCCCACCCCAGGGAGCTCCACCGATGGCCGCACCCATGTCCGCGAGCAGGTTTCTCGACGCCTTACGCGACGAGGGACTGACAGTCGTCCAGGTCGGCGAATGGCGCACGCACAACCGCAACCACAAGGGCCCGTGGGGCCCGGTGCACGGTGTGATGATCCACCACACGGTCACCAAGGGCACCGCGAACACCGTCCGCATCTGCCGCGACGGCTACGCGTCCCTGCCGGGACCGCTGTGCCACGGCGTCATCGCCAAGGACGGCAAGGTCCATCTCGTCGGCTACGGCCGCGCCAACCACGCGGGCCTGGGCGACGACGACGTCCTGCGCGCGGTGATAGCGGAGAAGGCACTCCCCGCCGACAACGAGGCGAACACCGACGGGAACCGCCACTTCTACGGCTTCGAGTGCGAGAACCTGGGCGACGGCAAGGACCCCTGGCCGGCCGTCCAGCTGGAGGCGATCGAGAAGGCGGCGGCGGCCGTCTGCCGCCACCACGGCTGGAACTCACGGTCCGTGATCGGTCACCTCGAATGGCAGCCGGGCAAGGTCGACCCGCGCGGCTTCACCATGAAGGCCATGCGCGAACGCATCGCCGAGCGCCTGAAGTGACAATGGCCGTGTGCCACCGGAAGCGCTCGACCTCACCGCCGCCCTGCGGCCCCGGCTGCCGTCGCCGCTGCAGCCGGTCGAGGACGAGCGCTTCTCCCGGCACGGCATACGCCTGCTGCTCAAGCGCGACGATCTGATCCACCCGGACCTGCCGGGCAACAAGTGGCGCAAACTGGCGCCGAATCTGCGGGCGGCGGCGGGCCGCCCGCTGCTGACCTTCGGCGGCGCCTACTCCAATCACCTGCGGGCGACGGCCGCCGCCGGCCGCCTGCTGGGCTTCCCCACGGTCGGCGTGGTCCGGGGCGACGAACTGGCGTCCCGGCCGCTCAACCCGTCCCTCACGCAGTGCGCGGCGGACGGCATGCGTCTGGTGTTCGTGGACCGCGCCACCTACCGGACGAAGAACGACCCCCAGGTCCTGGCGCGGATCCTGGCAGCGGCGGCGGAGGCGCGGGCCGGTGACCCCGCGCACCACACCGGCCGCGCGGACGACTTCTACGTCGTGCCCGAAGGCGGCAGCAACGCCCTCGCCGCACGCGGCTGCACGGCCCTCGGGCACGAGCTCCGGCAGCTCGCGGACGTGGTCGCCGTCGCCTGCGGCACCGGTGGAACACTCGCCGGCCTCGCCGCGGGCCTCGCGCCGCGGCAGCGCGCCATCGGCTTCCCCGTCCTGCGGGGCGGCTTCCTCGCCGCGGAGACGGCCCGTATCCAGCAGGAGGCCTTCGGCGGCCGCACCGGCGACTGGACGCTCGACGAGCGCTTCCACGGCGGCGGGTACGCGCGCTCCACTCCGAGGCTGGATGCGTTCGCCGATGAGTTCGAAGCACGCCACGGACTGCCCGTCGAGCGGCTGTATGTGGCCAAAATGCTCTACGGTCTGGCCACCCTGGTCGCCGAGGGTGCGTTCCCGGCGGGCACCACCGTCGCCGCCGTGGTGACGGGCCGGCCCGAAGACCCCGAGCCCTCGGATGCATCCTGACCGGGTCCGGCCCGAGCCCCCTCTGCGGCACCCTGCCCCGGCCGGCCCGACCCCCGGAAGCAGCCTGACCGGATCCGGCCCGAGCCCCCGACAGCCCTATCCGGCCTCCTCGCGGAACGCCGCCGCCTCTTCCAGATCCAGCCGTCGCAGCAGCGTCCGCATCATCTCGTCGTCGATCCGCCGCTCGTCCCGCAACCGCACGAAGACCTCACGCTCCGCTCCGATCATCTGCCGGGCGAGCCTGCGGTAGGTGTCGTCCGCCGACTCCCCGGTCGCTTCGTTCACCCCGCCGAGCCGCTCCCAGACGGAGTTCCGCCGCCGCTCCAGGACCGTGCGCAGGCGTTCCTCCAGCGGCTGGGGCAGGGCGTTCGCGCTGTCGGCGAGCAGTTCGTCGAGCCGCCGGTCCGCCGCCTGGGACGCCTCGTTCTGGGCCTGGGCCTCGGCGAGCGTCTCGGCGTAGGCGTCGCGCTGGGGCAGCTTCAGCTTGCGGATCAGGACCGGCAGGGTCAGTCCCTGCACCACGAGCGTGCCGATGACCGTCGTGAACGTCAGGAACAGCACGAGGTTCCGCGCCGGGAAGGCCTCGCCGTCGGCCGCGGTCAGCGGGATGGAGAAGGCGATCGCCATGGAGACGACCCCGCGCATTCCGGCCCAGCCGACGATCACGGGCGATTTCCAGTCGGTGTCCGGTTCCCGCTCCCGGACGCGTGAGGAGAACAGTCGCGGCAGGTACGTCCCCGGGAAGACCCAGACGTACCGCACCACCACCACACAGACGAAGACCGCGAAGGCGTACCAGAGGGATTCGGCGACGCCGTAGTTGCCGAGGCCGTCCAGGACGTACGGCAGTTGCAGTCCGATCAGCGCGAACACGGCGGATTCCAGGATGAAGGCGATCATCCGCCACACGGCGTCCTCCTGGAGCCGCGTCTCGAAGTCGACCTGCCACGAGCGGTGCCCGAGGTACAGCGCCACGACGACCACGGCGAGGACGCCGGAGGCGTGGACGTGCTCGGCCGCCGCGTAGGCGACGAAGGGGATGAGCAACGACAGCGTGTTCTGGAGGAGCGCTTCCTTCAGATGAGTGCGCAGCCAGTGGAGCGGCACCATCAGCAGCAGGCCGACGGCGATGCCGCCGAGCGAGGCCAGGGCGAATTCACCGATGCCCCCCGCCCAGCTCGCCCCTTCCCCCACGGCGGCGGCCAGCGCCACCTTGAACGCCGTGATCGCGGTGGCGTCGTTCACCAGGGACTCGCCCTGGAGGATCGTGGTGATGCGGTTCGGCAGCCCGAGCCGGCGGGCGATCGCGGTGGCGGCCACCGCGTCCGGCGGCGCGATCACGGCTCCGAGGACCAGCGCCGCCGTCAGGGGCAGGTCGGGCACCAGCAGAAAGGCGAGGTAGCCCACCACGAGGGTCGCGAAGAGCACATAGCCGACCGAGAGCAGCGCGACGGGCCGGAGGTTGGCCTTCAGGTCGAGGTAGGAACTGTCGACCGCCGCCTTGTGCAGCAACGGCGGCAGCACCAGCGGCAGCACGATGTGCGGGTCGAGCGTGTAGTCCGGGACCCCGGGCAGGTACGCGCAGATCAGCCCCGCGGCCACGAGCAGCAGGGGTACGGGCACGGGCGACCTGCGGGCCAGCCCGGCGATCGCGGCGCTGCCCGCGATCAGTGCCACCAGGGGCAATACGTCCATCTCTCGCCGTCCCTCGGTCCGTCCACGCCTCGTCCGGCGTCCACCGCCGTAATCTGGCAATCATGAGCGAGTGTGCGCATGCAGCAGAACTGCCCGTCCCCGCACCGGCCGCGCTGACCGGGACGTGCGCGGAGTGCGACGCGGGCGGCACCCATCCCGTGCACCTGCGACTCTGCCTGACCTGTGGGCAGGTGGGGTGCTGCGACTCCTCGCCGATGCGCCACGCGTCGGCGCATTTCGCGGAGACGGGCCATCCGGTGATGCGCAGTTTCGAGCCGGGAGAGAACTGGCGGTGGTGCTTCGTGGACGGTTCGATCGTCTGAAGCCTGGGTACGTCAACCCTCCGCCGGTTCCTCACAATTGGGCCCGCAGACCTCTAGCCACTGTGTGTGGTCATATGCTTACCATGAGTGACAGCCACCGAGTGGGGGCCCGGCGACAGGGCACTATGGATCGCGATAGCGTCGCCGGGCCAGTACCGGCTGCGTTCTGATTGCGTAGCCCACGGCTTCGGGATCTTTCTCCCGCGGCCCCGAAAGAGCTTGTGCCACCTTGGAGGTGAGGGTGTCCCAGATCGCAGGCGAGCCCGGGACTCAGGACTTCGTGGAAGTCCGGCTGCCCGCTGCGGGTGCCTATCTGTCCGTGCTGCGGACGGCGACGGCCGGCCTCGCAGCGCGCTTGGACTTCACCCTCGACGAGATCGAGGATCTGCGGATCGCGGTCGACGAGGCGTGCGCGATCCTGCTGCAGCAGGCGGTCCCCGGCTCCGTCCTCAGCTGTGTGTTCCGACTGGTCGACGACTCGCTGGAGGTCACGGTCTCGGCGCCGACGACCGACGGCCGGGCGCCGGAGCGCGACACCTTCGCCTGGACGGTGCTCTCCGCACTGGCCGGCAAGGTCGACTCCTCGGTAGCCGACGACCGTACGGTCTCCATCAGCCTGTACAAACAGCGCGGCGCGGGACCCGGGCCGGCGTGAGGAACGGGGACGGTCCGGTGCGGAACGAGCCACCCGCGGTGCACGGCATCCCGGAGCAGCAGGCGCGGCCGCATCCGGTGGACGGCCTTTTGGACGCGGCGGAGCAGGCGCAGGCAGAGCGGGCGGCCCATATGAGCGAGCACGTGCACGAGCAGCAGCACCACGATCCACATGACCGCAGCGGGGCGCGGGCGATGTTCATCGAGCTTCGCAAGCTGCCCGACGGCTCCTCGGAGCGGGCGGCACTGCGCAACCAGCTGGTGCGTATGCATCTGCCGCTGGTCGAGCACCTGGCGCGGCGCTTCCGCAACCGGGGTGAGCCGCTGGACGACCTCACCCAGGTCGCGACGATCGGTCTGATCAAGTCGGTGGACCGGTTCGATCCGGAGCGTGGCGTCGAGTTCTCGACCTACGCGACGCCGACGGTCGTCGGTGAGATCAAGCGCCACTTCCGCGACAAGGGCTGGGCGGTCCGCGTCCCGCGCCGGCTTCAGGAGCTACGGCTCGCCCTGACCACGGCGACCGCCGAACTCTCCCAGCAGCACGGCCGCTCCCCGACGGTCCACGAGCTCGCCGAGCGTCTGGGCATCTCGGAGGAGGAGGTCCTGGAGGGCCTGGAGTCGGCGAACGCGTACTCCACGCTGTCCCTGGACGTCCCCGACACCGACGACGAGTCGCCGGCGGTCGCGGACACCCTCGGCGCCGAGGACGAGGCGCTGGAGGGCGTCGAGTACCGCGAGTCGCTGAAGCCACTGCTGGAGGATCTGCCACCGCGGGAGAAGCGCATCCTGCTGCTCCGGTTCTTCGGCAACATGACCCAGTCGCAGATCGCGCAGGAGGTCGGCATCTCCCAGATGCACGTCTCCCGCCTGCTGGCCCGCACCCTCGCGCAGCTGCGCGAGCGGCTGCTGGTCGAGGAGTAGCAGAGCCTCCACCCACGCATGCGGGAGGGCCCGGCACAGTGTGTGCC